>NZ_JAPEID010000022.1:0-82447 GCF_028823755.1 Vibrio sp. VP6
ATTGCTCGTGCAAAAGCGCGTAAAGCGCAACAAGAGACTGAATCTCAACCTGTTGCAGAAACAGCTTCTCAAGAGCTTGGCGAAGATCCGAAGAAAGCCGCGGTCGCTGCTGCGATTACTCGTGCAAAAGCGCGAAAAGCTCAACAAGACGCGAATAAAAATAATACCGAGGAGAACGAGTAATGTCGTTTTTTATTGCCAGTTCACCGCATGCGCATAGTCGTCGCAGCACGCCTGACTTAATGAAATGGGTAGCCTTATGTGCTATCCCTGGCTTGGCAGCGCAAACGTACTACTTTGGTTGGGGCACATTAATCCAGCTGATTTTTGCTATCGCCGTTGCAGTATCACTTGAAGCACTCGTGATGATCTGTCGTAAACGCTCGCCAATGAGAGCGTTACGAGACAACAGTGCAATTGTCACCGCATGGCTGCTCGCCGTTGCCATTCCACCTTGGTCTCCGTGGTGGATCATAGTTATTGGTTTAATTTTTGCGATTGTGATTGCCAAACACCTTTATGGTGGCATTGGACAGAATCTCTTCAACCCAGCAATGGTCGCCTACGTTGTACTTTTGATTTCCTTCCCGGTTCAAATGACCAGTTGGAGTGCACCAACACTGTTGATTCCAGACCATGTAAATTTCGCAGATACCCTCTCTTTGATTTTCACTGGTTTTGATTATGACGGTCTTTCATTGCAGCAAGTTCGCGCTGGTGTTGATGGTGTAACAATGGCAACTCCACTGGATGCCTTTAAAACAGGTATTCACACGGGAGCAACCCCTAGTGAAGTGCTTTCACAGCCGATCTTTGGTGGCTTGGCTGGTATCGGCTGGCAGTGGGTGAACATAGCCTATCTGATTGGCGGCTTAGTGATGATCAAAAAACGCATCATTCAGTGGTACATTCCAGCAGGCTTCCTCGCGAGTTTGACTCTGTTTAGCCTTATTTTCAGCGTTATCACGCCGGGAGAGACGGCTTCGCCAATCTTCCATCTGCTGTCAGGCGCAACCATGCTAGGTGCGTTCTTTATTGCGACAGATCCAGTATCGGCATCTACCACAGTAAAAGGCCGCCTTATTTTTGGTGCGCTAATCGGTGCTCTTGTCTTTATTATTCGTAGTTGGGGCGGCTTCCCTGATGGCGTCGCCTTTGCGGTTCTTTTAGCCAACATGTGCGTTCCGCTTATCGACTACTACACCAAACCTAGAACTTACGGCCACTGAGGTAAACATGTTAACCGCAATTAGAAAAAATGGTCTGACACTGGCGATCTTTGCTTGCGCCACAACAGGTTTGGTCGCGTTGACTCAGTACTTAACCGAAGATCAAATCAAGCTTCAGGAACAAAAGCAGCTACTTTCAGTGCTTAACCAAGTAATTCCTGAAACGATGCACGACAACGCATTAACTCAATCATGCACGTTGGTGACGTCTCCAGAGCTTGGCACGATGCACGCGATGCCTACCTACATTGCCACCAAAAATGGTGAGCCAACAGCCATCGCCATTGAGTCGATTGCACCAGAAGGCTATAACGGTGAAATCAAAGTCATCACAGGTATCGATAATCAAGGTAAGATTTTAGGTACGCGCGTACTTAGCCATCAAGAAACTCCGGGACTAGGCGATAAAATAGATCTTCGCGTTACCAGTTGGATTCTTGGTTTCACGGGTAAGCAAGTCACCGAAGATAATTGGAATTCTTGGAAAGTTCGTAAAGATGGTGGAGACTTTGATCAGTTTACTGGCGCTACCATTACGCCTCGAGCTGTCGTCAAAGCAGTCAGAAACACCGTAAACTACGTAAATCAATCTCGTGATGAGATTCTCAGCCAGCCACTAAACTGCGCAGGAGACAATCAATGAGCGAAAACAAACAATTGATGAAGAACGGCATGTGGAGCAACAACCCAGCATTGGTTCAGCTGCTCGGTTTATGTCCTCTACTCGCCGTTTCATCGACGATCACCAATGCGCTGGGGCTTGGTATTGCCACATTACTGGTACTAGTGGGGTCTAACGTAACGGTTTCACTGATCCGTAACTATGTTCCTAAAGAGATCCGAATTCCGGTTTTCGTTATGATCATTGCGTCACTCGTAACCTGCGTCCAGCTACTAATGAATGCTTACGCTTACGGATTGTACCTATCACTGGGTATCTTTATCCCGTTGATCGTAACCAACTGTATCATCATCGGTCGCGCCGAAGCTTACGCTTCAAAAAATGATGTGCTTCCTGCCGCATTGGACGGCTTATGGATGGGACTGGGCATGACCAGTGTGCTAGTTGTGTTGGGCTCAATGCGCGAGCTTATCGGCAACGGCACATTGTTTGACGGCGCAGACTTGCTATTGGGTGACTGGGCTGCAGCGCTGCGCATTCAAGTATTCCAATTTGATAGCAGCTTCTTATTAGCACTATTACCACCAGGTGCTTTCATCGGTGTAGGACTTTTGATTGCGTTGAAAAATGTTATCGACAGCTCAATTCAGGCTCGTCAGCCGAAAGAAGAAAAACCGGCCATTGAGCGTGCTCGCGTAACTAACGCATAATATAAGAATTCTAAAATCAAGGCTCTACCACTCGTAGGGCCTTTTTCATAAACCGCAAAGACGGGTTTGGAAGTCAGCAATGAACAAAGAAAAAAGAATAGAAATTCTTGAACGATTAAGAGAAAACAACCCCAATCCTGAAACGGAACTGAACTGGAGCTCTCCATTTGAGTTACTCATCGCTGTGCTACTTTCAGCGCAAGCGACCGATGTCAGTGTCAACAAAGCCACTGATAAACTCTTCCCCGTTGCGAATACGCCACAAAGTATTCTCGATTTGGGTGTCGATGGTTTGAAGGAATACATCAAAACCATTGGCCTGTTTAACTCAAAAGCAGAAAACACCATCAAAGCCTGTAAGATCTTATTAGAAAAGCATAATGGCGAAGTACCAGAAGATCGCGCCGCTCTTGAAGCTCTTCCAGGAGTCGGACGTAAGACCGCCAATGTCGTGCTCAACACCGCATTTGGTTGGCCAACCATTGCCGTCGATACGCACATTTATCGCGTTTCGAATCGTACTAAGTTTGCGATGGGAAAAACGGTAGATGATGTCGAACAAAAGCTATTAAAAGTGGTACCAAAAGAGTTCAAACTCGATGTACACCACTGGTTAATTCTTCATGGTCGCTACACTTGTTTAGCGAGAAAGCCTCGCTGTGGAAGCTGCATTATTGAAGATTTGTGCGAATATAAAGAGAAAGTATACCCAGATAGTTAACGCTATCTGAAAACAGAAGCTAGGAGCTAAAAATGTCAAACGGTCGAATTCTACACACTATGCTTCGCGTAGGTGATCTAGACAAATCAATCAAATTTTATACTGAAGTCATGGGCATGCAGTTGCTTCGTACCAACGAAAACAAAGAGTACGAATACACACTTGCCTTTGTTGGTTACGGTGATGAATCCCAAGGTGCCGTGATTGAACTGACTTACAACTGGGGTAAGACAGAATATGACCTGGGCACAGCATTTGGTCATATTGCAATTGGCGTAGACGACATTTACGCAACATGTGATGCAATCAAAGTTGCAGGCGGTAACGTTACTCGCGAAGCGGGCCCAGTGAAAGGTGGTACAACACACATCGCCTTTGTAAAAGATCCTGATGGTTACATGATTGAGCTTATCCAGAACAAACAAGCTTCTGCGGGTCTAGAAGGCTAGTTCATCTGATTCACTTGCATTGCAAGTCGAACCTCAATTACAGGCAGGTCTGCGATCTGCCTGTCCTTTTGTAAACAAACCACTTTACTTGATAATGATTATCGTTTAGATTCATCCCAAATTCGATACGTGGGACAACGATAATGATCAGTGAATGGGAAAAACACACACTCCTAGCCGATACTGCCCTGCAACTAGATGATCCTGTACGCAGCATTCTTCACTATCAACAAGCTTTAAGCTTAAGTGAAGACATTAGTGAATGCGTGGAAATTGAAGCAGACGAACGACTTTTGATTTCTGTAATCTCTTGTCACAACCTCGCGCAATTTTGGCGCTGGGCTGGTGATACCGAATACGAACTCAAATATCTTCAGCTGGCATCTGAAAAAGTGCTCACACTTATTCCCCAATGCCCAAACCAGAATTGCGCGAGCTTTATTGACTCCATCGGCTGTTGCACAAAAGCACTTATCGACTTTATGAAGCGTCATCCAAACCCAGCAATTGCGAAACAAGTAGAAAAGATCGATACCGCAACCAATTGCGAAGTGATCGCTAAGTTTCGTTTAAATTAATGAGCAAAGGTCGAAAATAAGCTGACCTCATCACTTGGAAATAACTCACGAAAGTTATTCAACAGTAAGTAGATACTCACTAACATATACAACGTAAGACTTGAGCGTTTTCGATGCTCTTACTTAATTTACAAGCTAACAACGTCAATATACAAAAACGCCGGAGATTATTTCTCCGGCGTTTTTTATGTAAGCATGCTTACTACGGCCTAAACTTGAGTTCGACCTAAAGAGATGACTACACGACGGTTCTTGTCTTTACCAATCGGCGTGCCATTATCAGCAATAGGTCGGCGCTTGCCATAACCTTGCACTTGAATACGATCCTCTGGCAAACCCAGTGATTCAAAGTAAGTGCGTAGAGACTCTGCTCGTCGCTCCGATAGGCTCTGGCTTTCGCTCTTACCATCGGTTGAATCAGTGTATGTCGCCACCAGCACGAGGTCGATATCTTGATTGTGACGCACATAATCAGCAATCTGAGCAAGACGCTTTTTAGACGCTTTCGTCAGTTGGTCGCCCTGACGTTCGTAATGCAAAATCGTAAACGCAATATCTTCGAAACTGTACTTCAACAAATTGGCGATACAGTCACTAAACGCATTGTACTTACTTTGGAATAATACGGATGACAACGCGACTTCAATTCGTTGATCGCGACTTTGCCAATCTTGATAGCTGAATGTTGGGTAACGGCCTTTCTCTAATTCAGATAAAATACCCCAAGCAGTTTGCCCACCGACATACCCATCAAACTGTTTGAAAAACTTCAGATTCGTGATGCGGTCGGCATGCTCACCCGGTCGCCAAGGTGGTGGCATTGAGATCAAGCTGACATTGCGTGTTTCACCCATAGGGCGACGCATCTTAAGTTCAAAATCCAAATTGATTTTTTTACTCGCACGCGACGAAAACACCGCATCACCAAAGCTTGGAATTGGATGCACAAGCTGACATTCCAAAGGGGTATTTACCACCATTTCCCATTGTGATTGCTGCGGAGTAGCGACATAACGCTTGCCCATCACCGCGTAACTGTTTGCGCTAAGCAGTGAAAGCATGACACCACTGGTTATCAGCCATTTATTCATCTAGTACAATCTCTCAAACGGCAGTCTTTTGCCGTTAATTGGAATCATTAAAACTACAACGATTGTCATGCAAAAATCCCGCCAATGCTCTAACTTTCTTGGTGAGAGTATCAAAATGAACGATTCCAGCTCTGATTTCTCCCACAAATGCCGCTAAATCGTATCTATTTCCGAGTTAAATATGCACCTGCGTGATACAAAAATCGGTACTTGTGCTCTTTATCTCAAGCGCCGCGCGAGCTTATTGATTAGATGGAAAATAGAATTCCGTTTTTCTCCGAAATTGCGGTTTTTCTCATCGATATAATCTGCAATAATGCAGCCTTCGTCACACAAAAATAAGCCAACATGACAATAGAAAATGAAGCCCTAACCCTGAAAAAGCGTTTTCGTGGTTATTTCCCAGTGGTTGTTGACGTTGAGACCGCTGGTTTCAATGCTCAAACCGATGCACTTTTAGAAATCTGCGCCGTCACCCTTCGTATGGATGAAGAAGGCGTTCTGCATCCAGCCTCCACTATTCATTTTCATATTGAACCTTTTGAAGGCGCGAATTTAGAGAAAGAAGCGCTTGAGTTTAATGGTATTCGTGACCCTTTCAGCCCATTACGCGGTGCAGTTTCTGAACAAGAAGCATTAAAAGAAATTTATAAGCTGATTCGTAAAGAACAAAAAGCATCTGATTGCTCACGTGCAATAATGGTTGCACATAACGCCGCTTTCGACTTAAGTTTTGTTAATGCAGCGAACGAGCGCTGCAAGTTAAAAAGAGTCCCTTTTCATCCCTTTGCTACTTTTGACACCGCCACATTAAGCGGCCTTGCTTATGGTCAAACTGTTCTCGCTAAAGCATGCAAAACGGCAGGGATGGAATTCGACAATCGTGAAGCGCACTCTGCCCTTTACGATACACAAAAAACTGCAGAGTTATTCTGTGGCATCGTGAACAAATGGAAGGCCCTCGGCGGTTGGCCGCTTGTTAACGAAGAATAATAAGTAAACACAACATATTGGGAATAGTATGAATCCTGTCGTTATCTCAGTTTGCGTCATGCTCGTGTTAGCATTGATGCGTGTAAACGTGGTGGTCGCCCTCACGTTTAGTGCCATTGTTGGTGGCCTTGTTGCGGGAATGAGCTTAGGCGATACCGTAGCGGCCTTCGAAAGTGGCTTAGGTGGCGGTGCAACGATTGCACTTAGCTACGCTATGCTTGGCACATTCGCCGTTGCCATTTCTAAATCTGGTATCACTGACCTGCTCGCAAAAAGCGTGATTAAACGCCTAAACGGCAAAGAAAGTGCGGCATCGACTACTGGCCTTAAATACGCTGTATTAGTGGCGTTAGTGCTCGTAACCATGTCTTCTCAGAACGTAATTCCTGTTCATATCGCCTTTATTCCAATTTTGATTCCACCTCTTTTGGGCGTATTTGCGAAGCTTAAACTGGATCGTCGCTTAATTGCGTGTGTGCTGACTTTTGGTCTGATTACACCTTACATGGTGCTTCCTGTTGGTTTTGGCGGGATCTTCTTAAACAACATCTTGCTAAAAAACCTGCATGACAACGGTTTAGAGAACGTTGTCGCAAGCCAAGTACCAACCGCAATGTTGCTTCCTGGCGCGGGTATGATTTTTGGTTTGCTACTGGCCATTTTTGTTAGCTACCGAAAACCTCGCGAGTACAAAGAAACAGAGCTGACGGTGGTTCACGAAACCGACCACAGCATTAACAAACAGCACATCCTAGTGGCTGCACTTGGTATTATTGCCGCGCTTGGTGTTCAGCTTTACACCGGCTCAATGATCATCGGTGCTCTCGCTGGCTTTATGGTGTTCACGTTTGGTGGCGTTATCGCATGGAAAGAAACCCACGACGTATTCACCAAAGGCGTTCACATGATGGCGATGATCGGCTTTATTATGATCGCAGCCGCGGGTTTTGCAGCGGTAATGAAACAAACCGGTGGCGTAGAAACCCTAGTTCAGTCACTGTCTACAAGCATTGGTGACAACAAACCGCTTGCAGCGCTACTTATGCTGGTTGTTGGTCTGTTGGTAACCATGGGTATTGGTTCTTCATTCTCGACGATTCCAATTCTTGCAACCATCTACGTTCCGCTTTCTTTGGCGTTTGGTTTCTCACCAATGGCAACGATCGCATTAGTAGGTACAGCTGCAGCGCTAGGTGATGCAGGTTCTCCTGCATCCGACTCAACATTGGGCCCAACTTCTGGCCTAAATGCTGACGGCCAGCACGAACACATTTGGGAAACGGTTGTTCCAACCTTCATCCACTACAATATCCCACTGATCATCTTCGGTTGGATCGCTGCAATGGTGCTTTAGTATCAAGTTTTCTAACAGAAAAGACTGATACCTTTGCTAACAAAAAAACCGCTCGATATGAGCGGTTTTTTTAATTCAATCGAAAACGAAGCCACTATTGCGCTGGCATGTTTTCGATAATGCGTTCACGAATCAACTTAAGCGTTGGCTCGGTCGATAGGTAATCCACCTCAATTGGGAAATACGCATCGTTGATTTGCAGCACCAAACTAGGGTAAGAGTTAACACCCAAACTTTTCGCTAAACTCAGTTGGTCTTGGAATACACCTTCCAATAACGTGCCATCCATATCATTTTTAAACTGCTGCACATTCAAGCCAATCTCTTTCGCTAATTGAAGATGCGTTGCTTCTTCATGAGGCGGCATTGCACGTAGATAATAGGCGTGCTGAATCGCTTCGAGCATTTGCTCATACGAATCTTGAAATCCCGCGGCGATAACAGCGCGGCATGATTGATACGTACTTCTCACTGGTGTGCACAGTTTCCAGAAATCGTAATTAAACTTGGTGCCTAGCTGAGTTTCGATTTGCTTCCAAATCCCCTCAAGCTTTTGTTGCATTTCTGGCGGCATTGGCAAATTAGTATCTGGTGCAAGCCCACCCACCACATACTCAAACTGAATCACACCTGGCAGTTGTTGTTTTAGTTTTTCGATGGTTGGTTTGTATCCCCAGCACCAACTGCACATAGGGTCATGTACGTAGTAAAGCTTTATGTTCATTCCACTAACCTAAAAAAGAAAAAGGAGCCAATGCGGCTCCCTCGTATTCTATCGCCAAATGTAAGTATTTACGAATTACTCAGCTTGACCTTCAGCGCGTGCTGCAGCTTCTTTGATTAGAGGCTGAAGTTCACCCTTCTGGAACATTTCCAGAATGATGTCACAACCACCAATTAGCTCACCTTCAACCCATAGTTGTGGGAACGTTGGCCATTGTGCGTATTTTGGTAGCTCAGCGCGGATGTCTGGGTTTTGTAGAATGTCTACGTAAGCGAACTTCTCGCCACATGCCATTAGCGCTTGTGATGCTTGAGAAGAGAAACCACAGCTTGGCAGTTTCGGTGAGCCTTTCATGTACAGCAGGATTGAGTTTTCAGAGATCTGCTGTTTGATTTTGTCGATAGTTTCCATCGCTTCCTCATTCATGGATGTGAACTTGTTTCTTTGCCACATTCTACTCAATAACGACAGAATAAAAACCATATAATTGATGCGGTTTATACTGAGATGATTTAAAAGCAAAAAGTTTGACCGCTTACTACCACTTCGTTGGTAAGTGGAGGAGCATGAACAACACTTAGCATCTCAAAATATTTTCATATCGGGGTTTTAATAAAGTAAAAACTTGCTAAAATACCTAGCAAGTCAGCCGTAAAGGCTACATAGCTATAAAAAAACACTGGAAGCAATCGAAAGGTTAACCTTTCATATCAATGGAGAATCGAGTAATGGCATTTGAACTACCAGCTCTTCCTTACGCGAAAGACGCACTAGAACCACACATCTCAGCAGAGACTCTAGACTACCACCACGGTAAGCACCACAACACTTACGTTGTTAAGCTTAACGGTCTTATCCCTGGTACTGAGTTCGAAGGCAAAACTCTAGAAGAGATCATCAAGACTTCTACTGGTGGCGTATTCAACAACGCAGCGCAAATCTGGAACCACACGTTCTACTGGCACTGTCTTGCTCCAAACGCGGGCGGCGAACCAACTGGCGCAGTTGCAGACGCAATCAACGCAGCATTCGGTTCTTTCGAAGAATTCAAAGCGAAGTTCACTGACGCAGCAATCAACAACTTCGGTTCTTCATGGACTTGGCTAGTTAAGAAAGCTGACGGTTCTCTAGAAATCGTTAACACTTCTAACGCAGCAACGCCACTAACAGAAGAAGGTACTACTCCACTTCTAACTGTTGACCTATGGGAACACGCGTACTACATCGATTACCGCAACGTACGTCCTGATTACATGAACGGCTTCTGGGCTCTTGTAAACTGGGACTTCGTAGCTGAGAACTTAGCGAAGTAATTGACTTCCCCCTAGTTCAATTTAGTCTTATTTTAAAAGCTCGCTGAATCAGCGAGCTTTTTCTTTTCTCGCTTAAAAATACCCATTTAATCTCTTCTTTTTCCTAAAGTTCTTCTTTGATGCGCCGTTATAAAAGCATCTCAAGAGGAACATCATGCAAATTCATACGTTAGACAAAGCAGCAATTATCAACGAAATTCAGTTCGGCAACGGTATCAACCATGCTGTTCACGAAGGTCGTCGTGCCGATTTTTCGCTGATTTTGTCTATGTTCTCAAACGATGTTCGAGATGTCGTACCGGTTGAAGAAATTAAAGAAACGGCCACAAGCGACGAGATTCTTCGTCAACAGTTTGGGCTCTCTCAGCCACAAGCTTTGCGCTCCGATAGCAGCAGCTACGAACTCGCCGCATTACAAGCGAAACAATTCCATAATGCGGGTCTGCCATCTGCAAAGTTAAGCCACTACCTAAAACCAGACGCCCTAACCTACTTGCCAGAAGATACGTTCGATCTTCCTGAAGACGTTTATCATAATTTGTCAGGCCATGAGCGCCGCACTTTAGGTGAGCGCAACAAGAGCCTTATCCCTGATGCGGGCCTCTACAATCAGCTAGTGACGGCTCAACGTCAGTATCAGATCCAAGCTCAAGCATAGAGATCAGCTTTTCATCCAACAGCTTGCAGTATCAACACGTCAGAAATGTGACGCCTTACAAATTACCGCACAATAGTCCTTACTCGAAAGCGTTAGTTTGAGGCCTTTCACACTGAGCTCAACGATTTTCAACCATGCTGATAGCACAAACCACTGGTGTATTGTTTTTCACACATGGATACAGTGAAGGTGTTATGGATATTAAAGAGTCAATCATTCTCGTCACATCTGCGGGTTCGGTCATCGGAAGAACGTGCTCCAGCCATTTCGCTCACCTCGGAGCGACGTTGATCCTGTGTGACCAAAATTCAAGCGCCCTAAAGGCGAGTTATGATCAGATCCGCGCATTTACCGACAAAGTCTATGCAATGAATGTGTGTAGTGATAACCCCACATCCATAAATCTATTGTTTGATCAGATCGAATCGCAGCTAAGAGCAACGCCAGATGTTATCGTTAATTGCTGGACGAGCTCACCGATGCCAAGCCTAATGGCGCCAGAACCAATGAGTATCTATATCGACCACCTATCTTCCGCGGCACGTTTTCTCTATACCTACGGGCAAGTCGGCGCGGAACGATTTAGAGCGCGCAATAAAAAAGGCGTGATCGTGAATGTCATTTCGCACGATAACCACGAAGATCTGACTGGTGTTGAAAGCATGGCGGCTTTGGTGTCTGGCTTTACGCACAGCTGGGCAAAAGAGCTCACCCCTTTCAATATCCGCGTCGGCGGCGTCATTCCCTCTGTCAGTCATACACGAGAGGATCTTGACGAAAGGCACTGGGCAGAGATCCAAGACGAACTGGTCCGTAACACAGCGTACATCGTCGCGAATGAATACTTCAGTGGCCGAGTAGTTGCGACCGAAGTGTAAACATACACCATTACTCTGTGTTTCCCGGCTCCGATGTAAGCAACCTCCGATACCTAAACAAAAAAAGCCCCAGTCATTTGACTGGGGCTTTAACCTTTTCCCGATTAAGGTTTCGTGCTAGCGAAAACCTTACTCAAAGCGACTCTTAATTACGCGTCAGCTTTTTCTTTTTTAGCTTTAGGAGCAGATTTCGCTGCTTCTTGGTCTGCTTTCTTCTTGATTACTGTAGTACCTTCAAAAGTTTCACCTTCAACGAAAGCTTTACCGTAGTAAGAAGCTAGTAGAACGTCTTTTAGCTCGCTAATTAGAGGGTAGCGTGGGTTCGCACCAGTACATTGGTCATCGAACGCTTCAACCGCTAGCTCGTCTAGTTTCGCTACGAAGTCAGCTTCAGCAACACCTGCCGCTTGGATAGACATTGGGATGTCTAGGTTAACTTTTAGTTCATCCAACCATGCTAGTAGACGTTCAATCTTCTGAGCAGTGCGGTCACCAGCTTGGCTTAGGCCTAGGTGGTCTGCAACTTCAGCGTAACGACGACGTGCTTGTGGACGGTCGTATTGAGAGAACGCAGTTTGTTTAGTTGGGTTGTCGTTCGCGTTGTAACGTACCACGTTAGAGATTAGTAGTGCGTTAGCTAGGCCGTGTGGCAAGTGGAACTCTGCACCTAGTTTGTGCGCCATTGAGTGACAAACACCTAGGAATGCGTTCGCAAATGCTACACCAGCGATAGTTGCTGCGTTGTGAACTTTCTCACGAGCGATTGGGTCATTTGCACCATTCGCGTAGCTTGATGGTAGGTATTCTTTTAGCATCTTAAGTGCTTGAAGAGCCTGACCGTCAGAGTATTCGTTCGCAAGAACAGATACGTAAGCTTCTAGAGCGTGAGTTACTGCATCGTAACCACCGAATGCTGTTAGAGACTTAGGCATGTTCATTACTAGGTTCGCATCAACGATAGCCATGTTTGGCGTGATTTCGTAGTCAGCTAGTGGGTACTTAGCACCAGTCTTGTCGTCAGTAACAACTGCGAATGGAGTAACTTCTGAACCAGTACCTGAAGTAGTAGTGATACATACAAGCTCAGCTTTTTGACCCATTTTAGGGAACTTGTAGATACGTTTACGGATGTCCATAAAGCGCATTGCTAGTTCTTCGAAGTGAGTTTCTGGGTGCTCGTACATTACCCACATGATTTTCGCTGCATCCATTGGTGAACCACCGCCTAGCGCTAGGATAACGTCAGGTTGGTAGCTAGCCATTTGAGCCGCGCCTTTTTCTACTACAGATAGTGTTGGGTCAGCTTCAACATCGAAGAATGTTTGAACTTCCATGCCTTGAGCTTTCAGTAGGCTTACTACGTCATCTGCGTAACCGTTGTTGAATAGGAAACGGTCAGTTACTAGGAATGCGCGTTTCTTGCCTTCTAGGTCGCCAAGTGCGATTGGAAGGCTGCCACGACGGAAGTAGATTGACTTAGGTAGTTTATGCCACAACATGTTTTCAGCTCGCTTCGCTACAGTTTTCTTGTTGATTAGGTGCTTAGGACCTACGTTCTCAGAGATAGAGTTACCACCCCATGAACCACAACCTAGAGTTAGAGAAGGTGCAACGTTGAAGTTGTACAAGTCACCGATACCACCGTGTGTAGTCGGGATGTTGATTAGGATACGAGCAGTCTTCATCTTGTCACCGAAGTAACGGATGCGGTCTGCATTCACGTCTTGGTTAGTGTATAGACCAGATGTGTGACCGATACCGCCGATCTCTACCATTGTTACTGCTTGAGCGACTGCATCTTCGAAGTTGTCAGCACGGAACATACCTAGAGTTGGAGACAGTTTCTCGTGAGCAAATGCGTCATCGTAAGATACTTTGCCTAGGCCTTCACCGATAAGCACTTTAGTATCTGCAGGAACTTTAACACCCGCCATTTCAGCGATAGCTGTAGCTGGTTGACCAACGATTTTCGCGTTTAGCGCGCCGTCGATTAGAAGCACTTTACGTACTTTGTCAGCATCTGTTTTAGATAGAACGTGAGCTTTATGAGAAGCAAAGCGCTCTTTTACTTCGTCGTAAACTTCGTCAACTACGATTACAGCCTGCTCAGAAGCACATACTACGCCGTTATCGAAAGTTTTAGACATTAGTACAGAAGCAACTGCACGTTTGATGTCTGCTGTTTCATCGATAACTACAGGAACGTTACCTGCACCTACACCGATTGCTGGCTTACCAGAAGAGTAAGCTGCTTTAACCATGCCTGGACCACCAGTCGCAAGGATAAGCGCGATGTCATCGTGTTTCATTAGAGCGTTTGATAGCTCAACTGAAGGTTGGTCGATCCAACCGATGATGTCTTTTGGTGCACCTGCTGCTACTGCTGCATCTAGAACAAGTTTAGCTGCATCGTTAGTAGAGTTTTTCGCACGTGGGTGTGGTGAGAAGATGATACCGTTACGAGTCTTCAGAGAGATTAGAGATTTGAAGATCGCTGTAGATGTAGGGTTAGTTGTTGGTACGATACCGCAGATGATACCAACAGGTTCAGCGATAGTCATAGTACCTAGGTTGTCATCCTCTTCTAGGATGCCACACGTTTGTTCGTCTTTGTATTTGTTGTAGATAAACTCAGAAGCGAAGTGGTTCTTGATTACTTTATCTTCAACAATACCCATACCAGATTCTTCTACCGCTTGTTGCGCTAGAGGGATACGAGCTTGGTTAGCTGCAAGAGACGCTGCACGGAAGATTTTGTCTACTTGCTCTTGAGAGTAAGTAGCGAACTCTTCTTGCGCTTTCTTAACGCGAGCAATCATTGCATCTAGTTCAGCCATATTAGTTACAGGCATAGGGATTCTCCTAAAATTAACAAATATTAAAAACTTTTTATTAAGGCAATTGTCTTTCGTTTTTACTGTTTATCAGTCACTTAGAGAACAAACGTCTTAGTAAATTGCTTTCAGGACTGAGTATAATATTTCAGAGTGTGAAAAAAATTGACTTGGATCAGTTCTCACACTCGAAATACCACCAAAGTAGTGGTTAACCACAACAATTCAATGTAACCATTTGATAAACAAATAAATTAAACCAACTTATTTATTGCATAAAAAACAAGCAAACAGACAAAAAAATAAAAGAAACAACAACAACCTGTAAAAAAGTTTCATTTTTAGCCAACAAAATTACATGTAGGCCTAATTTTTTGTGCTACTGAGAGTATATCGAATCAAATACATCTCTCTACAAACCACCTTTGTTTTTATCAAAAATGTGCGAATGTTAACGTTTGTGTAAAACAGCACAATTTCACAGCAACACCCTATGTAACATTTCACTCTCAGATTAGATACATTTTATTAAAAAATTAGTTTTTCTCACAAATAGTGGGGTCAATACGTTAGTTTTTTTCATTTCTTCCTAATGCACTTTTGCCTTACATTTAGCGCCGAAAACCAATCTGGAATCTGGTAAGTAGATGTTCCAATAATTGCGCAGAAATTCGATAAGAACAAAGGTGCGTATCGCAGTTATCCATCCCTTTCTAACTGTAGTCACCTCCCACGAATTTACTTAGCAACAAAACCCGATAGATTGGTGTAAATTTACCCTTTCCGTTTTTCACTAATGTGAACATTTACGAGTACGCAATATGCAGACTTTAGAGCTAGCCATTTTCCTGCAGTTTTTCTTGGGGTTGGTTGCCGCCGTTAACCCTGTAGGCATCATGCCTGTTTTCGTGTCTTTAAGCGGACATATGACACCAGAAGAAAAGATCAAAACCGCGACAACAGCCAATGTGGCAGTGGCCGTCATTCTGATCATTTCCCTGCTTGCAGGTCAGTTACTGTTGGATATGTTCAGTATTTCACTGGATTCATTCCGAGTGGCAGGTGGCTTGCTGCTGTTAAGCATCGCCTTTTCGATGATGAGCGGTAAGCTCGGTGAGGATAAGCAGAACAAACAAGAAAAATCTGAATACGTTAGCCGCGAACAGATCGGCGTTGTACCACTAGCGATGCCACTAATGGCTGGTCCTGGTGCAATCAGCTCAACAATCGTTTATGGCGCGCGTTACCCAAGTATGTTCGATACCGTGGGCATCGTTATCACGATTGGTCTGTTTTGCCTTTGTTCTTGGTTGCTATTTCGTTCGGCACCTTTGATCGTTCGTTTCTTGGGTCAAACAGGCATCAACGTGATCACACGTATCATGGGTTTGATTCTTGGTGCGCTAGGCATCGAGTTTATTGCAAACGGCTTACGTAACTTGTTCCCTGGATTAGCCTGATTTTATTAATGACGTTATGATAGAGCGATTCAACAATGGATCGCTTTGTCATGACGACTCACTCTCTAAAAAATACACTTTACGTCACTATATTTGGCACCCACACCAAAGCCGGCCGTGCTTTTGATATCGCGCTTATTATTGCCATCATCAGCTCGTTAGCCGTTCTCGTTCTAGATTCCATTCCCTCGGTACGTGCCGAGTGGGCAAAAGAACTGAAGTACCTTGAATACACCTTCACCGGCCTGTTTACCATTGAGTACTTGCTACGTCTGTATTGCTCGCCAAAACCGGTGGCGTACGCAAAAAGTTTCTACGGTATTGTCGACCTGTTGGCGATTATCCCAACTTACTTAGTATTGTTCTTCCCATCCGCCTCTTTCATGGGCGTGATCAGAGCACTACGTGTGATGCGTATTTTTCGTATCTTGAAGTTGGTGAGGTACCTGCAAGAGTCCAACATTTTGTTGCGCTCATTACTAATGGCTCGCAGAAAGATCTTCATCTTCTTCACAACCGTCGCCATTTTGGTCACGATTTTCGGTTCATTGATTTTTATTGTTGAAGGGCCAGAAAACGGGTTTACCAGTATTCCGAAAAGCATTTATTGGGCTATTGTGACCATAACCACCGTGGGATATGGAGATTTGGTTCCGCAAACTAACTTAGGTAAAGCGCTGGCATCTATAACCATGCTCTTGGGTTACTCGATTCTCGCGGTTCCGACAGGGATATTTACAGCTGAGCTACATCAAGAGATGCAATCCCACAAAGTACTGGTGAAGTGCCCTAATTGCTCTCAAGCTGGACATGACTCGGACGCTATCTACTGTAAACATTGTGGAAGCGAGTTGGCCGACCCGGACAAACGAGTGGTTCGAGGTGAAGGTTAAAATAGAAGGTAAAAAAAGAGCTCCTACTAATAGGAGCTCTTTTTACGAAGTTTTGTCGATTACGCTTTTTCAGAAAGGATAATACGAAGCGTACGACGCAGCGGCTCGGCTGCACCCCAAAGTAATTGGTCACCAACAGTGAACGCGTTTAGGAAATCATCACCCATTGCCATCTTGCGCAGACGACCAACAGGAACTGACATAGTGCCGGTGACCTTCGCTGGCGTTAGCTCTTGAGCCGTGATGTCACGATCGTTTGGAATCACCTTCACCCAGTCATTGTGAGTTGCAATGATTTCTTCGATTTCATCCATCGGCACATTTTGCTTAAGCTTAATAGTCAATGCTTGAGAGTGACAACGCATCGCACCGATACGCACACATGTACCATCGATAGGAACTGGAGCGCCTTGAGAACCAAGGATCTTGTTTGCTTCAACACCCGCTTTCCACTCTTCTTTGCTCTGACCATTATCGCGCTTCACATCGATCCACGGGATCAACGAGCCAGCTAGTGGTACGCCGAACTTGTCTGTAGGGAATGACGCGCTGCGCATTGTGTCTGCAACTTTCTTGTCAATATCAAGAATTGAGCTTGCTGGGTTTGCCAGTTCTGAACTTACTGCATCGTTGATAACGCCCATTTGAGAGATCAACTCACGCATGTTTTGCGCGCCAGCGCCAGAAGCCGCTTGGTAAGTCATCGCACTGGTCCATTCCACCAACCCTTTTTCAAACAGGCCACCAAGACCCATCAGCATCAGGCTAACGGTACAGTTACCACCTACAAAGGTGTTCGTGCCGCCATGAATGCCATGTTGAATTTGTTTTAGGTTCACAGGGTCTAGCGTGATGATCGAATCTTCCGCCATACGCAGTGTTGAAGCTGCATCAATCCAGTAACCTTTCCAGCCTGCTTGACGAAGTGCTGGGTACACTTTTTCAGTGTAGCTGCCACCTTGACACGTAATGATCGCATCAAGCTGTTTTAAACTTTCGATATCAAAGGCATCTTGAAGCATACCTGCATCTTTTCCTAGATTAGGCGCAGGGATACCTACTTGAGAAGTGCTGTAGAAAACTGGTTCAATCAAGTCAAAGTCTTTTTCTTCGACCATACGCTGCATTAGAACCGAACCGACCATGCCGCGCCAACCAACTAAACCTACTCTCATCGCATAACTCTCCATGTAATAAATTAAACCTACCCCATAGTTCATTTTTCGCAGAAAAATCTCAAGCCCTAATTTGTAAATGAGGTCAATTTTTACCCTTTTACCGAGAAAATTCACGTTAGCCGTAATTTCGAACTATTTGTGCTGCCTTTACTCCTCGATTAACAAGTAGGGAAATCCCCTACTCCGAGCGTATTGGTCTTACCACTCAGTGAGAAAACAACAACTGAAGCACAATAAATTCACATCACACAACATTTAAATACATAGATTTTAAAATTAATTGGCAGTTAATTTTACAAGCAAACGTTTTAGCCGACGAACATCAAGATAAAACACCAAATATTCGAAATATAATTTTTGTTAATGTATGTTATGCGCCATTACAACAAGGAGCGTCTTCCTCTATTGCTCCAAGATTGACAGAGGCACATATGAAGCAAGTTACAACACGCCTTCCTAGCTTGATACAGGTATTTATCTCGCTAGGTTTATTTCTACTTCTGGCATTTTCCTTTACTGCCAAGCTAGACCTGCCAATTCAGCTCGCGCTGTACATCGGCTGGTTTATCATCATGCTATTGGGTCTTAAACTTGGTCATCAGTACAAAGACTTAGAAAAAGCCGCGCTTAACGGTATTTCTAATGGTCTGGGTGCAGTATTGATTCTCCTTGCCGTTGGTGCACTTGTCGGCACTTGGATTTCAGGCGGAATCGTACCAACCATCATCTACTACGGTCTTAAAGCCATCCACCCTTCTATCTTTTTGCTAGCAACAATGATCATCTGTTCATTGACTGCGTTGGCAACCGGCACATCTTGGGGTGCAGCAGGTACCGCAGGTATCGCAATGATGGGGATTGGCCAAGGTCTTGGCGTTCCTGCCCCAATTACAGCGGGTGCAGTACTTTCAGGTTGTTACTTCGGTGACAAGATGTCGCCTCTATCAGATTCAGTGATTCTTGCTTCATCAATGTCTAACGTTGAAGTGATGGAGCACATCAAAGGCATGCTGCCTATCGCGCTGATCAGCTACGTGATCACTGGCATTATGTTTACTGCTTTTGGTTTCCACTACGCAGGTCAAGTAGACATGAGCCAAGTGGACTCGGTGATTAAAGCGATGGAACAGCAGTTCTACATCACGCCTTACTCATTTGTTCCTGTGATCATCGTATTGTCACTTCTAGCAATGCGTATGCCTTCATTCCCAGTGATCAGTTTTGGTTCTCTGCTAGGTATTATTTGGGCAGTAATGATTCAAGATGTGGACTTCCTGACTGCGTTCAACACTGCTTGGGCTCCGTTTGCAATCTCATCTGGCGTAGATTTCATCGACTCGATTCTTAACCGTGGCGGCATGTCTTCAATGCTTGGTTCGGTAGCGGTTATCGTGTTCGGCCTTGGTTTTGGTGGCCTGCTAGACAAAGTGGGCGTGCTTGAAACTATCGCGAAACTGTTTGAAAAACGCGTTCAAAGTGCAGGTTCACTGGCAACAAGCACAATTGGTACAGCCTTTATGGGTAACGTGTTTGGTTCGGCGATGTACGTTTCACTTATCCTGACACCAAAAATCTGTGCGAAGAATTACGACCGTCTAGGCTACAAACGTAAGAACTTATCTCGTAACGCAGAATTTGGTGGCACGCTAACATCAGGTATGGTTCCTTGGAGTGACAACGGTATCTACATGGCAAGTATTTTGGGTGTTGCTACGCTGTCTTACGCCCCATTCATGTGGCTAAGCTTTGTATGTATTATTGTGACTATCTTCACGTCTTACATGGGTTGGTTTGTTGATAAATGCGAACCAACAGCAGAAGCAGTTGAACAAGCTGAAGGCGAATTAAAGCAGCAAACGGCTTAACTTCGCAGAGTTAGGAAGAACCTCCCTTCCGAATGAAAGACAAAGAAAAGAGCGCATTCGCGCTCTTTTTTGTATCTAAACTACACGTTAGCTTTGTTTTACTTTTGTTTTCACCGCCGCTCGCTTGCCAAGCACATAACCTAAACCAAGCGGAGCGAAGAATATCGCAGCAATGAACAGAATAAAGTAGACAATTGTGCTCTTCACTAATTCTATCAACTTGGTCATGGCGAGATTCACAACCTCTTGAGACACTCTATCCATATCCTGAGCAAACTTCTCACGTTCATGAGTGATGATCAGAGCGATCTCTTGGCGCTCTCTTGCCACCATTTCTTCTAATGCTTGTCGCTCTTCACCTAACTGAGACAAACGCGCTTCGGTTTTTTGATCAATGTCGTCCACTAAAGGCTGCAGTTCAACCGCCATTTGTTCAGCCAAATAACGCATATACTCAGGGTTGTTATCGATGAAATCTCTCATTGAGTCAGCAGTCACTTGCAGACTGTTCAAAGCGGCATTAACCTTCTCAATACTTGCCGAACTGTTCAACGCTAATAACTGCGCCTTCCAAGTCATGATCTTTGGCGTTTGTTCAGAGACCAAACTCAATCTATCGGATACATCTCCCAATGCTTCCGGCATCGTACCCAACGTTGTTACCGCGTCTTCCTCACTGATTTGATTGGCTTCTAACCAAGCACGGTAAGCGGGCGTTCTAATCATGCTTAAATCAGCAAACGGATACTGTCTAACAAAGTCAGCAACAAAGAGCTTCGTTTTATCGTAAACCTCTTTTTTCAACAGTGATTGAGCGAGCTGGTCTACCTCATTGGCTAAGTGTGCCGAGACTTGTTTGGCTTCATCCGTAGCAAAAATGTCACGGCCAGCGCCCGTTGCATAAAACTGGTTCATTTGATGAGTGAACACCCACGTATCAATCAATGCAGCCATTGGTGATACTTGATATGCTGCTGCTTGCAAGCCTTCTTCTGCATTGATCTTCCACAGCAGGACGTAAGACTGGTTCACTTTATCATTGGGGTCATACTGCTCTTGAAGCACATCGGCGGCTTGCTCAACTTGAGCAAAAAATTGAAGTGCATATTCGCGCGTTAAAATGCGCATATTAAGCTCTTGCTTGGTGAGAGGAACGGTCTGGCTGTCAATTTTCACTTCTAACAGGGAACACCCTGAAAGAGTGGTAACCAACCACAAAACCATTAGTGACGATATTCGACGAATGGACATGAAGCTACCTTTATCAAATTGTATAGAACAGGAATTAAGCGGAACCCAAGTGTAGGTTCGAACGCGCCTTTAATACCTCAACCGCCAACATTTTAAGTCAGAGGAATATCAATCTGTTAGCACTTCTCGTATCTTTTCACTGTTGAGAACTTTCTCTGCGAAAAGTGTTGTTTGTTGTAATACATCCCTTAATTGACAGAGCTTATTATCCGGTACCTCTTTGCCCTGTTTTATCAATAATTCTATCTCACCTGAGATGTAATGCAGGGGCATTGCACCTAAACTTCCTGACACCCCTTTCAGGCTGTGCGCCGCGCGCTGTGCGTTGTCTATATCTTCGTTTAGAAGTTTATATAATTTAGAGCCATCTTCAGCATGATCTTGAATAAAGACCTCGAGCAACATTCGGACAGCGCCTTCATCGCCAGAAAGCGAATCCAGCATTCTGTTGATATCGATAAACGGTTCTTGCGGAGCCAGCAATTCTTGTCGCGAATCAGGGGTTAGCTCTTGCGTTTTATTCGCTTGAGCATCACTTGCCAACTCACGCGCTTTGTTCTCGTGTTCTAAAGAATTGGATGCGTTTTCAGTTTGAGAAACGGCAGGATCTGATGAACTTGAATTCGCCACCGCATTTTTAGAGAAGACAGCCCATGAGACCAACGCCAACAGACAACCGCTCACGACAATGAGCCAAAAGATGAAAGAAACCAGTTTTTGTTCGAGCGTAGCCTTCATCGACACCAACTGATTAGGAAAATCTGGCTTTAATAACTGATTCGCCAAATAACTACCCTGCGCATTCGCCGCAAGAACACTTGAGGTTTGTGCGAGTCGACGTTGAAATGCAGAACGCTCCCCTGTCGAAAGTGAATCCGATTCGATGAACAGTAAATCCAGTTCGCGATAGGTATCCGTATTGGTGTTGGAATCGCTAAAAATCGATTCAAGAACCAAGGCTCCCAAGCGGTAATACATGTTTTCAATTTGCTGCGAGTTGTTTTCCGCACCTCGGCTGGTGTGCAGTTGCTCCGCCAACGATACCAACTCGCCATCACTACCAATAAAAGCGCGTGCACTTTCCAAAAATCGGTCAGTTGAATAAAGCAATTGCGTGACGTCTGGCCCATTCGCATCAGAGACTTCACTTTCTAATTGAAGGCGAACCGCGTACACAAGCTGAAGTTTGAGTGAGACTTGATCGACATGCTTAACTCGATACGGCAACTCAAAATTAAAGAAGTTACGTACTTCCTCAACTTTGCTGCCGAGTTCATTCAATGTGGAAAGCGTTTGCATCGTCTGCTTTGCCTGAAACCAAAGAGTTGCAGAAAATACACACCACAAAATGAATAAGAACCAAATAATCCGCTTAATCCCTGCTCTTAATTGATGCAACGCTCAGTCCTCATATAATCCATTAATTACAAGCATATACCATGTTCTGAGCTCTGGCAGTGCTTGCTTCACATAAAAAAAGAGAGCCTAGGGCTCTCTTCATAAGAATTAGTTACGACTTAACTGATCTTTCAAGTTTGGCGGTGTCCCTTTGATCGTCAGCGTATCTGTTTCTGGATCGTAGAAAATACGCTCGCCCAATAACAAGCTGTCAAAGCTGATATTTAAACCACCACCGGCACCCACATATTTAGTCAGCTTACGAACCGTTGAGCGATCACCAGGGAATGATTCTTCAAGCTCGTAACCTTGCTCTTTGGTGAAGTCCATAAAACTCGTACCATCTTGGCTTGGCGGTAACTCACCAGAAAGTTCAGAAATTTGAACCTCTTCACCAGATTTGATCTGCTCGTTACAGTAGTTATAAACCTGCTTTTTGTACTCGTTAACTTCTTGCTTTTCCAACTTAGAATCCGCACAGAAGTCATCCACCGCTTGCATCAACACAAGGTTTTGCTGTTTCGTGTCTAACCCAATATCGGCTTGCAGAAAATCAAGGAAGAAGTCAGCGACTTTACGACCAACACGCCCTTTGATGTATTGTAGGTAACGGTTAGATTCTTTATCCGTCTCGTAACTCGAAAGGTCAATGCGCGCCGCGATGTCCATCTTCGTGATATCGAGGTAGTCCGTCGCGCTGATGTCCAAACCCTCAGTCACTTTCAGGCTTTGGTTCATCGGCAAGATACCAATGAAAAGATAATCTGTTGCTAAACTTTGGTACTCAGCAAAAACCAAAATGCCTTCATCCGCAAATGGGTACTTAATCAGTTCTTCTTTCAGGCGATTTGCACTAATTTGTGAGAAGTCGTAAAAATCTCGCTCTCCTTTGCGCATTTCTTGAAGCCAAAATTGAAATTCGCTGTCTGACTGGAAAGAGCCAAAACCTTTACCAGCTTTAGAATGGAATACTCGATGGAGCTCTGCGACGAGATTTTCAGTTGAAGCATCGTTTTCTAGTGATGCTGGACGAAGTTTAACAACCAGTTCGTCCTGATCGTTTTTGCACAGTTGATGCAGAATAACGTTTGAAAGATGAAGGCTCATAGTGATTTTATCTTGCTACAAGGTTTTAGTTGATGGGCATTGTAGGTTATCATAAGCCGCTTTTACTATCATTATTAGAGTCTTTATGCCGATTACATCTAAATATACTGACGAACAAGTAGAGAAAATTCTTGCTGAAGTCGCTTTGGTTCTTGAAAAACATGCCGCTTCTCCTGAATTGACGCTAATGATTGCCGGAAATATCGCAACGAATGTCTTAAATCAACGTGTTGCAACTTCACAACGCAAACTGATTGCTGAAAAATTTGCTCAGGCGCTGATGTCTTCATTAGAAACACCAAAAACACATTAATAACGGATAAATAGAACACATACATGGTAGACAGCGGAAACTCATACGGCGAACGTGTATCTCGACTGGTTGGTTGGGGTCATTGGTTTGCATTCTTCAACATCGTAGCTTCGATGTTGATAGGCACACGCTACATTGTTCAGTCGCCTTGGCCCGAGACGTTGCTGGGTCAGTTCTATCTTGCGGTTTCGTGGGTTGGCCATTTTGGCTTCCTTGTTTTCGCTCTCTACTTATTGGTTCTGTTCCCGTTGACGTTTGTCCTGCCATCACGGAAGTTATTCCGTTTGGTGGCAGTGATCTTTGCCACTGTTGGACAAACAATCTTATTGATTGATACCCAGGCATACCAATCCATTAACCTGCACCTAACCCCTGTGGTTTGGGAGCTGTTATTCAGCGATGATAAAAGTGCGTTAAGCTCGGATCTACAACACCTGTTTGTTGTGATGCCGCTGATATTCCTTGTTCAGCTCGCCTTATCAGAATGGGTTTGGCGTAAACAGCGCAAACTGTCTCACAAACACGTTGGTCGTCCACTGGCTGCCGTGTTCTTTTTGAGCTTTATGACCAGCCATTTGGTCTACATTTGGGCTGATGCCTATTTCTATAATCCGATCACGAGCCAACGCTCAAACTTCCCGCTTTCTTACCTAATGACGGCGAAAAGCTTTATGGAAAAACATGGTCTGCTTGACCGTGAAGAGTACCTAAAACGCTTAGCGGAGAATGAAAATAACGTTGAGCTGGTGAACTACCCACTAGAAAAACTTGAATTCAACCGCCGTGTAAACAAGTTGAACGTGTTGATGATCAGCGTAAATAACCTGCGTGCAGACGCGCTGAATCAAGAAGAAATGCCAAACCTCTACGAGTTTGCACAACAAAACCAAAACTTCCGTAAACACTACAGCTCAAGCAATGACACCTATGGTGCATTTGGCTTGTTCTATGGTTTACCAACGAGCTACGCCTCTAGCATCAAGGCACAAGGTGCCTCGCCTGTACTTCTTGATGTACTTAAAGATCAAGGCTACACCTTCGGTTTGTTTAGCGGCAGCGGTTTTGAAGATGATCTTTATTCAGAAATCGTATTCCGAGGCGTAAACCTAGCTGAAAAACTGGATGGTACTCAAGCCCATACCGATAAACAATCTATCGCCGATTGGAACATGTGGCTAACGGAAAAAGCGAACCAGCCTTGGTTCAGCTACATCGAAGTTACTACGGTAGATAATTTTGAATCTATCCCGTCGAACTCGAAAGAAGATATGTCGGCGAGTGAACGCTTCAAAAATGCTTATGAGTTTGCCGTGAAATCTGCGGATGACAAAGTCGGCGGTATTATCAAAACACTTGAAGACGCTCAATTATTGGCAAACACCGTTGTTATCGTCACTTCCAACCATGGCAGTGAGTTTAACGAAACCAATACCAATAGCTGGGGCGCAAACAGTAACTACAGTCGTTACCAATTGCAGGTGCCTATGGTAATCCATTGGCCTGGTATGATGGCTGGTGAGTTTAATCACAGCACGAGCCATTTAGACCTTTCAGTTACGCTACTGCAAGATATGCTTGGTGTATCGTCCAATCCATACGATTACAGCAGTGGTCGTAACTTATTTGACGAAAGCCGTCGCCGTTGGATTCTTGCTGGTGATACTCGAGAACTTGCTCTCATCACAAATAACCAAACTACCGTGATCGATAAGTTCGGGAACTACAAGCTATACGATGAGAACTACAAGCGCATGCGTGATGAAACGCCTAAACTGCCGGTTCTTATGCAAGGCCTAACCGAGTTGCAGCGTTTTTATTCTAAAAGTGAATAGTTGAGCACTCAAAGTTGATAGAAAAGCTCTCCAAATGGAGGGCTTTTTTGTTTATTTAAGCAACAAACAACACAAAATCGAACAGGAAACACTCAAACGAATAATTTAGGGGTTTACAAGGTTTTCAAAGCCTTATATTATTCGCGTCAACAACGGAGAGATGGCTGAGTGGTTGAAAGCACCGGTCTTGAAAACCGGCATACGTTAATAGCGTATCTAGGGTTCAAATCCCTATCTCTCCGCCACATTTAGAAAAAGCCCGCTAAGAAATTAGTGGGCTTTTTCGTATATTCAGATTTGAAAGGACTTGGACAAATCCCTCCTTGAATACAAGCCCAACACTCCGCCACATTTAGCAAAAGACCACTAATACGTTAGTGATCTTTGTTCTGCCTAATTACCTTTTTCAACTATCAAGAGGCAAAGACTTCTGTCGCCGCTTTTATTAACTGCATGTGAATAGGTACAAGGTCTGCGTGGTTTGTTCTATATCCACCACCCACAACGGCGGCAACAGGAATCCCTCTGTTTTTCATCAGTTGAAAAAGAAAACGATCACGCTCAAAAATTGCTTGAGTCGATACGTCAAAGTAACCAAGCTCATCATCTTGATGAATATCTACCCCAGCGTCGTAAATCACCATATCTGGACGATGGAGATTCAACGCCATCTCGACCACCTCTTTAAACGTCATCAAAAATGTTTCATCGTCTGTTCCTTTTGCTAACGGAACATCCAAATCAGACTGTGGTTTTCTCGCAGGAAAGTTTTTATCGCAATGAAAAGAGAGCGTCACGATGTCCGGCTCTTCTTGGCACAAGGTGGCGGTTCCATCACCATGATGAACATCACTATCAATAATTAAAACCTTATCAACGTGCTCGTTATCCAACATGTGTTTAGCCGCAATCACTAAATCATTGAACAAACAGAATCCACTACCAAAATCTTTGTGAGCATGGTGGTAACCACCACTTAAGTGCAGTGCGATACCGTGTTCAAGCGCTTTTTCGGCTGTCAGAAGTGTACCAGCCGCTGAAGTCAGTGTTCGAGTGATCAGAGCTTCACTCCAAGGAAAGCCGATTCGACGCATTTTAGCGGCGGGCATATTACCTTGTGCCAGTAAGTCAACATACTCCGCATCATGCACGCGCTTGATCGCTTCAATTGACAGCGCTTGTGGTTCAAAAAACTGTACCCACTCAGCTTGCACACCGCGACGTACCTCTTCATAGAGATATTGATACTTCATGATTGGGTAACGGTGCCCTACAGGCAATTCAAGTTTTGAGTATATAGGGTGGTATATCAGTGGCAACATGAGACATTCTTTTCATACAACGTTGTGAAATATTACCAACTACAAAGGTTGAATAGAAATTAATTTAATTGATAATGATTTTCATTAAAAAATGAAATTTCATACTCCAACGATGAAGAAAACGACATTTACGGTCCTAGGCGCTTTGTTTGGTTCCTTCTGTGCTATCTCTGTATTTATATCCCTGTTGTTTAGTGCATGGTGGTTAGTTGATTTTGTCGCACTCAGCTAACACAATAGTTCGATAACGAGTCGTACCAGAGAGTTAAAAATGGCCCATTATGTTTTTATCACAGGCGCAAATCGTGGTATTGGTTTGAGTCTGACAGAGCTTTATCTTGAACGCGGGTGGAACGTCCACGCTACTAGCCGTAACGTCACAGACAGTGACGAACTACAAGCTTTGAGAGCACGTTACTCCTCTTTGAGCTTGCATGAACTGGATGTTACTGATTACGCAAAAATCGCGTTACTTGCTCAGAGCCTGCCACCTATCGACCTTTTGATTAACAACGCTGGTTACTACGGCCCTAAAGGTTATGGGTTTGGAAACACCGATGTGGATGAATGGCGTAAAGTACTTGAGATTAATACGATAGCGCCACTTAAACTGGTCGAAACGCTCTATCCACAACTGCAACAAGGACAGTTGAAAAAAATCGCCTGCATCTCTTCAAAAGTCGGGAGTATGACGGAGAATACATCGGGTGGCGGCTATATTTATCGCTCGTCAAAGGCGGCACTCAATTCCGTAGTCAAAAGCTTAAGCAATGACTTAACGCCTGACGGTTTTACTGTCCTTGCTTTGCACCCTGGTTGGGTACGCACCACAATGGGTGGGCCAAATGCACTTATAGATGCTGAGACATCAGCTCAAGGACTGGCACAAGTTATTGACCAAAGCACCGTTGAACACTCTGGTCAATTCATCAATTACGACGGAACTTCGCTTCCTTGGTAAGTATTTTATAAAAAGATGAGAGGTAGGTTAGCTTTATGCTTTCTACTTCTCTGACAACCTTGAATTTCTGCGTTTCCTTTCCAGACTTAGTAAGGCTATCAAACAAATAAGGAGAGTGAGCATGGCTGCGGATAGAGATCTGGTGAATTTTAGTGAAGATCACGAACTCAACTACTGCTTAAGAAGCGCAGGGAAACGTCAGACACAAGCGAATCGCGATGCGTTGGTCGATTTAGGTAAGCAAGTCAAACAAGTCTCGGGCAAACGAGTTCTTACGCAAGATGATGTAAGAGGTGCCATTCAAAATCACGGCGATCTGTTTGAGTAACACCACCACAAACAACAAGCAAAAGCGGCGCTATCATGCGCCGCTTTTGTTTAAGAGCTCTTTCGCTTTGAGGCTCCCGCTTTCGATGCCCCACTCTTTGGGTAGCTTCGCTTTTTACGCTTGAACGCCGGACGTTCGACTTTAGGTAAGTGGCACAGAGAATCCGGTATTGGCCCTGATTTTACTTGGCTCATCAACCCATCAATACGCTGTTCAAGTGCCTGCATGAAAGGTTGATAAGCTTGATTTCTTTCTGCCATCCCCTGAAGTTGGTGCTCCCAATGAGCGGTCATGTCAGGATACGTCGCATCTTGTGGTAATGCGTTGATTAACCCTCGTCCAGCTTGCGAGCTGAGTATGGATTTACCTTGCCTTGTCAATAACTGACGCTTAAAGAGCGTATCCAAAATACCCGCACGAGTCGCTTCCGTACCTAATCCATCTGTGTCGCGCAGAATTTTTTTCAACTCTTTATCGGCAACATAACGAGCAATTCCCGTCATCGCTTGCAGCAGAGTGGCTTCAGTAAAGTGTTTTGGTGGCTCAGTTTTTCGGTCTTTAATTTCACCTTCACGGCATGTTAACACCGTGCCTTCACTTAACGGTGGCACTGCATCAATACCTTCGTCTTCTTTATCCGTTTTTCCCATCAGTGCTTTCCACCCCGGCGAAACAAGTTGACGGCCTTTAGCGATGAAAATGCCACCAGCGATGTCGAATACCAATTTCGCTTCGGCATAGACAGCCGCAGGATAAAACTGCATTAAATATTGGCGCGCAACGAGCTGATACACTCTCATTTCGTTGCCAGACAGCGCATTAACGTTGGCTTGCTTAGGCGTTGGAATGATGGCGTGGTGAGCATCGACTTTTTTGTCATTCCACGCTTTCGACTTAATCGATAAGTCGGCACCATTCACTGCGCTTTGCAGTTCTTTGGCGTTGTTTGCAATAGCGGATGTAACCGTTCCAGCTTGAGAATAATGCTCCAACGGCAAGTAGCGACAATCAGAACGCGGATAAGTGATCAGTTTGTGCTTTTCGTATAGTGCCTGACAAGTATCTAGCACCTGCTGCGCACTCAT
This sequence comes from Vibrio sp. VP6, assembly GCF_028823755.1. Lineage (NCBI taxonomy): Bacteria > Pseudomonadati > Pseudomonadota > Gammaproteobacteria > Vibrionales > Vibrionaceae > Vibrio > Vibrio sp. VP6. Next base: position 29,148 of record NZ_JAPEID010000022.1, read on the forward strand.
GCCATAACGCTTTGCTGCATCAATCTGCAAAGCAGACAATGAATATGGCAATGGTGCAGATTGCTTGGTTTGCTTCTGCTCTGATTCCTTCACTATCGCTGGCTGGTTCGCGATCCGATTAGCGACGTTTTCGACTAACTTGCGATTTAATACTCGCCCTTCTTCATCCTGCCATGGTTTGCAAGCCTCACTGGGTTTCCAGCGTGCGCGAATATCAAACGCCCCATTTTGGTCTTGATACGGGATCAATGCGTGCAGCGTGAAGTAATCTTTCGGAACAAAGTTTTCAATTTCTTCATCTCGACGGACGACAAGCCCTAGAACCGGAGTTTGCACACGCCCAACCGAGAGCACACCTTGGTAGCCAGCCTTTTGTCCCAGTAAAGTATAGGCGCGAGACATATTCATTCCGTACAACCAATCCGCTCGCGAGCGCGCAAGAGCAGAAACAGACAGAGGAATAAAATCACGATTGCTGCGCATTGAGCTTAGTGCGCGCTTCACTGCAGGTAAGTTCAAGTCAGAAATCAGCAAACGCTGTGTCGCTTCTTTCTTAGTTTTGGAAAGCTTGCAGTAGTCGAGAACCTCATCAACTAACAACTGCCCTTCACGGTCTGGGTCTCCCGCATGAATCACTTCAGTTGCTTCTTTGAGCAATTTACGAATCACGGTTAACTGCTTACTGGCACTTTTTCTCGGTCTAAGTTGCCATTGCTGAGGAACAATCGGCAGATCGGCCATGTTCCATTTTTTGTAGCGTTCATCGTAAGCGTCTGGCTCAACTTGCTCTAGCAAATGACCAATACACCACGTCACCACATCACCATTTCCACAACGGATAAAGCCTTGGTCTTTCTTTTGGGGATTAGGTAAAGCAGCCGCAATAGCACGACCTAGACTGGGTTTTTCAGCAATAAACAGACGAGACATAAGGATTTGGAAATCAAAATAATTAGGGCCACATTATCGAATGTAGCCCTAAGAAATCAAGGAAAAACTGTATAAATGAACAGTAAGCGTTATCTAGGTATGTATTTATTGAAATTCAACAAACTTAGACAAATCGCGCTCTGGCACTTTCATTGGAGTACAACCTGGTGTACCAAGGTATAGAAATCCAACAATTTCATCTTCACCTTCTAGGCCAAATGCTTGATGTACCTCAGGGTGGAACATCCATTTACCTGAACGCCAAAAACCTTGGAAACCTTGCGCAACCGCCGCCATTTGCATTGCTTGAACAGCGCAGCCCGCAGAAAGATATTGTTCCAATGCAGGGACTTTCTCATGCTCGGTTACTTTCGCGATCACGGTAATGACCATTGGGGCACGAAACGGCGCATTTTTCACTTTTTCGATCACAGCCTCATCACTATGGTCTGCAATCGCGGCTTTCACCAAAATATCTGATAGCTTCTTCAAACCATCACCTTGAGCAATCACAAAACGCCAAGGGGTTAAGCCCGCATGGTCAGGAGCACGAAGACCTGCGCGAATAATATTCTCCAACGCTTTGCCCTCTGGTGCTGGCGCAGATAATTTGGCGATAGAGCGACGGTTAAGCAAAAGATCGAGAGCTTCCATGAGCGAGTCCTTATTGAATCTAACTGTTATTTTCTTTGCTGCTCACTTTAGCATAATCCTCTCACTCGAATAACAATCTGTTTTTTAGGGATTATCGTGATGATTCACACAAACCGAGAGTGACAGAAACAAAAAAGCTGCGCATCACACGCAGCTTTTGAGTCATATAAAGCTCGATGTTATAGCTTCACAGCAAGTTTTACGCCTTGGCGAATTGCACGCACTGCATCCAACTCACCGGCATGATCAGCGCCACCGATGATATGCAGTTTTTCACCAAGTTCAGACCACTTGTCTTCAAACGGACGTACTGATTCCTGTCCCGCACAAATAACGACTTTATCAGCCTCTAAAAGCTGCGCCTTACCATCTACATGAATGTGTAAACCGTTGTCATCAATTTTGTCATAAGACACGCCACCAAGTAGATGCACTCCGCGTTTTTCTAATGTGCGTTTATGGATCCACCCTGTCGTTTTACCCGGTCCTTTACCAACACGACCTTTGCGACGCTGAAGCACCCACACTTCTTTGTCACTCACCGCGTCTGGGTATGGGTACAGTCCACCTGGTTGCGACATTTCTTTATCAATGCCCCATTCATGCAGCCAATCATCCAACGTTTGCCCTGCTGGCTCGGTAATCATTGTTGCAACATCAACACCAATACCACCAGCACCAACAATGGCGATTTTTTCACCGACCGGCGTTTTGTCACGAATCAGCGTTTGGTAATCCACCACTTTTTCTGCATTATCAATACCTTCGATATTGACCTTACGCGGTTCAACACCAGAAGCCATCACAACCTCATCGTACTCTGTCAGCAAATCGTAGTTCGCTTCCGTAGACAAATGCAGATTTACACCCGTTTCATCAATTCGGTTGGCAAAGTAGCGAATCGTTTCTCTGAATTCTTCTTTACCTGGGATTTGCATCGCTAAGCGGAATTGCCCACCAATTCGGTCGTTCTTTTCAAACAGATCAACTTTATGACCACGTTCAGCTAAAGTCGTCGCACAAGCTAAACCAGCAGGGCCTGCGCCTACAACGGCAATATTTTTCTTCTTGAACGTTGGTTCAACCACAATTTCTGTTTCGTAACAGGCAAGTGGATTGACGAGACAACTAGCGCGCTTACCTTTAAATACGTTGTCCAGACACGCTTGGTTGCAACCGATACAAGTATTAATAAACTGCGCTTTCTCTTGTTCTGCCTTCGCGACAAAGTATGGATCCGCCAAGAACGGGCGAGCCATTGACACCATATCCGCCTGACCAGAAGCAAGGATTCGCTCTGCTTCATCAGGAGTGTTAATTCGGTTACAGGTGACGATTGGCACAGAAACGTGCGGTTTCACCTTCTCGGTTACCCATGTAAATGCACCGCGAGGTACTTGCGTTGCAATGGTCGGAATACGTGCTTCATGCCAACCAATACCAGTGTTGATAATGGTGACGCCCGCGTCTTCCAATCCTTTGGCTAATTCAATCACATCTTCGAACGTGCTGCCCTGCTCGACGAGATCCAGCATCGAAAGACGGAAAATGATGATGAACTTCTCACCCACCGCTTTACGTACAGCTTTCACTATCTCCAACGGGAAGCGCATGCGTTTTTTGTAACTGCCGCCCCAATCGTCATATCGCATATTGGTGCGCTTACAAAGGAATTGATTGATTAAATAACCTTCTGAGCCCATTAATTCCACGCCGTCATAACCGGCAAGTTGAGCGAGTTCAGCGCTGTTGGCAAATGCATCGATGGTCTTTTTGATCTGACGCTCGCTCATTTCACTCGGCGCAAACTTCGCGATCGGCGCTTTAATGCCAGAGGCGCTCTGCGCAAACGGGTGCATCGCGTAACGCCCAGCATGTAAAATCTGTAGTGCAATTTTGCCACCATGCTTGTGCACGGCATCGGTAACTACTCGGTGCGCCTTTGCGTGTTTTGGCTTACTAAACTCCGCACTTAACGGGTGCAAACGACCGCGTAAATTCGGTGAAAAACCGCCGGTCACGATAAGCCCGACGCCACCTTTCGCGCGCTCTTCATAAAACGCGGCGAGCTTTTGCAATCCTTCCTTGTGCTCTTCTAGACCTGTGTGCATTGATCCCATCAGGACTCGGTTTCGTAATTGTGTAAAACCTAAGTCCAGTGGTTTTAATAAATTAGGGTACATGGCAGACATCACTAAACATCCATTTTTATTATCATGGTCTGACCAGACTACGTCCGGAAAACCAAAAAATCAAACAGGCGTTTACATTTTTGTAACACCGATCAATCTCGCGCGAAAATATGCCAATTGTTGAGTGAGCGTGATAAGCTAAAAAAATGTTATCTTTTGAGATCTTAGAGATAAGAACCCATACTTTGTAAGATTAGGGAAAGACTATCTCGTTATGGAGACAAGATGAAAAAACTCTTCAAATTTATTGGTTTGATATTTAAGGGGATATGGAAAAGCATCACCTTTATCAGACTCGCGTTGGCAAACCTGATCTTCCTTTTGATGATCGCCGTGTTTTACTTTGCGTTTACCTACACTGGCGAAGGACGACCTGTTATCGAGAAAGAATCTGCTTTGGTTATGAACCTTTCTGGTCCCATCGTGGAACAGCGTCGTTATGTCAATCCAATGGACTCAGTTGCAGGTTCTCTTTTAGGTAACGAGATGCCAAAAGAGAACGTTTTGTTCGATATCGTGGACACCATTCGCTACGCAAAAGACGATGCCAAAGTCTCTGGCTTGGTATTGGCACTGCGCGATCTGCCAGAAACGAACTTAACTAAACTTCGTTACATTGCTAAAGCGTTAAACGAGTTTAAGGCATCAGGTAAGCCAGTTTACGCGGTGGGTGACTTCTACAATCAAAGCCAATATTACTTAGCAAGCTACGCCGATAAAGTGTACATGGCGCCTGATGGTGGCGTGCTGATTAAGGGCTACAGCGCTTATTCTATGTACTACAAAACTCTGCTAGAGAAGTTAGACGTATCCACTCACGTTTTCCGAGTCGGTACTTACAAATCGGCTATCGAACCGTTTATTCGTGACGACATGTCGGATGCGGCAAAAGAGTCTGCCACGCGCTGGGTCACTCAGTTGTGGAGCGCATTTGTCGATGACGTGACAACTAACCGCAACATCAACGCCAAAGTGCTAAACCCAACGATGGAAGAACTGCTTACCGAGATGAAATCTGTGGATGGTGATTTGGCGCAATTGGCAGTCAAAATGGGATTAGTTGATGAATTGGCGACACGCCAAGATATTCGTACCTTATTCGCCAAAGAATTTGGTAGCGATGGTAAAGACAGCTACAACGCCATCAGTTATTACGACTACCTAGCGACGATTCGCCCAGACTACACACTCGCAAACCATGATATTGCCGTTGTTGTTGCAAGTGGCGCCATCATGGATGGTCAGCAACCTCGTGGAACAGTAGGCGGTGACACGGTTGCAAGTCTACTGCGTCAAGCGCGTAACGATGAGAAGGTAAAAGCAGTCGTGCTTCGCGTAGACAGCCCTGGTGGCAGTGCGTTTGCGTCAGAAGTGATTCGCAACGAAGTGGAAGCGCTAAAAAAAGCAGGCAAACCTGTTGTAGTTTCGATGTCGAGCTTAGCGGCCTCTGGCGGTTACTGGATTTCAATGAGCGCAGATAAAATCGTCGCGCAACCAACAACACTGACGGGTTCTATTGGTATCTTCAGCGTTATTACGACGTTCGAAAAAGGCTTCAGCAAACTTGGTATCAACACCGACGGCGTTGGCACGTCACCGTTTTCTGGCGACGGCATTACAACTGGCTTGTCTGAAGGCGCGTCTCAAGCGTTCCAATTAGGCATTGAGCATGGCTACAAACGCTTTATCTCTTTGGTTGGTTCAAACCGAGATATGACGGTAGAAGAGGTAGACAAAGTCGCGCAAGGCCGAGTTTGGACAGGTCAAGATGCCTTATCATTCGGTCTTGTTGACCAAATGGGTGACTTCGATGATGCCGTTGAGTTAGCTGCGAAGCTGGCAAACGTGACAGATTACGGTATTTACTGGGTTGAAGAGCCATTGTCACCAACAGAACTATTCCTACAAGAATTCATGAATCAGGTAAAAGTATCCCTTGGTGTTGACGCAACAAGCCTTCTGCCAAAGAGCCTTCAACCTGTGGCTCAACAGTTCGAACAAGATGCAAGTCTGCTTCAAAGCTTTAACGATCCGAAAGGACAATACGCTTTCTGTTTGAACTGCCAAGTACAGTAGATTTTCAGTAAGAAACACAAAGGGCATCTCTACGTGAGATGCCCTTTTTTATTGAGCTCAACATCTCCTCAGATGACTTTCATATGCTGTGCGCCGAGCCTCGCATCTCAAGGTTATTTAGGTATATAATCCCGCCTCTGTTCCCCTACATGAAAGAAAAAACGATGACTAGAAAACACATCTACATCGCTTACACCGGTGGCACCATCGGTATGCTAAAATCGGATCACGGTTACGTTCCTATCGCTGGCTTTATGGAAAAACAGCTTGCCAGCATGCCGGAATTTCACCGTCCAGAGATGCCGGAATACACTATCCACGAATATGATCCTCTTATCGACTCATCAGATATGACACCAGCAGACTGGCAACAAATCGCTGATGACATTCGTGACAACTACGACAAGTACGATGGTTTCGTTATTCTGCACGGCACTGACACGATGGCTTACACCGCGTCGGCTTTGTCTTTCATGCTAGAAAACCTAGGTAAGCCAGTTATCGTTACTGGTTCTCAAATTCCTTTGGCTGAACTGCGCTCTGATGGTCAAGCAAACTTACTAAATGCTCTGCACATCGCAGCAAACTACCCAATCAACGAAGTCACCTTATTCTTCAACAATCAGTTGATGCGTGGCAACCGCAGCACAAAATCTCATGCTGACGGCTTTAATGCATTTACGTCACCAAACTTGCCGCCACTGTTGGAAGCGGGCATCAACATTCAGATTAGCAACAGCATCAAGGTGAACGCGCAACCTGAAGGTGAATTCAAAGTTCACAACATTACTCCTCAACCAATCGGTGTGATCACAATGTATCCGGGTATTTCGCATGAAGTTATCCGCAATACCTTGCTTCAGCCAGTGAATGCAATGATTTTGCTTACCTTTGGTGTGGGTAACGCTCCGCAAAACCCAGAACTACTAGGCCATCTTAAAGAAGCCTCTGAGCGTGGTGTTATTGTGGTCAACCTGACTCAATGTTTGGCTGGTAAAGTCAACATGGGCGGTTATGCAACAGGCTGTGCGTTGGCAGATGCAGGCGTAATTAGCGGTTACGATATGACGCCAGAAGCGGCGCTCGCAAAACTGCATTTCTTATTGAGCCAAAACCTGTCTTACGAAGAAGTAAAAGAGAAAATGCAGGAAGTACTGCGTGGCGAAATGAGCCTGTAAGCGCTTCTTCGAATCTCTAACAATGCTTCGAATATAAAAAAAGCCCAATATTGATTGGGCTTTTTACTTTGGCATGAAGTGACAGAATCAATCGAGATTCGGGTTTACACGAACAATGTCACTTTCATCGGTATTGAACTGTTTTTTCAGTTCCTGTTTAGACTTAAAACTGATTTCACCACCAGCCGCAACCGTCATATGTTGCGCCTCGGTATTGTGTTTTGATTGATACAACATCACAGCTTGCATACACGAATCTCGCTGCTCTCTAGAAAGTGTTGTACCCTCAGGCCATCTTCCCGTTTCTACTGCATAAACCAAACGATCATAAACTTCTGGAGTTATCGCTTTTAATAGTTGTTCTGCGTCCATAATGTACCTTCTTATTACATTCTATTTACAGAACATAACGGGTTAAGAAACTGAGTCAAGAACACGAAAATGAATTGGTGTAACGGATCACAAGCAAAACCATGAAAAAAACATACTGGTTACTCGCCAGCCTCACTACCCTTACTTTGACGGGCTGTTTTGAAGGCAACGTTACAACAGAAGAGTTGTGTCAAAAAACGCCAGAGCTCCGTTGTGAAAACCTCAATATGGATGACGGCCAATGTCGAATTCCTAGAACCAAGTTAATTTGGCACCGTTTTGAGCTACTGAAAAACCCATCAGAAGCAAACCAAATTACCGAATACAGCATCGTTGCTGATTATCGCAAATGTTTGGAGCTCGCGTCTCAGATCACTCCTATCGATCAAAGTGAGCTAAAAAGGCAACGCTTTAATGCCTTGGTACACAGCATAGATGAACTCAAGCGTATCGTCGAAGAACTGAAAGGTTCTCAACAACCAGAGACACTCTATTTTCTTTGGTCACAAACGGGCGATACACAAGCACGTCGCCAATTTTTACAAATGGAAGGCACACCCCAGTTAAATACTGCAGAAATGCAGTATGCCTTAGCCACTTTCTATACCAATAGAGACGCAAAAAAAACGCTAGTCTTGCTCAATAATGCTTTGGCTCTGTCAAACAAAGACAACCTAAACCCTGTGATACTTAAATCACTGGCAAGCATTAACCAAGGTTTAGGCGAGAAAAAGCAGGCGTACTTATGGGCGATGGTTGCCAAACGATTTGATGTGCCTTTAGCAGATGAAAAGCAGTTGCAGCGTATGTACCACTTCGAGGATCCGAACCAACACGAAAAGTTAGATGAGTTGGCCGATACGATTGCAAAGGCAATACGCAAAGGCAGTTACTCGCCCGATATGATCCCTAAAGACATGTAAACAAAAAACTCCCGCTTAGCCGGGAGTTTTTTTCCTATTGCTGGTGATTATGAGTGGTCTAACGGTACGATGAAAGGATAAAACACTCTTAACAGCAAAAATGTCATTATTCGTCAGATTTGTTGAAAATTAACGACACCGAATTTACACAATAACGCTCGCCAGTGGTCTTCGGACCGTCTTCAAAAACGTGACCCAAATGGCTATCACAGCTCGCACAACGAATCTCCGTGCGAACCATTCCGTGACTTAGATCTTCCAAATAGCGTATTGCTTCATTATTAAGAGGTGCATCAAAACTCGGCCATCCACAACCAGAGTCGTACTTGTTATCCGAGATAAATAGAGGGGCATTACAGCACGTACAAGCGTAAACGCCCGTCTCTTTATTATGCAGTAACTTACCACTGAACGGCGGCTCTGTACCTTGCTCTCGACAGACACGGAACTCTTCGTCAGATAACTGCTCACGCCACTGTTCATCAGACTTCGTTACTTTTTTTCCGCTTTGTTCCACGAATTTCGGTTCCTTCTTTACTATTTTGGGCATTGACTTTTTTAGCAAAAAACTTGCTTCTCGTAACAGTTGTAGCACATACTTTCTCACCAGGACACCATGTGTAATGAATTTGATACGAGTACTTATCTCGCAAGTTATATTACGCCAACTGGACTACAGAAGATTCAGTAAAAGTTTAAAAAACGAACATTTGCGAAGAATTGTTAAAAAAAGCGTCGCTTTTTTTTGACTTTAAACAAGTTAAGTCCGATTATCTGTTGCAGATGTTTACTGGATTCTGTAATTTTACTACCAGTTATCTTTAATCAGAAATTAAGTTGTGGAGCAACTATAATGACTATCAAAGTAGGTATTAACGGTTTTGGCCGTATCGGTCGTTTCGTATTCCGTGCAGCGCAAGAGCGCGCAGACATCGAAGTTGTAGGTATTAACGACCTTATCGACGTAGAATACATGGCATACATGCTTAAGTACGACTCAACTCACGGCCGTTTCAACGGTACTGTTGAAGTTGAAGGCGGTAACCTAATCGTTAACGGTAAAACTGTACGTGTTACTGCAGAGCGCAACCCAGCTGACCTTAAATGGGACGAAATCGGTGTTGACGTTGTAGCAGAAGCAACTGGTCTTTTCCTAACTGACGAGACTGCACGTAAGCACATCGAAGCTGGTGCGAAGAAAGTTGTTCTAACTGGTCCTTCAAAAGACGCTACTCCAATGTTCGTAATGGGCGTTAACCACGCTACTTACGCTGGTCAAGACATCGTTTCTAACGCTTCTTGTACTACTAACTGTCTAGCGCCTATCGCTAAAGTTCTTAACGACAAGTTCGGTATCGAATCTGGTCTTATGACTACAGTTCACGCTACTACAGCAACTCAAAAAACTGTAGACGGTCCTTCTGCTAAAGACTGGCGCGGTGGTCGTGGTGCTTCTCAAAACATCATCCCATCTTCAACTGGTGCTGCTAAAGCTGTAGGCGTTGTTCTTCCAGAACTAAACGGCAAACTAACTGGTATGGCTTTCCGCGTACCAACAGCTAACGTTTCTGTAGTTGACCTAACAGTTAACCTAAAAGAAGGCGCATCTTACGAAGCTATCTGTGCAGCAATGAAAGAAGCTTCTGAAGGCGAACTAAAAGGCGTTCTAGGCTACACTGAAGACCAAGTTGTTTCTCAAGACTTCATCGGTGAAGTTCAAACTTCAGTATTCGATGCTAAAGCTGGTATCGCTCTAACTGATAACTTCGTTAAAGTTGTATCTTGGTACGACAACGAAATCGGTTACTCAAACAAAGTTCTAGACCTAATCGCACACATCTCTAAGTAATTAGAAATCGTGATTAGCTCTTAACTGAGTTGAAAAAGAGGCGGCTTGATAGTCGCCTTTTTTGTATCTGGAATTTGAGAAAAATCTCAGACGTACTTTCATAAATACTGAGAAGTGCGCCGAAATCTACCTCTTCCCCAGTGTAGGAAACAAGCACATGGATTTAAAAACTCTTCCTCCTCTAACTGTTCTTTCAGACAACGTAACTGTTGTCGAAATCGATAACGTAAAGATCGTTCGTATTATTCATGACAAAGCGACAGCAGGTATTGCTTTACACGGCGGTCATGTAGTCTCGTACGCACCACAAGGTCAAGAAGACTTGATCTGGATGAGCGAAAAAGCCATTTTTGATGGCAAAGCAGCATTACGTGGTGGCATTCCTGTTTGTTGGCCTTGGTTTGGCCGTATTGCTGCACCAGCTCATGGCTTTGCGCGTACATCCGAATGGGAATTAGTTGAGCACCGCGAAAATGAAAATGGTGTCATCGTCGAGTTGGCACTGTTCCCAACCGAAGAAACACATCAAATTTGGCCACACATGTTTGATGCGCGTCTTCTTGTCGAAGTGGGTGACGAACTCAAAGTAACGCTGAAAGTTCTTAATATCGATGATGAAGCTTGGACGTTCTCAGGCGCATTACATACTTACCTAAACGTGGGCGATATCAAACAAGCGCAAACAACAGGTATGGGCAATGAGTACATCGACAGCTTGAAAAATAGCGAAGTGTGTCAGGGTGGTGAGGTTCTTCAACTGACTGACACCATCGATCGCGTATACACGCAACCAGAAGCTCAAATTTTAGTGAAAGACCCTGTGCTTAACCGTACGTTGAGCGTAGCGAACCGCGGCCACAACTCCGCAGTACTATGGAACCCGTGGGCGGAAGGTGCACAAGGGATGGGAGACATGGCTGACAATGGCTATGAAACCATGCTGTGTGTGGAATCGGCCCTTCATGCGCCAAGTATTGAAGAAGGCAAAACTCTTGAGCCAGGCGAGAGCTACGAGCTCGTGACAGTGATTGCTGCACAATAATCTTCCTAGGCCGGCTCATCCGGCCTTTTTTTGAAATCATTTCCGTTCTTCCTCGGTCACTTTCTAACTAACTCATTGGTTATCTGAGTTTTTTGACAATTTAATTAATAGATATCAAAAAAATTATTCATATAAACCGATAGCATGCCGATACAAAACTCATAAGTTATAAATATATCAGGAAGACATTCCATGTTAGAAAAGTACAGAAATCAAAGTGTTGGCTTTCAACTAAAGCTAGTCATCACTTTGTGCCTAGTAATTGCCTTTTCCAGCATTGCTGCGCTCGTTTATCGAAACGCATCTGGCGTGCTGCTAGAAAGTACGTTGAGAGAACATCAATCCAAAGTCGAGTCGATGGCAAAAACCATTGCCGGTCAGTTCGATGCTTACCTTCATACTGCTCAAGTACTCGAATCAACTTTTCGCAATGGTTACCTTGCAGGCGTTTATGTAGAAAACTACACGGTAGACTTCATGGGCCATGAAGTACCAAATATCACGCAATACAGCGAAAGTTTGATTAACGACACAAAGCTGGTCGACAGCTTCACACGTGATACCGGAGCAATCGCAACATTATTTGCACCACTTGGTGATGACTTCATTCGCGTTTCAACATCGTTAAAAGATCCGCAAGGTAAGCGTGCAGTAGGCACGACTCTTGGACGCAACCATCCTGGTTACCAACTCTTAAAGAGCGGAAAACCTTACTACGCGCAAATCAAACTATATGGTGAACGCTACATTACCTATTACGCGCCAATCAAAGACGCTAACGGTAACGTATCTGGCTTGTCATTTATCGGTTTGCCAGTAGACCAAGCCACACAAACTCTGTTTGATGCACTAGAAGAGATTAAGTGGGGCGACACAGGCTACACCATCATTGTCGATAACGACAAAAACAATCTTGGTAAGTACTTACTCCACCCGACTAAGAGCGCTACCGATCCTTCAATCGTAGAAGTTCGTGATTACGATGGTAACAAGCCTTTCCATAAGATTTTCGAACAAAAGAGTGGTCTGATCCGCTACCCATTCCAATACGGCTCAACCGTCGGTGAAAAATACTTAGTGTTCACCGAAGTACCCGGCTGGAACTGGAAACTACTGGGCGGTACATTCATCAAAGAAGTGACCAAAGGCAGCGACACGCTACTTAAACTGATAGCCATCATTTCTTCGGTAGCAGCGAGCATCACTTTTGTTGTGCTCACTCTGTTCTTAAACCGCAGCTTACAGCCTCTAACAGTGTTGAACTCTTACATGACGCGCCTAGCTAATGGTGAAGTCAGCTTACAAATTCCGTCGTCTCGTAAACGTTCGAAAAATGAGATTGTGAATTTGAATAACGGCGTTGCAAGCATGGCAAATCAACTGAATGAGTTAGTTGGCCAGATTCGTTCTACCAGCGATTTAGTCGAAAGTAACTCGACCAGTGTAGCAAGCGATGCTCATAGCAACTTAACCCAAGCGGATCGTCAGCAAGAAGAAGTTGAGCAAGTCGTAACAGCGATCGAAGAGATGGCCTCTTCCGCTCAATCGGTGGCGCAGCAAGTAGAAAGCATTGCTGAGAATGTCCGCTCAGCGAACTTAGATAGCCAATCTGGTTTGACGATTGTTGAAGGCGTATGTGTCGACGTGGCGCAGTTGAATGATCAATTGGATCAATCAGCCGAAGCCATCGAACAAGTCAACCGTGACAGTGAAAGTATCCAAACCGTCACAAGAATGATCGACGAAATTGCCGAGCAGACCAACCTACTCGCTCTCAACGCAGCAATTGAAGCGGCACGTGCCGGTGAGCAAGGCCGTGGGTTTGCTGTGGTCGCGGATGAAGTTCGCACATTAGCGCACCGTACGCAAAGCTCAGTGCAAGACGTAGTTGGAATTATCGAGAAGCTAAAAGGCTCAACACAAAATGCCGTAACCATGATGACTGACAGCCAACGCAGTGCGAATCAGGTGCTAGACAAAGCGCAAGACGCAGGCACCGCACTCGAAGCGATTGCCGTTCAGGTACAATCTATCGCCTCTCAAGCTGATGCCATTGCCGCGACCTCGGAAGAACAAGCTCAAGTTTCACAAGAAATTGCAGCCAACGCGCATTCAATCAGTGAGCTAAACCGAGAGAGCCGTAACATCAGCGCGAAAACATCACAAAGTGCGATCGAGTTACAGCAACAAGCGAGAAATTTAAAAGAGCAAGTGGACTTCTTCCATTAATCCCTTGCCCTTCTCCTCTTATCATTGTTCAAAACGTGTAAGAGGCACTCAAGAACCTAAAGAGCCGAAGATCTCGGCTCTTTTTGTTTCACTTAAAGCCACGCTTTTTGATAGAATTTGCCGCCCTACTTTCTGTTCGAGATCGTCATGAACTATCAATGCCCTCTATGTCACCAACCACTTTCGCTGACTGAAAAGACGTTTAAGTGTGAAAACAATCATCAGTTCGACCTAGCAAAAGAAGGTTATGTGAATCTGATGCCTGCGCACCACAAACGTTCGAAAGATCCAGGTGACAACAAAGAAATGATGCAAGCTCGCCGCCGTTTTCTCGAAGGAAACCACTACGATCCAATGCGTCAAGAAGTGGCTCGACTATGTGCGAAATACACAGAAGGTACGACACACCAATTACTGGATATCGGTTGTGGTGAAGGTTATTACACCGATCAAGTGCAGCAATCTCTCTTCGAACAAGATCCACAAGCCACTGTTTTTGGTTTGGATATTTCTAAAGTGGCCATTCGTTACGCTTCTAAGCGCTACCCAAACTGCCAATTTAGTGTAGCGTCTAGCCATCGCTTGCCGTTTGCAGACCAATCACTGGATGCGATTTTGCGTATTTACGCGCCATGCAAAGCAGAAGAGTTGCAACGCGTCATCAAAGACAACGGCGTGGTGATCACGGTAACGCCCGCTGGTCGTCACCTTTACCAGTTCCGCGAACGCATCTATCAAGAAGTTCGCTTACACAATGAAGAACCAGAGAACATTGAAGGCTTTGAGCTAGAGCATCAACAAAAGCTGAACTACACCATGGACTTAGAAAATGGTGTTGCATTTGATTTGTTGCAAATGACTCCATTTGCTTGGAAGGCGACGGATGAACTTCGTGAAGAGCTAAAGTCCGCTACACTTTTCCAGTGTGAGGCCGACTTCATGCTACGCGTTTACCGCAAAAAGCCAGTTCAATAAGAGAATTAATAGAGAATAACAAAAATCATTCTCATTCACATTGATTCATAGCTCAGCCTCCATTAATATCACTCGGACATTTTTGGAGGCTTTTCAATGCGCTTTTCTATTTTAGGCCTTGCATTTGCAAGCGTACTTTCAGGGTGTGTTTCTACCACGCCAACCACATCGGCCCTTTCTTCAACAGACGTCACCACCTTTTACGATTACCAACTGCATTCTCCTTCTGGCAACGCCCTTGCTTTGCAGAACCTGCCAGATGAGTTAAAAAACGCTGACGTGATCTTGGTTGGAGAGTGGCACACTCATGCTGGTATTCATCGCTTCCAAACCGATCTACTGAGGCAGCTTTCTTCTGGCGAACGCCGTATTGCCTTATCTATGGAGCAAGTCACGCGTGACAAGCAATCGGTGCTAGACGCTTATCTAAAAGGCGAAATCGGTGAACAATACTTCATGTCACAAAGCAATGCGTGGCCAAACTATGAAAGCGATTACCGCCCACTCGTTGAGTTCGCCAAGCAAGCCAACTTACCTGTTATCGCCGCAAATGCACCCAAATACATCGTCCGCTGTATTGGTCGTCAAGGTGTTGATTACCTGAATAAATTAGATGATGAAGAGCGCAGCTTTGTGGCTGAAAACGTCAATACCGCGAACAGTCCATATAAAGAAAAGTTCATGGCATCCATGCATCATGGCAAGCCAGAGCAAACTGAAAAGCAATACGCCGCACAAGTAACGTGGGACGAAACCATGGCGGAGTCGATTGTGAAATACCTCGCTCAAAACCCAAATGCTCAAGTTGTTCATGTCGCGGGGAAATTTCATACAGAAGCAGGTTTAGGTACCGCAGCATCCATTTTACAACGCAACCCTGAACTTAAAGTGGTGGTGGTTAATCCAACGTCGGAAATCAGTACAAACAGCCCAGATTATCAGTTAGAAGTACTCGAACCGCCGGTTCGCTTCGTTCAAGACGCGAACAGAATGGCCGCGTATAAGCACCTATCTACACGTAATGACGATCTTCAATGTAAATAACGCGGCCTATCCTACATTTTAATCTAGTTATACGGTCTGTTTTTTGCTTTGCTATTTAAGAAACAATCTTGGCGGCAAAAACAGGCCCGTTTTCTCCTATCATGAGTTCCAACTTTTGATTCAGAATATCTGCGTCAAATTGGTACAAATTGATTCAAGAAATACCCTATGCCGTCGATATAGAGATAACTGCTTTTTACCCGCACTCAGTGAAAGAGTGTCGATGTTCCAAGGAGTATTCGATGAATCCAGTAGGAAGCAACCCAGTAAACTCTTATGCTAAGCAACCGGCAGTAGTGGCACAAAATCAAGACAATCAAGTTGATACGGTTGCCGCGCCACTCAAAGTTGAGCAAAACAAAGTGACGCTTTCTACGGAAGGTAAGGCACTGCTAGCGGCGTTGCAGCAAATTGACCATGAGAGTAAAAAGGTAGAAGCAGAAAACAAAACAATGGGTGAAAAAGTAGAATCTTTCACTCACGGTGCACTTGGCATGGATCATCCCGACAAGATTGAAGAAGAGGAAGACGGCTCATATTCTGCAGGGCAGTATCTTTCCGCTGCGCTCACTGTTGGTGGTATCATTTTAGCTCTCGTCTAGCCGCAAAATTCCTACTCGACACGATAACAAACCGTGTTTGAATCCGTACTGAAAAGCAGACCATAATTCCTTTCGCTTAAGAACAAGCCATCATACAACATGGATGAATCTTTCATCTATAAGGCATGGTTCTTACTGCATTCACTCGTTTATTGCTCCCTCAATCAGGTTTCTTATGAAGGCGCTAAATGGATGACTTTAGTCCATGCTTTCAACTCCTAAGCGTAATCCAAGCCCACTTCTGTGGGCTTTTTTATACCCCAACATCTGCGACCGAGTTGGCTAGCAACCCAAAATGACAATGCCGTGAATCTTTTATTACCGCCACAAAAGCGTCATAAACCGCTGCTTTAATTTCTGCGCTTTCAATAAACAAGGAAAATATAATGAAGCGTTTAGTTTCTCCGATTATTACTGCAGTGGCTGCATCTACACTTTCATTCAATGCGCTATCCGCTGAAATCAAAAACGTTATTCTGATGATTGGTGATGGTATGGGTCCTCAGCAAGTCGGCTTGCTAGAAACCTACGCGAACCACGCACCAAACTCGATTTACAAAGGCCAAACCACCGCGCTCTACAAGTTAGCGCAAGAAGGTGTGATTGGCTCATCTTTAACGAACCCAGAAGATGCGATCGTTGTCGACTCTGCATGTTCGGCAACAATGCTCGCAACAGGTATCCCAACCGCATCAGAAGTGATTGGTATTGACAGCCAAGGCAATCACGTTGAGACCATTTTGGAAAAAGCCAAAAGCAAAGGCAAAGCAACGGGTCTTGTTTCAGATACGCGCATGACTCATGCAACACCAGCCGCGTTTGCTGCGCATCAACCTCATCGCTCGCTAGAAAACAACATCGCTTCCGATATGCTAGAAAGCGGTGTCGACGTGTTGTTATCTGGTGGTCTTCGTCACTGGATTCCAAAATCGACTAACGACAAAGGTGAAACTTACCAAGCGCTAGAAAAACTTACGCAAGGCAGTGTTTACCTAAAATCTAAGCGTAAAGACGAACGCAATCTGCTTACCGAAGCGCAAGACCAAGGCTACAGCCTAGCTTTCAGCCGAGACATGTTGGCACAAGCAAAAGGCGACAAACTACTTGGCTTGTTCGCTTACTCAGGTATGGATGATGGTATTGCTTATAGCAACAGCAAAAACGATCCAAAACGCACACAACCATCGTTGAAAGAGATGACGGTCAAAGCGCTTGATGTTCTTTCTAAAGACAAAGACGGCTTCTTCTTGATGGTTGAAGGTGGTCAAATCGACTGGGCTGGCCACAGTAACGATGCTGGTACCATGCTACATGAGTTGATTAAGTTCGACGAAGCGGTGAACTCTGTTTACGAGTGGGCGAAAGGTCGTGACGACACACTTATCATTGTTACCGCAGACCACGAAACAGGTTCTTTTGGCTTTAGCTACTCATCAGCAAATCTACCTAAACCAGAAAAACGCAAAGGTGAAGCCTTTGAAAAACGCGATTACGCGCCAAACTTCAACTTCGGTAAGTTTGAAATCCTAGATGGTTTATACAACCAGAAGAAAAGCTACTACGGCATGATCAGCGAGTTCGAAGCGCTAGATAAAGCACAGCAAACTCCAGAAAAGCTAGCTGAAGTGGTGAATGCCAACAGCGATTTTTCTATCACACCTGAGCAAGCCGCTCATGTACTAGCAAGCAAACCAAACCCATACCGAGTTGCTGGCCACTCCTACCTAGAAGTAGAAACGGTACCAACAATTAACGACTTTGATGCGTTCTTCCCATACAACGACCGCGGTAACTTGCTCGCTCGCGAACAAGCGACCAAACAAAACACGGTATGGGGAACAGGCACGCACACTCATACACCAGTGAACGTATTCGCTTGGGGGCCTGCAGAAACCATTCTTCCAGTTTCAAAAATCATGCACCACTCCGAGCTTGGTGAGTTCCTAAAGCAACAAATTAAATAATCATCTTGCACTTACTTCACGTCTTGTGATGTTCCAACGCTCTCTCACGAGAGCGTTTTTTTATCCGCAAAAACAGTTGACGTTTTAAGCAACAATACTCAATATTTGCACGTCTTAAATCATATCTACGAATACCATGTGCGAAATATTTGCTAAACAACCACAGGATAATTATCAGTTCATCACTCGTTCCATCCGCATTGACGGCCATGCCACCAGCGTAAAATTAGAGTCGAGTTTTTGGACGATTCTTGAAGAAATTGCCAGTGCGCAAGACATGACGGTTCCAAAGTTTATCAGCACGGTGTATCAAGAAGCACTGGAATACAATGGTGAAGTGAACAACTTTGCATCCTTACTGCGCTGCGCATGTCTCACGTATGCTCGCCAACCGGAAAACACACTCCATCAAGCTCTTGCCCAACTTAACGCTTAACACCTAACTATTCTTACCAAAATATTCAATGGCATCGATGAGGCTTTACGCCTCAATCGTAAGCTATTGAGCTTATTCTTATTTGTCGTACTCTAGTACTACCCAAACTCCTTTT
The DNA here is from genome assembly GCF_028823755.1 of Vibrio sp. VP6. Classification (NCBI taxonomy): domain Bacteria; kingdom Pseudomonadati; phylum Pseudomonadota; class Gammaproteobacteria; order Vibrionales; family Vibrionaceae; genus Vibrio; species Vibrio sp. VP6. The sequence continues at coordinate 47,729 of NZ_JAPEID010000022.1, forward strand.
GTACTCGCTAACCTATGCGGACAATTAAGGAGTACTCATGACAAAAATGATACACACCATGATCCGAGTACGCGATCTGGACCGTTCCCTACAATTTTACCGCGACGCACTTGAGCTAGAGATCAAAGACCAATACGTTTTTGATGGTTTCTCCCTAACCTATCTAGCAAATGAAGAAACAGGCTTTGAATTAGAACTTACCCACAACCACGACCAAAGCGAACCTTATACTCACGGTTCTGGTTACGGTCACCTTGCCGTTAGCGTGGACGACATCGAACAAGCTCACAAACGAATTAAATCTCTAGGTATTGAAGCAGGTGACATCAAAGCGTTTGACCACCAGCAAAAACACCTAGCGACCTTCTTTTTTGTCACCGATCCTGACGGTTACAAAATTGAGTTCCTGCAACGACAGGGACGCTACCTATAACTAAAACCGACAATTAAAAAAGAGTAAAAATTATGATTCACTTGACTGCTACCTTTCACGCACAACCGGGGAAAGAACAACAACTGAAAGAAGTGCTAACACAAGCGCTTGAGCCAACTCGCCATGAAGAAGGTTGTGTTCGTTATCAGTTGTTCCAAGATAAAGACAACGCGAGCCACTTCGTTTTTCAAGAGCAATTTAAAGACCAAGAAGCGTTCGAATTTCACGGTAAAACTGAGCACTTTGCACGTTTGATCAACCAGATTGAAAACTTGCTTGAATACGAACCGAAGTTAGCGTTCTTTAACGAACTGTAAGACACAAAACTTACCGCAAATAAAAAGGCACTCTTTATCGAGTGCCTTTTCGTATTTGGATAACACGCGATTACGCGTCTTTTTTCTCCACCATGTGCAAATGCACATCTTGTTGTGGGAAAGGAATCGAAATGCCTTCGCGATCAAAGCGTAACTTCACTTCTTTCGTTACATCCCAATATACCTCCCAGTAGTCATCTGTTTTAACCCAAGGGCGAACGATGAAATCTACCGACGAAGTATTCAAAGTGTGCACTTTAATCATTGGCTCAGGCGCGCGAAGTACCGCAGGGTGTGAAGTCACGATATCCGTTAGTACCGATTCCGCTTTCAATAAATCGTCTGCGTAGCCAATACCAAACACCATATCCACACGGCGAATACGCTCATGGGTTACGTTCTTGATCACATCGCCCCAAATTTTACTGTTCGGCACAATGATGATCTGGTTATCGAAGGTGCGAATCGTGGTGTTCACTAAGCTCATGTGACTTACCTTGCCATCCACACCACCGGCGTAGACAAAATCACCCACATCAAACGGACGGTAAATCAAAAGCATCATACCCGCTGCGAAGTTCGACAACGTATCTTGCAACGCGAAACCAATGATCACACCGGCAATACCGAAACCAGTCAGGATTGGCGCTAAGTTCAAGCCAATCTGCGACAGGCCAACCATAATACCAATCACCCACACCACTTTGCCGGACATGGAGATAAAGAAGTCCTGCATTAGGTGGGAAAGTTTCAAGTTCTTAGAAGACACCGCTTTGCTCACCACTTTGCGCGTGAGTTTAGCCAGTGCACGAGCAATCAATAAGATCAGCGCGAACACGAATAGCTGGAAGATATGCTGTGGTGCGTTTTCCGCAAACCAATCCACCGCGGAGTTTGACCAGTGGCTGATGATGGACCACACCACTTTGGTGTCTAGCAAGTCGTGCGTGATGCTGCCTGTGATTTCAAAGATCTGACGCTTGTACTCCGACGTCTCAATACCCATTTTGTCGCCGATCGACATCAGGTTACGCAAACTTTCCGTTGCGATATTCAGTCTCTGCTTCACGATCAATTGGCTAAGTTGCAAAGACGCTTTTTCTGATTCTGGGCTGGATGAAAGCTGCGTACCGATGATTTCTGCTTGTTGACGCAGATACGCCATCGATGCCGATAGCAAACGCATGCGCTTATCTAGCTTGTCTTGCAATTCCGCTTCTGCACGCTCATTTTGTACGCCTAATTGCTTGAGCCATGCCAAATTCTGCCAGCTCGAATCAAAGCTCACATCCAAGTAATGTTGAAGCTCGCGGTAATCGTTAATAAGCGCGAGCTTTTCTTCGTCTTTCGCTTTGTTTAACTCTTCAATGACTTCTTTGGTTTTGGTCGTCAGATAATCGGTCGCGTCTTTTGAGTACTTTTCTTGCGTTTTGACGAGCTTAATCAGCTTGTCACGAGGGATGGACTCACGCTCAATCGCGGACGCTAATTGATTTCTCAACTCTTCATTTTTTTGGAAAAGTTGTAGCTGAAGCGCATCACGCTCGTCACCTGCCGTTTGAGATAGGCTTTGCGATAAATCAACAATGTCGATGTTCAAGCTATCTATAGAAGCTTCTGCTTCAGAGATAATAGGAGGCTCTGTGCTTTCTGTGGCCTGCACAAAAATAGGGGTCATCATCGTGATGAATAAAGCGAATATCGCTACCCAAGGTGTCTGGCGATTTTTCAGGGGGAAATGAAACGTCATTTTTACCTCGTAGGAAACGAATCCCGATCGGAGCGATCAAGAATCGGAATGTAAAGCCTTGAAATGATATGCCCTAAGTTTACATCACTAAATTGCAAACCGAGCAGCATTTAGTTAATTAAGCGTCAGAGTTCAACAATGACCGTCGTTTTGTCATCACTTATGAGAATCCGGTCTTTTATTGACCCTAAAAGCAAACAAGCCTTTCACTGTTGGTAAAAGGCTTGTTTCAATTTGGCTATGGGCGATTTGGGTGATTCAAAACCCACAAGAATTAATTTTTGTTTTTATGAATCATGAGAGAGACCTGCAATACCAATGGGTTCATGGTTTTCTCAACAAAAAGCCCTTTCTCTAACCAAAACCTGAGAAAATCACCCCGAAATTCTCAACTTTCCCATCAAGTCGATCAAAGCAATACTCGACATTTTGTTGCTAGTCAGCGCTCTGCTATACACACCGCACTCTTCCACAGAACTATCCATCACATCATACAGTGCAATGGTGAACACATTTGATAGAGATAGCTGCTAACTCACCTTTGGTCAAAAGTGAGTCAGGCTATTTACTAATTTAGTAATATACGGATAACAATAAGTTTTCAGTTGTGTTGATATGGAAGCACCAAGATCTTAAGGCTTCCATGTTATATTTCGTATTATCTTACTTGCTTTAGTTGGTATGACGCTCTACTCGAGATCTGATATACGCAGTTTGCTTTCTGTAAGCAAGTACAAACAGCGCACCTAGCACAATGATAACAAGTGTCTCAAAATTTTCACTGAGCCAAGGAAAATCAGATGTGTAAACTTCCCATAGCTTTGCACCGCCAAGACACAACATGACCGAGCATAATGTTCGGTACATATTATTCTGTTCGGACAGCGTCACAATAAGCTCATCAATTTTTGATGCCGCAGCATAGTTCGCATACTCAGCAAACTTAACAACTCTAAAAAGCTTAAGGAGCGGCTCAATCACAATAGACCCTAAACGGCTTATAACCAAACCTATAAAGTAATAAAAGAAAACACTAAGAACTATGTCTTCTTGCTTCAGTGAAAATACCGTTAGTTGTTCTAACAAAACAACAAATAACGCTCCTGGAAATAGATAGTTAAACAGGTTGTAAGATGAAATTTTTGAAATCAATTCTTTCATGTGTGAATTATTGCACCCTCGTTATGCTCATAATCTAGATATTGAATGGCAGTTACATTTTTTTAACAATGCCGTTATTTGCTAGCTTAAGATTCATCACTCCATCACCAACTTTTTTTATATCTGAAATGGCGTATTTATAAATGCCAAGTTCAGGTTCAGTGCTACTATACCCTACTATTACAAGTATTTGAGACTCAGAAGCAAACCCATCTCTACACATTATTCCTGCCATACCCTCCATATCTGTTTCACTAGGTATTGCAGCACTAATAGGATGTGTGTGCCACATCCCAATATATGAAATTGAACCTTGTGTATTCTTAGAAATCTCATTGTTAAATTTATGAGTGCCTTTTATGCCACAAATGAACTTTTCTGGCTTTGCCGTGCTGTCACTTGGGGGACCAATAATCTTACTTATCCAGACGATTTCGCTTGCATGGTCTATTTGCCCAAAGAGTAAACCTCCTGTTTCGCAAACTTCTTTGCCTCTTCGTTTTGATTTGGATATGTATTTTTTGATATCAGTCAAGACGCTAGGTTGTACCCTTACCTGATAACTATCCGGTAAGTCCACTACAAGGTCTTTAGGATGGATAACTGAGGCATATCCATGAGACTCACTACACTTGGAGAACATCACACTTTGTATGTTATTGTCTGACTTGAAGAAGTTACCGATTTGCTCTAATGCTTTTCCTACTAGAATCATCATATCAATTGATGAACCTACAAAAGTAGGATCAGAACAGCCGGGTTCGGGTTGAAAATTTAAGAACTCTTCGTTTTTAGGCCAAAATTCAGTTGCAAATTCTTCAAGTTTTTTCCGACCTTTAACTATTATTTTGAGTTTCCTAAGAGAGTCGAATGTTGAGACTTTACTTACAGCAGGAAAGTAATTGACTATAGCCTTATTAGCGCTGGCCCCTATCAGTACAGATGATAACGAAACATTTGGTTTGCTACATTTGATATAACATTCCAAGGTCAACTGAACCTTATTAGATGCTGTAGCATCAATAAGCAAATCATATGGATTATCTTCAGCTACAGATAATTCAGGTAAGGTATTCATAGATGAAGTAATATCATCATTGCTTACTTCTACAGTTAAATTAGGGTTAATTCTCTGAAGCCTAACTTTAAGACTCTCTGCTTTCCAGAGTCCGATGTCAGAATCTTCATAATTTTGCCGAACTAAAATTCCAGGATGAACCTTCTTGTTATCGCGCAAGACAATGTGCTTAACACCAGCTCGAACAAGAGCTTCAGCAATATAGCTACCTAAAGCACCACACCCCCATATTACAACCGCTTTGTCCAAAAATGCATTTGCTGTAGTTTGAGTATCTCTTCTTACAGTAACCTCCTCACGGTCTTCTTTAACAGAACACCAACGAAGGTTTGCCGATTTCAAACATTTTAACGAAAGTTCTTTACAATCTTGTCTATGTTGTTGGACTTTTTCCCTGAATTCCGTATCTGTCGATTTAGCCAGCATATTTAAGCAGCTGATCTCAAGGCTAATTGTGTCTTTAGTCATACTGTCGATTGACCAAGTTGAAATATGTTGTAGTTGCTTATCTCCCTTAGTACCTCTCATTGGTGTACCAATAACCAGATACAAATCGCTATCTGGAGAATTCACAGCGGCAGCAAACAAAGACAGCAAATGAATACTATCGACACTAACACCAAATTTTTCTATGAGAGAGAATAGCTCCTCTGCCTTATTTGGATACTCAAAAGGAAAATCTTCGTTAAGTAATACTACTGGAGCTAACTCTCCTTTTTCTGACTTAACAAGTTCTTTTTGCCAACCAATTAAATCAATTCTGTCTTCGGTTATTTGCTTAATTATTGCAAAACCAGCCCAAAAAGGTTCATCAAATGATGGAGTGTTTTTCTTTACAATGACACTTGGTAGGTCTTTATTTACGGGGTAGGCAACTGGTGGGTGAAGTGGCTGCCCATCCTGCTCATGTGAGTTAGTGGCGGCCCGAATTAACCACTGATTTAATCGTTCAATGTAGCCATACATACCATCACTAATATTCCACTCAGTGTCTGGTGATAAATACAAACACAGTTGTCTAACCCACTGAACGTGTGCGAAGCCATTAAATCTAGCATGATTAACGAATACAGATGGATATTCAAATGGGAAGTTTTCGGGTATACACAATGTAAACTTTTCTTTAGGACGAAGTTTTAATCCATCATCACTTGATTTTATTCCAAAACAATTGATCTCTATTAGAGCGTACATTGTTGAGTTTTCTTCATGTGGTTCGTCTATACGAACTACCCTAAAAGAATTATTTGACGCTGCTTCAATGCGGTTAAGTTGATTAACCGCTTTATCTTGTCCATTTGAGCGCAACTTACAGCTCTCCAAATCCTGCAGTATTTGTTGGGGGTGTTCCACTAGCACGAGCATCATTCACACTTTCAGAAAGTGATTTAGCAGCGTCTTCACTTACTGCTTCACCATTTAATATTAGTGCATTCTCGGTTTTCTCAAACACAATTGGTTCCGCATCTTCTGACTCGTCATTGTGAGTACATAAAAAATCAGTAGAAACAATCTCTTCGTATCGTTCTTTAGCTATTGCGTGAGGGGGGTTATCGCCTTTTTTATTTGATGCTGGTATTGATTTTGAGCTACTAACGACATAACCAATATCAAGACAATAACTCTCAAGATCATCCATCATTTCACGTTGAAAAACGTTCTTGTCATTTTCATCTTTTGTATACATAACAGATTTAGAGCAGTGATGAGGCGCAAGTAAAATATTCCACTCTAACTTGTCTTCATTTTCATTAACCTTTGAAATATCGATTATTTTTCTAAGGCTGTCATGCTTTAAATCTCCAAAAATTAATACTTTCAGATCATCATCTTCGTCCCCTAAGGAGATTTGCATACCTAAGCTAGTGTCGTTCCTTTCATCATCTTCTTCTGCTTTGAAGGGGGAGTGGATGAAAGCACGAAACTCTGCACCTAAATCTTCTCCATCCAATAAGGATAAACTTTCACCTGGTAATGTTAGTAGATCCTCAGGGAACCCCTTAAACTTATCTTCTTCTAAAATACTGCTATAGCCGAATATCCTAATTTTATCACCTGATTCTAAATCGCCATTTTTTTCAATTGCCAGCTTTCTTCTTCTATCTGCTTCTTCATAAAACGCATCAGCTTCTTTCGAAAGCTCTTCATCATCAAAGATTCTTGGTGTAAGCCAAAGTTCGCCTATTGTTGCTTCATCTAATAGCTTGTCGAAACCTTGTATATGATCTTTATCTGGATGAGTTAAAGCAAAAACTGACAGGTATGGCTTTCCATCGACTTCTGGAAGTTCTTCTACTAAATGGTCAACAACTGGGAAATACTCCTCACCCTCATCCTCTGCAGCAACCATATGATGCAAATCTATTTGTAGCTTTACATCATCATTAATTGATACTGTTGTAGAGTCACCGTTACCTATCGGCCAAAACGTAACACCTTGCGTTGGTAAATAGTCTGACATTCTATACTTCCTCAAAAGTTTTCGATTTAGAAAATTATAATACTATGAACAATAATTTAATTGCTATTGGGCGTCACCCACGTAACCCCTCTTGTGAATGTCTTAACAAACCCTAAACTTCTAACTCATAGAGATAGAAAGAGATCTGTAATACATTAGGTGCATATTGAAGCATCAGAAAAATCAGGTCAAATGTAGAGTCTTAAAACTGTAGCGAGCATCTACTCTAAATGGTTTTGGGGCGTGCGATATGAGGTCGTATGCAGCGCTGTCCATCGCGTTAAGAATGAACCATCTGTATCACCAGATGAGCCTAAGAGCCTGAATCAAGTAGCGGCTCTGACAATATAACGAAGACAAGATACTATCTTGTCGGGAGCTAAATCGCGAGAGAAGGCTCCTCCTGATAACCACATAAATCGGGTAAGTGCTAGGCAGGTAGTACGGTGAACAAACGCGAATCCGCATAAGATGCGTTATATCATAAGCAGCGGAAGTGGTTTTTTCGCTGTCGCCAAAAGGCACTAAGAGTAGGAAAGAGATAGTCCCATGCTCTTTCGTGATCGACACGCTATTCGCATTATAGCGGGCACCCAGCCTACCATTGCGTTGCATACGGAACATCGATAGTGATGCAGGTAGAGGCTTGAGCCTGGTGCAGTGAAAGTTGCACGCTGGGTTCTCAGGGAGACGGCACTTGGTAACAAATGTCGTCCACCCGCCAGAAACGTGTTACGCATACGTCCCTAGCCCCATTGTACTTGAGCGTGAGTGCAGGCTACTTGATTGGTGTCACAACCGAATTTTCATCTAACAGCTCTTGTTGGAGCTCAAACACCCTAAATCGGAGCCTGGCGTTCTCAGCTTCTAACTGCTTTCGGGCCTCAATTGCATTGTTTCGTTGCACCCTGTATTTATCTTTGAGCTCATTAGCTTTCTTCAACTGATGTTTTAGCCCATCAAACTCAGACAAAGGAACGTCTAGCTCAATATCTAAACCTGTTGTCATCGCCTTATCACGATAGAGGTTGTACTCGTCGATAACAGGTTTGGCGTAGGCCACGAACTCTTTGAACTTATGGACATAGCTATTGCCAAGTAGGGCTTCATTATTGATTCGGTTCAACGTTAGCTTGCCCGTTGCCTTAACATGAAGCGGCTTACCATCTAATAGTCGCTGAAATGCATTGACCAGTAACCCCTCAGCCCTGCAGGTTGCTCTATACTCCACTTTCATGACCACACCGCCTTAATATCATCATTGAAGCTATCAAATCGGATGCTGTGCTTGACCAACGTTGGTTCAATAGACTGAATCTTCTTTTTTCTAGCATCAAGAATCAATTCATTGGCATAATCACCCATATCATTGATTGCCCGAAATGAAGCAATGAGGTTGTCTCGCTCCCTCGACAGCCTTTTGGCCGCCCTATCAGTGATAACCTTATGCTCACAGGGGGCTTCAACAATATCCATTAAAGAGCAAAGGCGCTCACAATTACGGTTGGTGCAATACCCTCCTGTAGGAAGTAACACAATAGATTTGTCACCAGACCTTACCAATGCAAGCAATTCACTTCGGGACATAACTATTTCTTCACCCTGTGCTAGCCGCTCTGCTCTATTCTTTGCTAACAGCTCTGGTCGTTCCTTAGCTATACGCTCACCCTCTGCGCCGCTGAGCGTATCAGATACATTGTAAATATCATCCCATGCGTCGACCGCAGAACTTTCAATGGCTTCATCAAATTCACTCATTAACTTTGTATCCATCAGCAGTTGGTTGGTACGCGCCAGTTCAGAATAGTTCGCATACCAGTTGGACATATTAATATTGCGGTGCTTAAGCTGGTATTTTACTGTGAGTGCGTTGCCCAGCCGGTTTTTCACCATAAAGACCACAAAACTCCGCCGTAAATCATGAGGGCTAAGCCTTGGTAGACCGCCTCCAACCTTTAAACTCCCTGCTCGCTCTGGGTTTAACAGATCGAACTCGTCAACGTCTTCGGCGGTCGCAGTAATGTTGAACTCTTTCATGTTCAATGCATCATCAGCACCATCAACCTTGTACTTTAACGATATTTTATTCATGAGCACGTCACTGTCATAAGGGATATCGGGAGAAATAAAGGCACTCTCAAGGTCTTGTTTCTTTGCGTTGTATTGGTCTAAGGTTAGCTGACCATTTTGATAGCCGTCATCCAGTCGTTCTAAACTATATTTCCTCGCGGCTTGCGTGGCGTCAAAAGCGAGCTCCAGTGCCAGCTTTACGACAGGAGCTGTATTCCACGTTGTATAAATCTTTTCGCCCTTATTTCCCTTTGTCGAAAACGCTGAGACCTTGGGCACAGCCGCTAATGTATCGTCATAGCTCTCTTTGTTCATGGAGAGCAGCTCTTCCTTTCGGGCAGCGGAGAACAAACCCACACAGATAAAGCACATCCTGAGCAATATGCCTAACCAATTCCCACGTCTGTAAAATGAGAAGTTAGGAATTGCTTTTCGTTCAGGCCACTTGCTTATTTTGCGGGACATCCTCATTCGGAGTGTTTTCATTTGCCTCTCGTTAAGGGTACTCACATCAAGCGCTTTAAGCTCAGCGTTGAGCATCTCATCCTGATAGATGTAAAGCTTTTCCATCGCCGCTGAAATTTGGTGGCGATAAGGGTGATAGGTTTCAACAAACTCAACAACTGTTTTTAATATACTGACATGAATCGCTTCAGGAAACGCAATTGCCTGACCTTGACCAGTATCAGGTTTAACCCACTGGATAAACTCTCGTCTGTGGACATAGCGCGTTACAAAGCCCGCTTTATTCAGTGCATTAATCGTAGACGCAATGCCTTGACACCCAACTTCACCGCCAAACCCATGTGATGCTTTAGTGCACTTTTTCCACTCTCGCTCGCTCGAAAGCAAACTGAAATCACTTTTTCCCCAGCGTGTTGCGATGGTGTTTAATTTACCCCTAGTCCTTATCAGTGAGCTAACAGCCGCATGGGAGTTAGAGTTTGATGTTTCCTTTTGCCATTGTATCAACCCATAAAGGTAAGACTGAATATCGTGGCGGTACTTCTCATCAATACGCCCAAAAGAGATTGTTTTATCTTTCTGGTTCAGGCCGTAAAAATCCCACTCTACATCAAAGACGCGTGACACCCCTTCTCCGTCAGAGTCAAACGTCACATACGGGTTTTCAGCGAGTTCTTGGCGAAGCTGTATAAGCTGTTTAGACATAAATTACCCGTTAAAGAATTGGCTTGCACTGGCTCGGTCTTGATAAAGTGGGTGGTAGCTGCCATCATCCACCTTTTGTTTTGCTTGAGCGTAGTTTTGGGGTGCTTTTTGTTTCAGCCTAAGAAGGACTTTTTTCAACATCCCCTCCACCACAAAATACTCATCTTTCGGTGCGGAATTGCTGGCCACCATCTCTTTGAGGTCTTCGATTTGTTCTAAAAATGACAGCATTAACCAGATATCATTTTCTGACGCCACCAATTTATGGCTGTCACAATCAAAACAAGCAAGAAAATCCGTGCAACGCCCGGTATCTTGCGAAAAATCAATCCCCAACTGCTTCATGCGCCTTGCTTCTACAACAAGTCTCTCTGGTGTTGGTCCTGCACATTTTATACCACTGGGTGTGGTCATTAATGGCTGCTCTTGGCTTTCACGGGTACGTAATTTTTTAGCATCATAATCAGACAAAATATCGCTGTGCATTACCTTGGAGTCATCGATGGCTTTTCCAACCGCCTCACCCTTGGCGATAGCACTTAACGCGCCAAACGTGGCATTGAGGTTATTATCATGGTCTGCCTGAACGCCGCTAGAGTAGCGTTTTGCGACAACATTCACGGTATTATTCAGCCCCTGTGACACAAGGAAGATATCTTCAGTCACCCGCATCAGTACATCGGATTTTGTCGCCCTAAATCGGCTTGTATTAACCCTTAATCCTGTTATCTTCTCAAGTTGATTATTGATGTAGACAATATTTGAACCGTGGGTATTGAATGTCCAAACCTCACCGCTGCCCGTAAAAAAAGGGCAAAGCGGCAGCTCGTTTGACAGCGGAATACCCAGTGACTGGTACATCGCTTTAGAGGTTTTTAACCATCGGGTAATCAACTCTTTAGTTCGCTGGCTAAAGCCAGCGCTATTATCCAAACTTTTATAGCCTGCCCTAAACTTTTCACCGTCAAAAACAAAACGCCCACTGCCAATATTTTTAAATGAAACGTCCTTGTGACGTACATTAGCAAGCACTGATGTATTCATGCCTGTCAGCATTGAGAATACGAAAAACCAATTGCGTGATGCCTGATTATAGAAAACCTGTCGATGTAGGCGTTCAAATGGAAGCGGGCTGATCTTTATTGTCTTAGGTCGAGGTTTCATGCACGTTTTGAAGCCTATTTTCTTGTCTACACTTTGCCTTAATGTCCATCCAAGGCGCTTTGCTTGTTCATCAAACAGATCTTCATCAAAGAACGGATGAATATCTAGCAACTCATTTTTCTCAATCGCTTCCTGAAAGGCCTGTGCGCCTTTAACCAACACCTTTGATAATGGTTTCAGCTCTGTTTCCACATGGAACGCTTTGTTCGCAGCCGGAGGGTGCCTTGCAACCTCAGGCAGCGTCTTAAGGTCAGACTCTCTATTCCATAGCCTTAATAGGAAAGATAAGCTGGCTTTAATATTCGAAGCCTTTGATACCAGCCCACCTTTTTCGCGTAATTTATTGAAGTGCTTTAAGCAATCAATCATGACTGCATTACTGAAAAGGTCACCGTTGTAACCAATGCCATCAAGATATCGGAAGTAGCTTACAAGCCCAGTAAAATAACTCTTCTTTGATAGTTTTTCAGGTAAGGAGGCTAGCCTTTGGTGAATGTCCCTGACGATATCATCCCGATTCGCCAACACGCCCTTCCCAGACTTTATTTGTTTTACTGTCGGGACATTGCGGTAGCGTAGGCGGTGAGTGTAGGCTTTTATTCCATTGCCACAATCTAAAACCATATCTTCAAAACGAAGTGGAATGACAGGTGCGTTGGTCTTCTTTGTTGTAATTTTGGTACGCTTACGTCCTTGATTCATAATGCCACCTCCAAATCATCAAAAGCACCAATATAGCCCAGTACGTCTTCATAGATTTCATCGGCAGAGGGCATATCCTGTGCTATTTTCAGGTATTCCATGGTCGTTGCTCTATCTTCATGGCCTAGCAGCGCTGATACCCTGTCCAATGCTTCATCAGGTGTGATTGATGGGTTGCCATACTCATTTTTTTTATTTAGGAGGTGACGGAAAATATTTACGGCAAATGTTGAGCGTAAATTGTGTAGGGAACCGACAATAGGCTGGTCAAGGCCTTGGGTTAGGTTTGCGGTGTTACGTATTTCCACCCAACGTCCAGTGAAGTCTTGTAGTCGGGTAAACATGGGTTTCCCGGACTGGGTAATAAACAGGTATTCCAGCTCAGGGTTGATTGCATCATCACCCTCAAAGTAATGCGTATTACCTGATTCAGCCTGCTCCTTGCACCATGCTTTGAACTTCTCAAAGCGCTTTTGATACCTGTCAGACTGCGAGTAATCGTAAAGCATCTTCATCAATGTGGCGGGGATAATAGTAATGCGGCTTTTATTTTTCTCTGCAAAGCCCTCAGCAGTCTTTGTGAGTGATTGGTACTTATCGCCGACACCCAAATCCATCACAGGCTTTTTAAACACCTCTTTGCCACCCTGAATCATGGTTTCAGGGTTAACAATCTGCCCCAAATGAAGGCTCGCAGCCTCCTCACGCCGCAATCCAGTATTGCGGCAAATCATTGGGTGCAGGCAAAACTCAATCGGCAGTGAGTGCAGTTTATTATTGTCACCATGACGTACCACTCTGCGGGATTTCATTAATATGGTTTGTAGGATTTTCCATTCATTATTGGTGAATGGTTTCAGGTCACGGCGTAGATTGCTGAGATTTGTGCCGCCACTGCGAGACGACTTAGCAAACTTAATCCGCATATCCGTCGTGTGCACCTGCTTACGTTGGTAAGCTTTCATACTAGATGCAGACGCCTCGTAATGGATGTTCACTGTCTCGAACTGGAAAGGAGGATTATTAAAGCGTATGCCTTGACGCAGACAGTGTTTATAGAAGCCAACAACACTACTCATATATTGCCTAGCTGTTGTTTTAGCCAATACACCATCAATAGCGAGCTGCTTTATTCCATCTCGATATTGATAGGTTAACCGCTCTTGTTTGTTGCGAGGAAAAGCACTCCATTCTGGGCGGGGGTCATCATAGAGAGGGTCAAAGTCCTCCTGATCGTATTCAGCATCCCACTCAGCTTGTTTGTCCAATACGAAGCTGAAGTAATGGGCAAGCCCCTGTGCATCAGTACCAAGCTCAAGCACACCATCATCGATTGCTTTCGACAATAAGAATTCATTGACCATGTCTAATGGCTGGTAGCTAATTAGGTTGTCTTTGTCGTCATACCCACCGACATAGAGTAAGGGAAGTTTCTTGATGGGGATCTTATTGCCATTGGCACGGTAGATAACCTGGGGTTCGCCATTCTCATCAATGGATACCAATGGTTTCTCGTAAACGAAGTTAGGGATAGGTGAAATTTCTACCGCTTTTCGTATGACACTTTTCTGAATTTCATCGTTATCTGACATACTAAACCTCATGCTGTACATACAACCAATATATACAGCATTCTCAACTTTTAAAGTTAATTGTGAGGTTTTAGTCTATCAGGTAAGTTTTGAATGTGGTCTTCCCAATCCACCACATCAATTTCGTACACCACTTTGTTGCGGACACTTTCACCCGCCGCGTGCATTGCGGATTTCGAGCCCGTAATCAACGGGTGCCATTCTGGTAATGGCTGATTTTCGGCTAACAGACGGTAAGCACACGTGTGCGGTAACCAAGTGAAATCGTCGATGTCTTCGCGTGTCAGCTTGGTGCACTCTTCGCCAGAGGTAAAGCGATTTGGGTAGTCCTTACATGAACATGTTTTGCTGTTCAGCCAGCTACACGCCACATTGGTGTAGTAGATTTCATCGGTATCTTCATCCATTAGCTTGTGTAGACAACACTTGCCACACCCATCACAAAGAGATTCCCATTCCTCTTCGCTCATGTGTTCTAACGATTTACTTTGCCAAAATGGAGTGCTCATACTTCAGGTCTCACCAAGGGAATTAGGGGCCGATTTATACTCTTCTCGCCGCAAAAGTTCAAGTTTTGAGACGATCTCCAATCGGCATCAAGTATCTAATGCGATATTCAACCATTTTCAATTAACTGTTCTATCCTTATACGAGTTCGCATTATTTCATTGATCACGAAGGAATTAAGGAGTTTTCATGGGTATCATTTCTTGGATTATTTTGGGCTTGATCGCCGGGGCCTTAGCGAAATGGTTGATGCCAGGAAAAGATGGTGGAGGCTGGATCGCAACCATGTTGCTCGGGATTGCCGGTGCCTTTGTTGGTGGTTTCCTTGGCGGCATTCTTGGATTTGGTGGCGCGACAGGTGTAAACATCGGCAGCATCATTACCGCAACGCTGGGCGCGTTTATTCTGCTGTTTGTTTACAATCGCTTCTTGAGATGATCACAACGGTTTAAAAGCAAAAAGGAGCACTCTATTGAGTGCTCCTTTTTATTTTTTCTTAAGCGACTCTTCCAATCCACGTCAAAATGACCATAATTGCCCCCTCAATTTTTAAGAGGTTTACATTATGGATTGTCGATTAGGATGCGGAGCTTGCTGTATTGCGCCAAGTATCTCTTCACCGATACCTGGAATGCCCAAGGGCAAACCAGCAGGTGTTCGTTGCGTGCAACTCAACGATGACAATTTATGTAAGCTGTTTGGTAAGCCTGAGCGCCCTAAAGTTTGTCACGATTTTAAGCCGTGTCCGGTTGTGTGTGGCAAAACCAACCAAGAAGCGCTCGACAACATCACTGAGCTAGAGCAACTTACTTAATCTATTCAGAGCCCCCGTTTAGTCGTTACCAAGCTCTCGTAAGTACAAGTAGATGGTATCGCGCGAAATGCCAAGATGGTTTGCAACCATTAAAACAGCATCTTTGTATTTAAAAATGCCTAAGCCGTGCAGTCGCGTCACCAGTTCACGGTTACGTTTAGAAGGCGCAATGGCTTCATTTTCCCACACTTCTGTTTGCACGGTTTCTATCGTACTGATGATGGTTTCATCGATATTACGCGCAAACGTTTCTGGTGATCGAGCGCCACCAACACAACACTCGGTGTGTTGCTGAGGCAGCATTGCCTTTAAAAACGCCTGCATCGGTGCATCCATATCTACGTTGATACACAGCAAACCAATCGGTTTGTTTTTTGGATTTCTGACAATGGTCGTAATGGAGTGCAAGGTCTTTCCGTTCGACGTTTTCGTCAGGTACGAATCAGAAACGTCCTTGCCCTCTCTTAACTTCATTCTCGCTAAGTTGGTAATTGGGGCACCTTCACTGCGTTCCGTCACGTGCCCATTTGCGATTTTGATGATTTCCGGCGCTTCGGCATCTAAGCTGTGGAGAACCACTTCAGTGTGTTCACCATACATACGTGCAATGCCATCCACGACGTTTTTCATAGAGTTCAAAATATCGAGATCACTCTTGGTGAGTTTCTTTAGTAGCAATGTTACTTCCCTTAGCAAAAACTGGAGGTTAGGCCGACATAATATCGATAATAGATTTGTCAGTATACGGCATACCGAAACGAACCATTGAGCCAACATTTCTTATCGTTTGCTCAACTTCTTCGCCTACTATACCTTGATTCTTAACACTGTGGTTACCCATCGCCATCAAATATGAGCGCACCGCCGTTGTCGACGAAGTACACACTTTCATCGCACAAGAGGACTTCGCACCATCGCACACCATACCTGAACTGTCGCTGATGACGTTTTGAATGGCGTAGCATGATTGCTCGAATGTACCACCAGCTAAATACACCAGCGCCATAGAAGCTGCCGCACTGGTAACAGTGTTGCCACAAAATGCGGATAACGGTGGGTAATAAGATTTGATGTAAATAGCCCCTAAATGACTCATTATCAATGCGCGAGCCAGCTGTTCTTCGTCGTTTTGGAATACTTCTGCGGCAACTACAACTGGCATTGTGGCAGCGATACCTTGGTTACCACTGCCGAAATTGCTCATGGCTGGCAACGTCGCCCCTCCCATGCGAGCATCAGACGCCGCGGATGTCATCATCTGTATGCGACTCATTAAGTCATTGCCCAATAAGCCTTGCTCGATGTTGCCTTTTAGCGTGCGTCCAATTTCTAGGCCATAGCCTCGGTCGATACCCTCTTGAGCGAGCAAGGTATTAAGCTCTGCTGCTTGGAGAATGAATTTGATCTCTTCAAAAGGCGCTTGAGTGGCAAACTCATAGATTTGTTTGATCGAAATATCCACACCTTCACAAACGGAAGCGGTCGCAACGCGTTGCTGTGATGGGGCATCAAAAATCACGTCGCCATTACGCATGATCTGAAGAATGTTGGTGTGACCGCCACTGATCGTGACCGAAACAACATCGTCACCAGAGGTGAGCGTTACGTTGCAATAAATGAATTCTTGCGTATCCATACGCGCTATGGTTACTCGCTCTTCATCTATCAATTGTTGCGCAGCAGCGACATCCTGCTCATTAATCCGAGCCAACACTTCCAGTTCTGCTGTTGGGTCACCGGCTAATGCACCAACTGAGGCGGCAATTTTGAGGCCTATCTTGCCCGTTCCGGGTACGAAAACACCCATCGAGTTTTTAAATAGGTTGTCTGAAACACGCACCTCTATCGCATCAATATCGGATTCGCCCAACTCTTTTCTAGCAACTGCTGCCGCGTACGCAGCAGCAATGGGTTCTGTACATCCTAATGCAGGTTTCACGACTTGCTTAATGATTTGGATATATTGTGTCCATTGCTGGTTCATGCTCTGTTCTCCGTATTACTTTTTATGAGCAATCGCTTCGACTTCAATTAACACGCCAAGAGGTAAATCTTTCACTGCGAAGCAACTGCGTGCTGGACAATCTTGTTGGAAAAACTCTGCGTAGACCTTGTTAAACTCGGCAAAGTCATTAATATTCGATAGGTAACACGTTGTTTTTAAAACAGTATCGATACTGCCACCACCAGCCTCTAAAACGTGCTTCAAGTTAGTAAGAGATTGATGACTTTGTGCACTGATGCCGCCTTCAACGACTTTTCCTGTTGCCTTATCAACGGGTAATTGGCCAGAAGTAAAAATCAAATCACCATAGCTAGTGCCATGTGAATAAGGTCCGATAGCAGCAGGCGCGTGTTCAGATGAAATCAATTTTTTCATTTTTAAATCCTCACATAAATTTTATTTTTTATTAAGAAGTTTCTAATTCAACTTCCGTATTAGCGTTATTTTTTCAATTAAATATGAATCAAACAACTAGATCAGATCACAAAGCTCGTTAAAAACTCCAATTTATTTGAACTTCTTCGCCAAGATCTCAAATTTATCTGAATTTTCCACAAAAAAATTGGTGATATATGTTTTCTCAATTAAATTTGAGAAAAATCCATACTAACAAGAGAAACAATAAAATGAGCGTGACAGCACCTACACAAACCTTACCTATCGGTAAAGAGCCACCGCACGTAAAAGCAGGCATGGCTCTAGACGAGTGGAAAGCCGCGACCAAGTTTGATAGCACAGACTGGGGATGGGTGATCATGAGTATCGGCATGGCAATCGGTGCCGGTATTGTCTTTTTACCAGTAAAAGTAGGCGTATTGGGCCTTTGGGTATTCTTGGCCTCTGCCGTGATCGGCTACCCAGCGATGTACTTGTTCCAACGCCTTTTCATCAACACTCTCTCAAGTTCACCAAAGTGCCAAGATTACGCTGGCGTTATTTCCGGTTACCTTGGTAACAAATGGGGGGCGTTATTAGGTGTGCTGTACTTCATCATGTTGGTGATTTGGGTCTTTGTTTACTCAACAGCCATCAACAATGACTCGGCATCTTTCCTACATAGTTTTGGCATCACGGAAGGTTTACTGTCTGAAAACCCGCTATATGGTCTGGCTTTAGTGTGCGCGCTGGTCGCTATTGCATCTCGTGGCGAAAAGATTTTGTTTAAGGTCAGTACTGGTCTTGTGCTGATTAAACTTTGTACCGTTGCATTACTTGGCGTCATGATGATCGAAAAATGGGATGTAGCGAATGTCGGTGCGATTCCAGAAACAGGCGCTGGTTTGAAAGATGCAATTGAGCTACTGCCGTTTACTCTAACGTCTATTCTCTTTATTCAAAGCTTGAGCCCAATGGTGATCTCATACCGATCAAAAGAAAAATCGATTGAGGTAGCTCGCTTTAAAGCCATGCGCGCAATGAAAATTGCTTTCGGTATCTTGTTTGTGACGGTCTTCTTCTACGCGATTTCCTTTACGCTTGCGATGTCACATGAACAAGCGGTTAAAGCAGCAGAAGAGAACATCTCTGCTCTTGCGATGGTTGCGCAAGGTATGGACGGCACGACGCTAAAACTAATGAGTTTAATGCTGAATATTTTCTCAGTAATGACTGCGTTTTTTGGTGTGTACTTGGGTTTCCGCGATTCTTGCCAAGGTCTAGCGATGCTGGCTCTAAAAAAGGTCATGCCTGAAGAGAAGATCAATAAAGACTTGGTCACCAAAGGAATCATTCTCTTTGCGATTCTCATGGCGTGGGGTGCAATTGTATTGAATCTACCAGTTCTGAGCTTCACATCAGTATGTAGCCCTATCTTTGGTTTGATTGGCTGTTTGATTCCAGCTTACCTTGTCTATCAAGTGCCTTCTTTACACAAATACAAAGGCGCGTCGCTTTACTTGATTATTGCTACTGGTATTTTGCTGTGCGTATCGCCTTTCGTCGCATTTAGTTAAAACCTACGTTGCCTTGGCTGTTACTCAGTTAGTGATGGCCAAGGCAAACTGAAGATTCAGCCTCTCTTCTCCCTGCTTTTATCTCATCCTTGAGAACTCTTGCCACATACCGTCCTATTTGCAGTTTTTACGCGATCTCCCTCACACTTTATTGACAATTCTCGACTATGTTCAGCGGGTCATTTAATTAGAAATTAGGAAATAACATGAACAAGTATTTGGCTGAGGCTTTTGGTACGTTCTGGCTAGTATTGGGCGGCTGCGGCAGCGCAGTGTTAGCTGCAGGTTTTCCAGATGTTGGTATTGGTCTGCTGGGTGTCGCTCTGGCCTTTGGTTTAACCGTTTTAACCATGGCATTTGCAATCGGTCATATTTCAGGTTGCCATTTGAACCCTGCAGTGACGGTTGGCCTTTGGGCTGGCGGTCGTTTTGATACAAAAGACGTTGCGCCTTACATCATCGCACAAGTGATCGGCGGGCTGATCGCTGGTGGTATTCTTTATGTCATCGCGACAGGACAAGCTGGATTTGATGTTGTTGGTTCTGGCTTTGCCGCCAACGGTTATGGTGAACACTCACCAGGTCAGTACTCAATGCTTGCTGCGTTAGTTTCTGAAATCGTGATGACGATGATGTTCCTTATCGTTATCATGGGGGCGACAGACAAACGTGCACCTCAAGGTTTTGCGCCTATTGCAATTGGTTTGTGTCTGACTCTTATTCACCTGATCAGCATTCCTGTGACTAATACCTCAGTAAACCCAGCTCGTAGTACAGCAGTCGCAATGTATGTAGGTGACTGGGCAGTTTCTCAGTTATGGCTGTTCTGGGTTGCGCCTATTGTGGGTGGCGTACTTGGTGCGGTTATCTACAAAAACCTGCTTGGTAAAGAATCGAACGATTAATCGTTCCCAACTCCCAAGATCAAAAAAGCCGCTGAATTCAGCGGCTTTTATTAAATCTTATGTCGACCCAATAATGAGTGTGACAAGGTCGTGCCATCTACAAGCTCAAGCTCCCCACCTACAGGCACACCGTGCGCGATACGGCTAGCTTCGACTTGGTGCTCTCTGCACAACTCCGCAATATAGTGAGCAGTAGCTTCTCCCTCAACCGTTGGGTTGGTGGCAAGGATCACTTCAGAAACATCACCTCGACGTAGACGATAATCAAGCACGTCTAAACCAATATCACTTGGACCGATGCCATCAAGCGGAGACAAATGCCCCATAAGCACAAAGTATCGACCGGAGTATTGACCCGTCGCTTCAACTGCTGCGATATCTGCCGGGCTTTCTACTACACAAATTTGGCCGTTTTCTTGGCGTTTTGGGTTAGTACAAATGTGGCAAACTTCTTCTTCAGTAAAAGTTCGACATTCAGCACAGTGACCAATTTCGGTCATTGACTGACTCAGCGCATCTGCCAGTTGCAGACCGCCTTTTCTATCACGCTGTAACAAATGAAAGGCCATACGTTGCGCCGACTTGGGACCTACCCCAGGTAGACAACGTAAGGCCTCCATCAATTGTTCCAGCATATGACTGGTACGCATGAAAATCCGCTTAATTAGATGTCAGCAGATTAGAATGGCATTTTCATACCTGGTGGTAGTTGCATACCGCCAGTTACAGAAGCCATTTTCTCTTTTTGAGTTTCTTCAACGCGACGTGCTGCATCGTTGAATGCCGCAGCGATAAGATCTTCAAGCATTTCTTTGTCGTCTTCCATCAAGCTTTCATCGATGTCAACACGACGCACACTGTGGCTACCAGTGATTGTTACTTTAACTAGACCAGCACCAGACTCGCCAGTTACTTCCATATTCGCGATTTCTTCTTGAAGCTTTTGCATGCGCTCTTGCATTTGCTGGGCTTGCTTCATTAGGTTGCCCATACCGCCTTTACCAAACATGTTTATCTCTCTGGTTTAATTGGGTGTTGCATCAGTTAATGGGGTTATCACTTGACGTTTTCAACCCCATTCCGTTTGTTAGTTAGATAGGGCGCACACTATCTTTATCAAGCTCTGCAGCAAAACGACGCTCTATAAAGTCGACATTCGGGTCGTTCTCCAAGCTGTTCAGCGCTTGTTGTAATTTCTCTTGATAGAGTCTGTCTCTCAGTTCAAGTGGTGTTTCGCCACTCTCTCCTACTTCGATACTCAAGTGACACTCTTCACCTAAAACCGTGTTTAGTGCGTTGAGCAGCTCACTTTGAGCTCTATCTGTATTTAAGTGTGCTTGGCTGCTTCTCAACTGTAAAGAAACGGTCGAGCCTTCTTTACTATAGTCAGAGTTTAGCGCAAGTTGTTCCACCAGCTTAGGCAGGTTCATCAAACTGATCATTTTCGCCCACTCGTTTTGTTCAAGTGACTCATCAATCAGCTTTTGTGCCATTTCTGGTGTTTTTTCATGCTCAAGCGCTTGCTTGAGCTGCGTAGGTGTCAGCTTAGTATTAACTTTCGTCTCAACAGGCTTACTTGGACGCCAGCGATACGCTTCTTCAACTTCTGGTTCAGTAGGCTTTGGCGTTGAGTTTGGCGACACCTGCGCGGAATTGCCATGCAATTGCGCTACTCGGTCGATGACCGATTCTGGTTTTGCAGATGCCGCTTTAGGCTTTTTTGTGCCACCATTTTGCGTTGTGTTTTGCTGTAAACCCTGCTTACGCTGTGAACGTAATTGATGACGTAAGCCTGCCGCACCCATTCTTGATGGCGCAGGTGCGCTTTCTTGCTGAGGTTGAGCCTCTGGCGCTGGGTTTTCGCTCATTGGCGGAGCCATGTCGTACTGAGGAGGCGACATATCATAACCACCAGTCTGATAATCTGGCTGATATTGTGGCTCTTCATTCATTGACGCAGGCTGATTCACTGACGGACGAACGGGCTGCGAAACAGATTGTTGTGCTTGCACTGGATTTGGGCGCGACTGCTGTTGTGCTACCGGAGCCTGCTGTGCTGGCGCTGAATTCGTTAGACTCGCATTTGGCATCTGACTCAACTGAGGTTGAGATCCTGCGGTAACGATATTTGCACCGTTATTCGCTGATGGACGAAAAGCCAACATACGTAAGACGATCATCTCCATACCAACACGGCCATTTGGAGACAGCGTCAGATCTTCACGACCTTTTAGCGCAATTTGATAGTAAAGCTGCACATCTTGTGGGCTGAGCGCTTTACTTAATAATTCGATTTTTTCTGCATCAGGCTGTGCTCGGTCTAGTGACGCAGGCAGTGCTTGATACATAGCGATGCGATGTAACTGCGTCGCGATTTGTTGCAATAAACCGTCCCACTCAACACCATTCGCCGCCAATTGGTGGATTTTATCCATGGCTTGTTGAAGTTGTTTACTGCTGATCGACTCAAGCAAGTGAATCGCTTGATCCGTATCGATGGTTCCCAGCATGTGGCTAACGATGTCGGTTTGCACCGCACCATTGCCTAAAGCAATCGCTTGGTCGGTCAAACTCAGCGCATCACGCATACTCCCATCAGCTGCATGGGAGATCATACCGAGCGCTTTGGACTCTGCTGAAACCTGCTCTTGACCCAAAATGTAGTCAAGTTGCTGATGAATATCATCAACACTGATTGGCTTGAGATGGAACTGCAGACAACGAGATAAAATGGTAACTGGCAGCTTCTGTGGATCGGTTGTTGCGAGCAAAAACTTCACATACTCTGGCGGCTCTTCCAAGGTTTTTAATAACGCATTGAAAGAGTGACGCGACAGCATGTGCACCTCATCGATGAGGTACACTTTAAAACGTCCACGAGCGGGTTTGTATTGAACGTTGTCTAGCAGTTCGCGAGTATCTTCAACTTTAGTACGTGATGCCGCGTCAATCTCAAGCAAGTCAACAAAGCGACCTTCATCAATCTCTCGGCAGGTAGCACATTCACCACATGGTGTGGCGGTGATACCAGTCTCACAGTTCAACCCTTTGGCAAACAAACGGCCGATACTGGTTTTACCCACACCACGCGTCCCACTGAATAGGTAAGCATGATGTAAACGGTTTTGCGCCAATGCGTTTTCCAGTGCCGTTAGAACATGTTTTTGCCCTACGACTTGGTCAAACTTATTAGGACGCCATTTTCGCGCTAAAGCTAAATAACTCATTGAATGTATTAATGTCCTTCAAAATCGCAAATGCTGAATACGTTTAGGCCTAATGCTTCTAAACGCTTATCACCACCGATTTCTGGTAGGTTGATAACGAACGCTGCATGTTCAACTTCACCACCAAGTTGGCGAATTAACTTTGTCGTTGCCTCAATCGTGCCACCTGTCGCCAGCAAGTCATCCACAACCAATACTTTATCGCCTTCTACGATAGCGTCTGTGTGAATTTCTAGCGTATCAATGCCGTATTCTAGTTCATAAGATTGAGCAATAGTCGGGCGAGGTAGTTTGCCTGGCTTACGCACTGGAACAAAACCAACACCTAGCTCAAGCGCTAGTGGCGCACCAAATAGGAAACCACGTGCTTCTGTACCCACAACCTTTGTAAAGCCCATGTCTTTGTAGCGTTCAACCAGCAGACCGATGGTTGCTTGATACGCTTTTGCGTCTTCTAATAGGCTTGTTACGTCGCGGAAAAGAATGCCTGGTTTTGGGTAATCTTGGATGCTTTTGATGCTAGATTTGATCAGCGAAATTGTTTCTGTAGTCATAATACCGATTTACTTAGATTGGCTCATCACCCTCTATTCTAATCACAGTATCACGAGGGCAACGAACAATAGGTTTTCACCGCTATGTGCCTATTTTCTTAAAAGTCACAGGCGCTGAAAATACAAACGCCCACTCGAAGAGCGGGCACACTATTCTCTACAATCTTAGTGATTTTCTTCTCTGTCAGCAACCAACTCAATCACAGGTAGGCGCATAAACCAACTGAGTAAAACGATTAGCATCACTAAAAGAGCAATTTTTACCCAGATGATGGGGGCTACGATGATAGAAACGGTGAAACTAAGAATGATAAAAACCGCACCACGTTGTTTGACTTTAGGGCTCACCGCTCGATGACGATGCCAATTGTCTAAAATAGGGCCGAAGGTTTTGTGATTGTGTAACCAATGATGAAATGCAGGGCTGCCGCGCATAAAACAAGCGCTTGCTAGCAAGATAAAAGGAGTGGTCGGTAAGAGAGGAAGGGCGATGCCGGCAATGCCAAGCGCTATACAGAGTCCACCAACAATATTGAAGAAGTAACGCTTAATACGAATGGTGAACTCCAATACACAATAGCTAGATTAAAAGCCTGCGTAACCGTTCATTACACGAAGCCAGGTTAGCGTTGCAGGTAGAGTTGGGATCAAAAGTACTGCAATGAAACCTAAAAAGTAAAAAATATTATAAGGCTCTTTAAAATCTTTGTCTGCCATGATGTTTCTTCTCACTAGTTGACTTTGCTTCTCCCAACACGCAGCGTTAAATTAACGTTGCATAAATGGGTCATTATTGTTTTAGGCGCTGACTATACCTTAAACAACTCCATCTAAACACCAACAAAAAGTAAGGTTATAAAATCATCAGTTATAGAACGACAGATTCAGGAAAGAAGAAAGCAGCACATTACATGCTGCTTTCACCATATTGATTAAAGATAAGATCCGAGTTTGGCTTTCTAAACGAGTCGATTCACTCGAGTAATATTCAGGCTGAAACTGGATGCACCTAAACAACCTATCGACAACTGACCTGTTGTCTTCAGCGGTAAATCTCGGGTGATGAAGTTTTTCATGCTGCCATCACCCAGTCGATTGCCTGCCGCAATATGTTGATTTTCATGTCCATCCGACCATTGGCTGTCCAAACCAGCAGGTAAAAGTGACACGGTTGAAGAAGCTAAATCCGCCACACCAAATACCGCCTTCACCGCACCAGCGCAATCTGAGCACTCAATGCCCTTCTCCATGATGTTTACCATGTCTTTCAGATCCGCACTGAAACTTTTTAAGTTTCTTAGGTAATCATCAAACAAAGCTCTCACCAGTAGCGTTGTCGCTACACCTCCATTTTCTTGGGAAGCAGAGTCCACTAAGTAGAAAGCAAACTGTCCATTCATCAACCAGCGATAATCAAACACCAAAGGCATCAAATCTGCCGACTGTAGTAACCGATAAGAACAACGCCAGTCACCTTGAGAGGCGTCTTTGTCTGGCAACAACGCATGCAGCAGATCTCTCGCTGCATTTGGGTTTTG
This sequence comes from Vibrio sp. VP6, assembly GCF_028823755.1. NCBI lineage: Bacteria > Pseudomonadati > Pseudomonadota > Gammaproteobacteria > Vibrionales > Vibrionaceae > Vibrio > Vibrio sp. VP6. Next base: position 73,129 of record NZ_JAPEID010000022.1, read on the forward strand.
TTGCAAGTACTCTAAATGCCAGTGCAGCTCTTGCTCATCTGGAATTTCTCCACCATCATCTACGCGGAACCACTGGCTTGAAAAGTCACGCTGTTCGGCAAAATGACAATCTGAGTCCTCAAGCGTATTGTCAATCGCTTGCGACAAATGTTCATAATTCCCTATCGGTTTTGGAAGAAAGTCTTTAATACCAAAACGCAACGCTTTCGCGACATCAGACATTTCATCTGTGCCAGACACCACAATAAGCGGTAACGATGGATACTCAAGACTGACTTCTTCTACGAATTCTATGCCATCTAATACGGGCATAGACAAATCACACAAGACGAGATCGGGTTGGCATTCCCTGAGTTGATGAAGAGCCTCTAGGCCATTTTCAGCTTCTACTACTTTGAAACCCTGACTTTCTAAATAAGCATTGGTTACGTTACGAAATATCGGATCATCGTCCACTAACATGATCAGTTTCCGATTAACCACTTCCTGTGCCGAGACCATTGCCGTTTGACTGTGAGTCTTGAACATACCTTTACACCTCACAAAGCTTAGTCAAAAAACAAAATTATTTAAGTTATTATTTTTGTTGTGTTTGCATAGGCAAAACGTTGCGCAGCAAGACTTGAAGCGGTTTCGCCTTGTTATAAAACGTAGCTTGAAAAAGTCATTTATACAAATTGTCAGTATTTACTCCAAGGCTCTTGCTGTGTTCAAATGATGCAACATGTTGACTTAAAGCAAGCTTTAATCACAAAGTTAATTATAAATTAGCCATAATTGGTAATTTAATGTGTCTGGAAATATGAAATTAGATGATTTGAACCTGTTTCGACTGGTTGTCGAAAATGGGAGCTATACCGCAACTTCGCGAAAAACCATGATCCCGGTGGCAACCATCACCCGACGCATTCAAGCGCTAGAAGACTCTGTCAATCTTCGACTATTGAACCGTCACGCACGTAAGCTTTCTCTGACTGAAGCCGGAGAACGCTTTTACCATGAATGCTCTCCCCTACTTCAAAGGCTGACATCAACCGCGGAAGAAATCACTGATGACTGCCGTGGCGCATCAGGCAAAATTAAAATTTCTGCGCCTTACAATCTGACCAAGCGCATGATGATGCCGATGTTTAATGACTTCATGAAGAAGTATCCGGATATCAATATCGAGCTGACGACAGAGAACAACGCTGATCAATTAGACCCAACGGAATGGGATGTTATTTTCCGTGTAGGTCCGCAACGAGATTCCAGCCTAATTGCTCGTAAAATTGGCGAAGTAAAAGATATTTTGGTTGCCAGCCAAGACTATCTAGCAGCCAACCCTGCGCCAAACCACGCAGAAGAGCTCTCAAACCACTCTTTGCTAAAAGGCTACCCACTTATCAAGTGGACACTGATCAACAGCAAAGGTGAGTCTGTGGTGAACGTAGAGCGTGGTCGTTTCCAAGCCAACGCACTCAATGTTGTTCGCAGTGCTTGTTCAGAAGGTCTAGGTATTACATTAATGCCTGATGTGATGATTAAGGAATACATCGAAAGTGGTGAATTGTTGCGAGTATTGCCAGATTGGAGCGCAAACCCGCGCGACATCTACATGCTGTACAACCACAAAGATCACTTGCCAGAGAAAGTGCGTCTGTTCATCGACTTTGTGATTGCCTATAACATTCACTAAAAATGATACAAAAATAAAAACCAGAGCCTAGGCTCTGGTTTTTTTAATCCCGATAATGATGGCGCAGATTTACGCGCCTTCGTTGTGCAGCTCTAGGTTCGCTAGATCTTGCTGAATTTCACGTTGCGTTTTTGCATCGTCATTACGCAAACCATCTAGGAAGTCGAGGTATTGTTGATCGATATCGCCAGTTACGTATTCACCATTAAATACAGATGTATCGAACTGCGTGATATCTTGGTTACCTAAGCCTACCGCTTCAACTAAGTCATCTAGACGTTGGTAAATAAGCGCATCCGCACCAATCTGTTTACAAATGGTTTCGTTGTCACGACCATGAGCAATCAGCTCTGTCGCGCTCGGCATATCGATACCGTAAACGTTAGGGAAGCGAACTTCTGGTGCAGCAGACACCATGTACACTTTCTTCGCGCCGGAGTCGCGAGCCATCTCAATGATCTGTTCTGATGTCGTACCGCGAACGATAGAGTCATCCACCAGCAACACGTTCTTATCTTTGAACTCAGAGCGGATAGCGTTTAGCTTGCGACGCACTGATTTCTTACGTTGTTGCTGACCAGGCATGATAAACGTGCGGCCAACGTAACGGTTTTTAACAAAGCCTTGGCGGTAAGGAATATCGATCGCTTGAGCAATTTGTAGTGCGATATCGCAAGAGGTTTCAGGAATCGGGATTACGACGTCGATATCAAGATCGGCGTAATCTTCACGAATTCGCTCACCCAGCTTTTTGCCCATTTCAACGCGAGCACTGTACACAGAGATTTTATCGATGAAAGAATCAGGACGCGCAAAGTAAACAAATTCAAAAATACAAGGATTTAGCTTTGGATTGTCTGCACATTGCTTAGTGAACAGCTCACCTTCAAATGTCGCATACACCGCTTCACCCGGAGCTACGTCACGTACGAAGTCAAAACCGACCGCATCCAACGCAACAGACTCTGATGCAACCATGTATTCCGTGCGACCAGCGACTTCACGCTTGCCTAAACAAAGAGGGCGAATACCATGCGGGTCACGAAACGCAATCATACCGTGGCCGATGATCATCGCAGTTACTGCATAAGCGCCGCGAATAGTACGGTGCACATTGGTAACAGCGCGAAATACATCTTCTGCAGTCACATTGCCTTTTACTGTGTCAATTTCGTGTGCAAGTACGTTGAGCAGCACTTCTGAATCAGAAGTGGTGTTGATGTGGCGGCGATCTTTTTCAAACAGTTTCTGACGAACTTCGTGAGCGTTGGTCAAGTTACCGTTGTGGGCAAGTGTAATACCGAAAGGAGAGTTTACGTAGAAAGGCTGGGCTTCTGAGGCGCTTGAACTACCCGCAGTTGGGTAACGAACGTGGCCGATACCGACCTCACCTTGCAAGCGCTGCATGTGTCTTGCTTCGAATACATCCTTGACTAAACCGTTCGCCTTACGCAGACGAAAACGATTGCTTTCTATGGTACAAATACCAGCGGCATCTTGGCCACGATGCTGTAACACCGTTAACGCGTCATAAATAGACTGGTTTACAGGCGTTGTGCCCACGATTCCAACAATACCACACATGTCCTAATCCTCGATTTGCGACAGTAGCTGGCACTACTAGATAGTGCCAGACAGAAAACTTGATGTTGCTTGTAAATGCTCGAAGAATGGGGCGATGATACGGCTGAACTCAGGGATCAACTGTGACTCTTTCCACCAATCCGAGCTTGGGAATGCAGTAAACGCATCCATAAAAAACAGCACCGCAGAAACAATTAAGACTCCGCGTAAACCACCAAATACAATTCCTAGAATTCGGTCAGTACCTGATAGCCCTGTTTTTTGTACCAGTTGACCAATGACGTAATTCACCACTGCACCAACTACCAAGGTTGCGACGAATAACGCCGCAATTGCAGCTCCGTTGCGAAACATATCATCTTTGATATTGGTGAAGTACACCGCCAATTTGGCGTAGTAGTTACTGGAGATAAAAAACGCTCCGAACCAAATAACCAAAGACAAAGCTTCTTTAGCAAAACCGCGAACTAAACTGATCAGAGCTGAAAATCCGATCACACCTAAAATGATAAAATCTATCCAATTCATGTTTTCTTCATCTTAAGTTGGCGCGCATTTTAACAGAAAAAATGCTGACGCAAACGTTTTCTTATGGATTTAATGGCTTAAATTTAAGCAATTGACCTTTTGAGCCGGTAATTTTTTGTAATTCTTGAACTTGTCGTTCAAGTTTACTTTTTGACACATCAGGGCCAACAATTACTCGAGTAAAGTCGTTCTCTTTTTTCGTATGAGCCTGGTAACCACGCTTCTGCAAATCCGCAACAAGCGCCTCTGCATTTTCGTGATTCTTCAGCGCCATCAACTGAATGATCCACGCAGAATCTTCATATTGATTTTTTTCTTCAACTGGACGAACAGCAATTTCAACCTGCTCTGGCTGTTTTGGTTGCTTTACTTCGACGGGTTGTGGCGTAGGTTCAGGTTTCTGCTCCGGCTGAGAGGCGTTAACCTGACGCTCTTCTGACTCTTGCACGACCGCCTCTACTGGTGATTCTGGTAGCGCAATGTCATCTTCTACTGGCTCTAAGATCTCGAAGTTTTCCACATCACTATCAAGTTCAGGTTTGATAGGAATGCTGGCAAATTCTTCTTTGTAGTGCAGTTTTTTACCATCTAGAACATCAGGGAGAACAATGACTCCCACTGCGACTAGAATGATGGTGCCGACTAAACGACTTTGGAATTTACTTGCCATCAAGTTACCTTTGATTACTTATTCTTTGATTGCCAATACTCCAATACCTCACCTACGGTATGGAATGAGCCCGCGACCAACACAAGATCGTTTGAAGCAGCGCTGCTTAATGCACTCTCAAACGCTTCAACCGGTGTTTGGAACTGAACTTGCCCTTGCGGTAGGTACTGGCATAATTCATCCGCCGTTGCAGCCCGTGGCCCAGTCAACGATGCTGGATACCAATGCGTCGCGATGGGCTTAAGCGCGGCCAATGTCGCTTTGATGTCTTTATCATGCAGCATTGCAATTACAACGTGGATAGTTTTCCCTGCGTACTGAGTTTTTACCTTTTCAACTAAATACTCAGCAGAATGAGGGTTGTGCGCCACGTCCAACACAATTTCTGGCTCGTGTTGAAGTACCTGCATTCGACCCGCGAGTCGAGCATTATTCAAGCCATTCACGATGTTTATGTCAGTGATTTGCAATTCCGACGCGCCTAGAGCCATTAAAGCAGTGGCAGCATTTGGAAGAGGTAGAGAAGGCAGAGGAAGATCCTCAAGCGCAAAAGCACCACTACTCCACTTCCAACCTTTCTCAGTTAGAGCGTAGTCAAACTGTATGCCGACTTGGAAGAATTCAGCACAGATATCATCAGCATGGGCTGCAACCGTCGCTGGAGGCAGTGGTTGACCACAAATCGCGGGTTTACCTGCACGGTAGATGCCCGCTTTTTCAAAGCCGATAACATTGATGTCGTCACCAAGCCAATCTACATGGTCGATCGCCAGGCTGGTGATCACTGACACATCGTGATCAACGACGTTTGTTGCATCTAGTCGCCCACCTAAGCCAACTTCAAGAAGCACTACATCGACGTTTTCGACTTGGAAAATACGCAGCGCTGCAAGCGTGCCAAACTCGAACAGACTTAAACTGATGTCACCACGTTGTTTTTCTACATAGTCAAACGCTTCACAGTGCTTAGCATCTTCCACGTCTACACCATTAATGCGCACACGCTCGTTATAACGGATCAGATGAGGGGAACTGTAAACGCCTACCGAATAGCCAGCGTCGAGTAAGATTGCTTCCATTAGCGCACACGTTGAGCCTTTGCCATTGGTTCCAGCAACAGTGATTACGGTAGGAGCAGGTTTGGTGAGATTGGCTTTTGTCGCTACCGCTTGAACGCGGTCTAAGCCTAAATCGATAGCTGAGGAATGAATATTTGATAAATAATCAAGCCACATCGCTAGAGGAGATGTGGCTTGAGGAATTGGGTTTTGGGTCATCTAACTTTAACCATTAATTTCTTTGGCTTTATGTTAGTTGTTACTTTACCCTTTTTCGTCCACTTCTGGTACAGAATATGGTTCTTCATTTGGAGATTCGTTAACCGAAACCACCAATGGAGACTTGTGGTTAGTCATCTTAGCGATAAGACCACCCACACGTTGACGCATTTCACGACGGTCAACGATCATATCAATCGCACCGTGCTCAAGCAGGAATTCGCTACGTTGGAAACCTTCAGGAAGATCTTCACGTACCGTTTGCTCGATTACACGACGACCTGCAAAGCCGATCAACGCTTTAGGCTCACCAATGTTGATGTCGCCCAGCATCGCCAAACTTGCCGATACACCGCCCATGGTTGGGTCAGTAAGAACCGAAATAAATGGCAGGCCTTTTTCTGACAGACGCTCAAGTGCCGCACTGGTTTTCGCCATTTGCATTAGAGACATCAACGCCTCTTGCATGCGAGCGCCGCCACTTGCAGAGAAACATACAAGCGCGCAGTTGTTCTCGATTGCTGCTTCTACTGCTTTAACAAAGCGAGCACCAACCACAGAGCCCATTGAACCGCCCATGAAAGAGAATTCAAACGCACACGCTACTAGAGGCATGCCTAATAGCTCACCTTGCATAACGATCAGCGCGTCTTTCTCGCCACTGCTCTTTTGTGCTGCGGAGATACGCTCTTTGTATCGCTTAGAATCTTTAAACTTCAGTTTGTCTTGAGGCTCAAGCTCAGTGCCTAGCTCAACACGGTTACCTTCGTCCAAGAATGTTTCCAAACGACGACGCGCTTTCATACGCATGTGATGGTTACACTTAGGACAAACTTCTAGATTACGCTCAAGTTCAGCATGGTAAAGAACCTGCTCACAAGAGGTACATTTCGTCCACACACCTTCTGGGATAGAAGCTTTACGTGAACTAACTAGGTTACTTTTCTCTAAAATCTTTTCAAGCCAACTCATGGAAGACCTTTTCTCTCAACTCTTCCGCTTCATTGCGAAAGATATAAATTCGAAATAATACCGACGGATTAAACCATATCTTGCGACGAGTGTAGATAAAAAACTGGTTGTACCTATTTTCGATATCGTTAATTACTGATGTTATGCGGCTACACTACCGATATTTTGAAGCAAGTTTGTGAATTTAGTTCAAATTATCTGGCAAAAACAGCGGACCGATCGGCACGCAAGGCAATTCAAATTCTTCTGGATAATCGACATCGACTAAGTACAAACCTTCAGCCTTCGCTGTTGCACCTGCAAGTTTGCGATCTTTTGCCTCAAGCAACCACTTGATCCACTCTGGTTTTTCTTCACCACGACCGACTTTAATCAGGCTACCTGTGATGTTTCGAACCATGTGGTGAACGAACGCGTTCGCTTTAATATCGATAACAACGTAATCACCATGACGAGTGACGTTTAAGTGCATCAAATTACGGCACGGACTCAACGACTGACAATGCGCTGCACGGAATGATGAAAAGTCATTTTCACCTAACAAATATTGCCCGGCTTCATGCATTTTCTTTTCATCTAGCTCGCCGTGATAATGGCTCACACCCGAGTTCAAAATGCCTGGGCGCAATGCGTGATTAAAAATGATGTAGCGGTAACGACGCGCTGTTGCTGAGAATCGCGCGTGGAAGTCATCAGGAACTTCTTTTGCCCAGCGAACAGCGATGTCACTTGGCATGTTCGCATTTGCGCCCATAGTCCAAGCCACCATTTTTCGATTAACGTTGGTATCAAAGTGAACAACTTGTCCCGTACCATGTACACCCGCATCAGTACGACCTGCACACTGCACTTCGACAGGGTGGTTCGCAACGATGGACAACGCTTTCTCTAGTTCTTCTTGAACACTTTTCACTTCTCTTTGGCGTTGCCAACCAAAATAATTTGTACCGTTGTATTCGATACCTAATGCGATTCTCATCTTAACCTTCGAACTCTAAAATGGGGCGGGAAGTATATACTCAAGTCCCTTCAGATACAAAAAGGGCAGCTCTCGCTACCCTTTTTGATTTATCGACCGTTTATGGTATCGATGAGGTTTTTCGCTTCTCGGCGAATGTCATCTTCACCGTAAACTATCGCCTCTTCTAACAGTTTGATCGCACCTTGAGGATCGTTCATTTCAAGGTAGATTTTAGCAAGGTCCAACTTACCTGCTGCTTCTGCATTGGTATCTACATCAACGTCACCGATATCACCAATCACATCAGGGAACTCATTCAAACCGACATCAAGCATCAGTTCTTGCTCTTCAAACTCACCACCTTCTTTGTCCACTTGAGCCATCAGTTCATCAATAGTCATAAACTGATTTTTCTTAGGGTCAAAGTCATCAAGATCTTCCTGCTCGGCCCAGTTCTCTTGCGCGATTTCAGGTTGAGTCAGCGCTTCGCTCGAACTCCACACTTCTTGCTGGTCTTCAGGGACTTCTTCCGTAACCGATGGTTCAGGCATGTCTGATGCTGGCTTAAAACCATCCCAGTCATCACCGACATCCAACATGGTTTCGAAATCCATGCCTGCACTTGCAATGGTGTCGCTGTCGAGCTTGCCATCAAACGCTTCAGCACTTGGCTCATCTGCAAGCAAGTTAGCCATCGTTGATTCATCAAAATCGTCTAACTCAGATGGAGATTCAATAGCAGTTGGCTGCTCTACCTCTTGATCAAAACTGTTTTGAGCGAAGACTTCAAAAAGCGCATCATGGTCATTATCTGCCTGGAGAATTGGCTTAGGCGCAACTTCTGATTCTGATGAAGATGATGCTTCAGCCATAGCCGCAATAGCATCTTCTTCACTGAACTCTGGCAGTTCAGTATCATCGAAGTTGAACTCTTCTTCCGCTTCGGCTGCTGGTGCTGCCGCTTCACGTTCAGATTCTGGTAGCTCAGGTTCATCAGCCATAGATGCTAATGCATCTTCTTCGTCGAACTCTGGCAGTTCCAGTTCGTCGAAGTTGAATTCTTCTTCCGAGTCAGCGGTCGGCTCTGCAGTTTGAACTTCAGCTTCTGGTAGCTCAGGCTCAGCCGTCATGGATGCCAATGCATCTTCTTCATCAAACTCTGGCAGTTCCAGTTCGTCGAAGTTGAATTCTTCTTCCGCGTCAGCGGTTGGCACTGCAGTTTGAACTTCAGCTTCTGGTAGCTCAGGCTCATCGGCCATTGAAGCTAACGCATCTTCTTCGTCGAACTCTGGCAGTTCCAGTTCGTCGAAGTTGAATTCTTCTTCCGCGTCAACGGTTGGCGCTGCTGCTTGAACTTCAGCTTCTGGTAGCTCAGGCTCATCGGCCATAGATGCTAATGCATCTTCTTCGTCGAACTCTGGCAGTTCCAGTTCGTCGAAGTTGAACTCTTCTTCCGCTTCGGCGGTCGGCTCTGCAGTTTGAACTTCAGCTTCTGGTAGCTCAGGTTCAGCCGTCATGGATGCCAATGCATCTTCTTCATCAAACTCTGGCAGTTCCAGCTCGTCGAAGTTGAATTCTTCTTCCGCGTCAGCGGTCGGCTCTGCAGTTTGAACTTCAGCTTCTGGTAGCTCAGGCTCACCGGCCATTGA
>NZ_JAPEID010000023.1:0-81542 GCF_028823755.1 Vibrio sp. VP6
CAACTTTAGGAGGTTTGGTTTCTCGTCTGAATTACGCAACAAAGCCGGTAATACGCGCATTAAAACGCCACGTAAAAAGAACTATCACTTCACAGCAGATATGACCGACCAAACTATTGAATGGTTGAACCTGCAGCACAGCTATAATGCTGACCAACCGTTCTTCGCTTACTACGCTCCGGGTGCCGCACACGCCCCTCATCAGGCCCCAAGAGAATGGATTGATAAGTTCAAAGGCAAGTTCTCAATGGGCTGGGACAAACTAAGACAAGAGTCGTTTGAACGTCAGAAGAAGTTAGGCATTATTCCACAAGATACGGTTTTGCCACCAATGCCAGACTTTGTGCCTCGTTGGGATTCTCTCTCATCTGATGAAAAACGTGTCTTCGAACGCCAAATGGAAGTTTATGCAGGCTTCTTAGCACACACTGACCATGAGATCGGTCGAGTCATCGACACACTCAAGAAAAATGGTGAATTCGATAATACCTTAATCTTCTACATTGTCGGCGATAACGGTGCGAGCGCAGAAGGCAACCGTAACGGAAGCTTCAACTCACTGGCGTTCTATAACCTCATCACGGAAGATCCTAACCGCGTGCTAGAAAACATCGATAAGCTAGGCGGGCCAGATAGCTTCCCACACTACGCTTCAGGCTGGGCCGTAGCGGGTGACTCTCCATTTACTTGGACGAAGGGAATGTCTTCAGACTTTGGTGGCACTCGAAATGGTATGGTCGTGAGTTGGCCTGCGGGAATCGATAATAAAGGCCAGCCTTTACGCGATCAATGGTCTCATGTTGTAGATATTGCTCCGACAGTACTAGAAGCCGCCAATTTACCAGTTCCAAAAGAAGTCGATGGTGTTGAGCAAATCCCGATGGCAGGCGTGAGCTTCACTAATACATTTAAGGAAACAAAAGCACAAACACGACACAAACCTCAATATTTCGAACTGGGAGGTAACCGTGCCATCTATCACGAAGGGTGGCTAGCGCGTGTTACTCACTGGGCTTTAACTGAGGGGTCAACTAAGTTTAGAGACCTACAAGATGATAAATGGGAATTGTACGACACAACGAAAGATTTCTCTTTAGCCAACGACTTAGCAAAATCTAACCCTCAAAAGCTTGAGGAGCTGAAGAAGCTATTCGATAAAGAAGCAGAGAAAAACCATGTCTACCCTATCGATGATCGCACAATGGAACGTGTGAACGCAGAAATTGCGGGCCGACCTGATGCTCTGTTTGGTAAGAAGAGCCTAACGCTTTATGAAGGTGCGAGAGGCATCCCTGAAAACTCCTTCTTAAATATCAAAAATAAATCGTTTGATATTGTTGCGGACATTTCAACAGACAATGCGTCAAAGACTAACGGTGTGATTATCGCGCAAGGCGGTAACTTCGGTGGTTGGACGTTATATGTGAAAAACGGCGTCCCAACCTTCGAATATAACTGGTTAACCTACGAGTACACTAAAGTCTCTGGTTCTAAACTAAAAGAAGGCAAGAACGAGATTAAAGTGGCATTCCGTTACGACGAGAACGGCCAAGGTGGTAAAGGTAACGCAGCTGGCAGAGGTAAAGGCGGTAACGTTTATCTCTACGTGAACGATAAGCTTGTTGAGAAGAAACTTATCCCTAACACAAACAGCCGCTTGTTCTCGCTCGACGATGGCGTGGGTATTGGTGAAGATGAAGGTGGCGCGGTGAGTAAAGACTACCAAGCACCATTCGAGTTCAATCAAAAAATTGAACAAGTCACAACCTCTATCGTTCAATAGCGATAAATCTCCTGAGTCATTATGTTAATAGTGGCTCAGGAGTCACTTCGCACTCCCGTTGATTTCCCCAACAATTCATTACTCGAGTTCAAGATGTCCAAAGCCATTGACCTAAACTTAATCAATACATTTATTGTGGTGACCGAGTGCCTTTCTTATACGAAAGCGGCGGATAAATTAGGTGTAACTCAGCCAGCGATAAGTGCTTCCATTAAACGACTAGAGCGCACAACAAACACAAAGTTATTTACGAAACGAGGGCGAAATATTGAGCTAACCAGCACGGCCCAGAAATGGCTGCCTCAACTACAACAAGCACTAAGTGTAATCGATAGCGTGATCACCCAACCTGCTCCCTACAATGTTTACTGTTCAAATATCTATCCGGCTCAGCAATCCAAGCTTGAAAATGTCTTTTTTCATGAGTCAACATTAAGTGAAAACCATTTATTCTCTCTGCTTTACAGCAATGAAGCGGATTTACTATTGGGGGATATTGAAAGCAGAGAAGCGTCAATTATAGTGGAAGATGTTTGTCGAGAGCCTTGTGTTGTTATATGTCGAAACGGTCACCCAAGGATTAACGAGCACATCTCCACCGAGATGTTAAGCGACGAAAAACATTGCGTACTTGCCAGTAAATGGAGTTTTGATACTGAGTTTGAAAAACATTTGGGCTTGATCGTCAAATCAAACAATATCGATTCTATCGCATCTAACTATTTGGGCATTCTCACCCACGTAGCTCAAAGCGACTGCATCGGAGTCATTCCACTATCTTTGGCAAAGAAATGGGGAAAAACCTTTAATATTAAGCATTTTACTTCCCCTTTTAGCGCTTGCTTTATTCAATATCAAATCGCATACCACCAACGAAAAGTGAACTGTAAAAGGCATGGAGCGATGCGAGCGTTGATAAAATCTAAAGTATTAGAAGATCAACAACGTATCATTTCATCAGTTGATTCCCCACTACTTTTCAACAGATTTTATTGACAAAAAAGCCGTTGTTCATCAACGGCTTTCTTTTCACTTTCATTGCTTCAATACAACTGATTAATGAGAAAAGCTAAAAAGCGATACCTATCACGGCTTCCAACATTTTTAACTCTTCATGAGTCAAAAAATCTGTCGATTGCCTGCTGAGCACACTGCTATTGAATTCAACTATTGCTACATTCTGTTGCTCGTCTTTTTCATTTTTTGGTTGCTCCGGGGAAAAGTTGGTATTTTGCGTAACCATATTTGCTCCTACCCTATGCTTTATTTAGAGAAGCACTAAGCCATTTACTTCCGCTGCTTATGCGAATTTTTTTATCATGTCAGAGAGTTCATTCGTACAGTTTTGCACTCTGCTGTTCATCTGGTTGGTTTCTGTCATCAGATCATACGACTCGCTGTATTTCAAATTGAGCGATTGGATGTTCTCATTGATTTCATCTGTGACGTAGACCTGCTCTTCGATGGCGACGGCTATCTGTTGATTTCTTTCTACAACATCTTGGATCAACGACTCTAGCTGCTGAATACTCTCAAGCGCCGTTCCAAGCAAAGTAACCGTCCCTGTAGACATCTCGTTGCCTTTCTCCAACGCAGAAACCGCAGACTTACTGCCATGTTGAATGCTCTCAATCGCAGATTTGATCTCTGTTGTGGACTCTTGAGTTCGTTTGGCAAGCGTTCTCACTTCATCCGCGACTACCGCAAAACCACGACCTTGCTCGCCTGCCCTTGCCGCTTCTATCGCAGCATTCAATGCCAGAAGATTGGTTTGTTCGGCAATGCCATTAATCACCTCAATAACCGTCCCTATTTGATCCGTTTGTTGATTCAAACGCATCACCACTTTCGAAATCTCACCCAACTCGCCAACAAGGTCGAGAACAGAATGGTTAACGTTATCGATAACATTGCGGCTATCGGTCATGGTGTTTTGCGCTTTCAGCGTCGCATCTGCGGTTGCTTGAGCATTATGAGATATCTCGGAAGACGAGGCTTGCATCTCATTCACTGCGGTTGCAACAGAATCAATTTCGATTTTTTGCGCGCTTAGGTTCTCAGTAACGCGCTCACTGTTATCCGCCGCGCTATCGGCATTCGTTTTCGTCTCTTCACAGGAATCTTTTACCGAAACTCCTACTCTGCCTAACAAGGCGTTCGCGAACTGCTTCCTCATTTTCATAGCCAGTTCGATTTCTGCAAGATCATTCACTTTCCCACAGTATATGTATTCCATCAACGGGTTATTGAAATCCTGTCTTGCTTGTTTAGCCAGCTTCTCAATTGGTCTGGTCAACATGTAAATGGATAATGCCGAAAGTAACGCTGCTGCGCTGAAAGCCACCATTGGTGATTGATTCATCTCTAGAAGTAACAAGCCCAAAAAGTTCGAAATAAAAAGGAAAAAGGCAGCTCTCATCCAAAGACGTGTTCGAGGTAGGTAAAGTTGAAGCGGTTTTTTATCATTTCGCAGTTTCGCGTAAGCTTTCTCTGCTCGTTTGACATAAATACGTTCTGGTTTAAAACGGACAGATTGGTATTCAACAATTTCACCGTTGTATTTGATTGGCGATGCAAACGCATCCACCCAGTAATATCCTCCATTTTTTCGTCTGTTTTTCACCATTCCCATCCAATGTTTCCCAGCTTTGAGATGAGACCAGAGGTCTTTAAACGCCTGTTTAGGCATATCTGGATGGCGAACAACGTTGTGTGGTTTTCCTATCAACTCTCCTTCTTCAAAGCCAGCAACTTCATTAAAATGCGCACTGGCATATTTGATGTAACTTGATGGGTCGGTTATGGAAACGAGACTGTAGCTCGCAGGATAATCGTATTCCTTTTCACTCATATACATGCATCCTTACATTTAATAAATAAGTGCCACATATGAGTGTAGCAGCACAATATCCATACGCATAATGATGACTATATGGAAATATTACCGCGACTTATTGAACAGCAGATTCGTTACATAAGTCTTTCGTTTCTGGTCGTAACAATCTTTGCTTTGGTTAAAATTAATACTGACATCCCCTTCCTTAGGCCCTTGGTTAGTTGTTATAACTAGTCCAATACAACAATAACAAGGAAGACAAACACAATGGCTATTCGCTTTAGTCAGCTTGCTGTACAAGGACATACCACCACACTTTCCATTGATGAATGGACAATCGATAACAATGACTCTTGGGGCATCTTCAGTGCAGAAGGCGACATCGGCTCCCTGCTAGGCGATCTGCTTTGTGGCGAACTGAAACCCACACAAGGGACTTTGGATCTTGGTGAATTGAAAGTCGCGCAAGTATCGCTTTCAGAGCAACAACGACTACTTGAACGTGAGCTAGAAAAGGACGACACCGATTTTCTCGATCGTATCGACCAAGGCAGTACCGTTTATGCTTTGATTTTTGAGTGCTGCCAAGATGCAGCAACAACGGAAAGACTGCTTGAAGAGCTCGACCTTCACCATTTAAAACAGAGCGGTTTTCGTGTTTTATCGACTGGCGAGACCAGACGAGTCATGCTCGCTAGAGCGTTGGCAACCCAACCTGACCTTGTGCTTCTGGATAATCCTTTTGTCGGTCTAGATGTTGCCCACCGCGCTTCACTCGCAACCTATTTGCACTCGCTTTCGCAATCCGTCCAGATGTTGATTACGTTTTCTCGCGAGTCCGACATGCCAGAATGGATAGATCATGTGGCGCTATTTAATGCCGGCAGTCTTGACAGCACAATGAATAAAGAGAGTTGGGACAACCACCCGATAATCGAACAAATCAAGTCACAATCCCAAAAACAAAGCGAAGAGATGATGGGGTTGATACGACGTCACCAACACTCTACACACTTCGATGATCCTATTTTCGAACTAAAAAATGGCCAAGTTGAATACACTGAAAAACGTATTTTCACTGACCTGAATTGGCGCATAGATAAAGGACAACACTGGCAAGTTAAAGGGCCAAACGGCTGTGGTAAAAGTACGTTATTGGGGCTGATATTTGGCGATCATCCACAATGCTACAGTAACGACATCCACATCTTCGGCAAGAAGCGAGGCTCTGGCGAAAGCATCTGGGAGATAAAACAGCATATTGGCATGGTTTCCTCTGCACTGCATCTTCAATACCGAGTGAATTGCAGCGCGTTAGAGGTCATTCTGTCTGGGTTCTACGACTCGATTGGCTTGTATAATCAGCCTTCGCGTAAAGAGATTGACGTAGCTAAAGAGTGGCTTGATATCTTACACATGCGTCACTACGAAAAAACGTCTTTCAAACAGTTGGAATACGGTCAGCAACGTTTGCTGTTGATCGCGCGCGCTATAGTGAAGCAGCCAACGCTACTCATTTTGGATGAGCCTTATCAAGGTCTCGACTTTTTAGGACGACGCTTGGTAAAAAACACGTTGGAACTGATTGCACGTGAAAATCTCAGCCAATTGCTTTACGTCTCCCATTACCAAGAAGACAGCCTTGAGAGCATCAAAAACGATCTTGAGTTTGTCTTCGATGACGAAGCGCAGTGTTATCGCGCTCAAATTCATCACTGGTAATGCGTAACAAGAGCTAGGAAATCGGCTGCTGCGCAAGCAGGGAATATGGTAAAGGTTTGGAATACAGGTAGCCTTGATGGTATTGCACTCCCATATTTTTCAAATGCTCTGCTTGCGCCGGCGTTTCGACGCCTTCGGCAATCAACTTCACTTGCAGCTCGTCCGCAAAATGAACGATGGCATTCAATACGGATGCACTCACACTTTGAATGCCTATTGTTTCAACAAAACACTTGTCGATCTTCAAATAATCAATTTTCATGTGCTGCAAAAATGCTAACGACGTTTGCCCAGTTCCAAAGTCGTCGATCAGTACATCAATTCCGTGCACACGCAACGCTGCAATATGCTTCCTTGCTTCCCCATTGATCAACTGACGCTCCGTAATTTCGATGCCGAGCGACACATTATTCTCACTTAGCTTTCTGTGGATGAGTTGCAGTTTTCTTATTACATGAGAACCGACAAGGTAACCAGGAGGCACATTGACACCAAGATGCACCGGATGAGTAAACGTCAGTTTGGAGAAATCGTCCGCAGCTTTTTCTAAAACGTAGTCAGTTAGCAACGATACTAACCCGTTCTGTTCTGCCGCAGGAACAAATTCATCTGGAGCAATAAAACCTTTTTGTTGATGCTCCCAGCGTATCAGCGCTTCGTAACCAAACACGCATCCGCTTTCAACATCAATTTGAGGTTGGTAATACAAAGTTAATTCGTTTTTTTTCAGTGCTTTTTTTAGTTCTGCAAGAAGGTTTCTTTGCGGATCGACAAACTTGTTTAACGCGTATAGGCAAAGATAAATCATCGCGATAATAGGCACAGAATAGATGATGTAAGAAATCAACTTTTGCTCGACAAATAAATCGCTAGCTTCAGCGAGCGCTTGGTATTCAAACACCTTAGATTCATTAAAAGCAATCGGGTTTGTACCTTTTCTGGATGCGCCAGCGGGCACCACGTCGTCATGAATAAACAAAGCTGACCGCTTGAGGCGTAAATCGTTGTTAAATCCAATTGTCGCGCCAAAATAGTCTCTATCAATGATGGTGATGGCTTTATATGTCTGCTGCCCTTGTGTCACCACTAGCAGCAATGGCTCATCTAGACCGTTTATCTGACCGAAGGTTAAGGCATGATTGGGCGTGAAGGTTAAGTATTCAGAAAGCGGTTTGGATAAGTGTCCAAGCTTCGATGAGCAAATGATCTCATCGCCTTTGACAATGAGCATTTCATCGATGTCTCGCTCAAACATCAGGTTTTGCTGCAACTGCTCACACCGTTCTGGATGAATAAGCGCAGTTCGGTTTTCAGTCTCAATTTGAAAGAGAATTTCGTCCGCGATTTGTATGTTCTTTTCGAGCAAGTGATCGAGGTTACTTTGCACACTCTCGTGTGCCAAATACAAAACCTCCGCAAATACCAAAGGAAGTGGCAGAAAAAAGATAGCAGCTTTCTTAAGAAGCATTTTATTCAGCATATAAAAGCGACCTTTTATAAACCGATTGACTCAGATGGTACCGAGAAAACGATACCCACCAGCAACTCACGTTTACAATATTATTCATTAGATTTATTGAGTATGCGAGACACCTCCTACTCTCGCAAATAAAACAAAATCTTAATTGTTTAAGTTCCAGTTTAGTGGCAAGAGACTCAAAGGTGAGACATCCACTTTTCAAGTTTTCTTCAATATTTAACCGCTCACTGCCATTTTCTCATTAAGTGAGAATTACTCATAAAAATTATTTTTCTTTTCTCAGTGATTAAGAATTATATTTGTCCTATATCTTTTAACACGTTACAACTCTCTCATGACATTAAACAAAGCCAACGCTAATCAGGTAAACGAAAAGGCACTGCAATTATTAATGCAAGTTGCGGTAAGCCAATTCCCAGTCTCTGCGAAAACACTCAGCGAACAATTGAACGTTCCATTAAGCAGTTTGTATCGACATCTAAAACTGCTGAAAGAATGGAACTTGATTGAAGAAAGTGTGCACGACAAGACGTTTGTTGTTGGGCCAGCAGCCTTACTGTTGATGCACAGCTATGAAACCGTTCAGCACGGCCTTGATATGGTTGAAACCATCTTGGCGCGCTTGGTGCAGCAAACGGGGGAAATGGCGGCGTACATGGTGCCATCGGGTTATCGAGCGCTTTGTGTCAGACAAAAAGAAAGTATGCAGGCGCTACGATGCAGCTTCGTCCAGGGTCAAAGTCAACCCCTGCTTCGTGGCGCCTCATCTAAAGTGATGCTGGCTTTTATGCCTCAAAGTCGTTGCGAAAAGATCTTACGTTACTTTAGCCAAGATCATCGCTTAGACGAATGGGAAGAGGAGCTCGCCACAATCCGAAAGAACGGCTATGCCGTAAGTACCTCCGAGATTGACCCTGGTGTTTCTGGTATCAGTGCGCCAGTCATGAAAGGAAGTAAGCTGGTTGGCGCAGTTTCGGTTATGGCTCCGGCACACCGAGTAGAAAAGGATAAGCAGCGCATTATTTTGCATGTGTTGCAGGCGGCAAGGGCACTACCACCAGAAAGGTAATTCAACATGTTAAGCTTTTTCAAACGCTATAAGTTTCATCACACACCAAAGCAGCCGCATCATTATCCTTTTTCTTTTATGACGGTTTGCGAACACTTAGCCTCTATGTCTAAAGGTGCGTTTGAATTAGCAGACCAAAGTTTGGAAAACGCGAGCGAATGGTTGTATCAACAACATGATCACGCGACAGCAGCGAATTTCGGTCATTTTTCTCACTCAAAATTAGAGAGTGGTGAATTTCAGGAAGCATTGAGCCTATCGCTTTCTCGCCACTCTATCCCTGTGTTGGTTTCTAACTGCACGGAAGCCATTTTATCGATGCTTCCTGTCGTTGTGTCGTACCGCGATGAAGTGGGCATTGTGAATATCGGCCATAAGATGAGCCTAAAGCCGACGCTTGAACCTCGCATGGGTTCAGCGTTTCACTTTGCCCTTTCTCGCTATCAAAATGTACGGCTATTTTTTGCTGGCGTAAGCGAGCAAGACACGAAACAAGAAACCTTGGAATACGCTGAAGATCAAGGCTGCGATTGGGTAACGGATCGTGAGTTTACGTTCAGACATCGCAACCACGTAAAGCAGCAAATCAGCAATTATTTGGATCACTGTGACCAAATCATTGTGACGATAGATTTGGGTTCGCTATCAACGAAAAACAATCTTGAAGGTACGCCATCGCTGGATATTCAAATGGTACTAAGAACATTAAGGCTGTGTTTGGTATCTGGTAAGGTAAAAGCGATTCAACTTGTAGGCGACCGTGACCGATTGGTGTATTCACGACAAACCAAAGCCATTCTTGAGGAGTTGTATCAGATGGCTCCCCTGCTCGACCACGCGGCGTAGCGAATAATTGTACAGAATAAGGCCGTCACTTGGCCTTATTCTGGTAGAGCCTCACCTTTTATTATCATTTACTAACAAATACTTACACCATCAATGCGACATATGTCACATTTATCTATTGAACAAACAACCCATCTAAGTTCTAATATTCTTACATCACTATGGTATGACATACGAAATAAAAATCCCCATAGTTCAATAACTAAGCGGTTCTTCTAATAATATTTAGCCGCTATTTTTCTGAGACACTTATTTTCTCTCGCTTGATGTCATTCAGTTCCACGAGATTTAGGATACTTAATGATGCGTCTTTACTGCGTTATTGCTACGGCCATGTTGATGCCGTTAACAGCACAAGCAACGGTTTATGACGTTGCGAAACCATCTGAGCTAAACCAAATATGCTCAACTCATAGTTCTTTTGATATTCAAAGAACAGACACTACCTTTTTTTGCCATGGCAAGATCGTATTACCCGCTGGTGATTCCATCATCTCCTCTTCACCTGAGAACGAAGTCATACTAGAAGCTCATCAAGGCATTGTTTTAGAGGGCAATAACCGAATTGGTGAGCCTAATAAACGCATCTCACTTCGCTCGCTTTCAGTCGAGTTGAAGGTTAACAATGAGCAAGCTTCTAGCATTGAAGATTACCAAAACAAACACACTGTTATTTATGGTGACCTTCTGTCGGCCTACCCAACAAAACTGCATAATGTTCTCATCGATGGGGATATAGTGCTAACGGGGTCGACGCTTCATATTGACGGTAAGTACAACACCATTATTGGTAAAATTTTGACTCACAGTACGACCGATATATTCAATGCTAACGTTTGTGGCACCATTGAATCAAAAGGCCATCAATTGCATCTCAAGACGAAGCACCCTTTCCAACAACATTTCGTCGTCGGTGATATTGTGGCGCACAGTTCTCTGCTTATTGATGATATGGCGGTTTACGGCACGACGGAGTCCAAAGGTGCATCTGCCGCACTGAACGGTTCGTTCTACGCGAAAGATACTGCGATTAAGTACTTCCAGACATTAAACTTTAATCAAGGTGTTGGAAGTCAGGTTTGCGGCGAAATCCAACAAACGCCGGGAAGCTCGCACTCTCATAGTGTAACTGGCAAGTATTCTCAGTTCTGCGGCGTTGGCCAATCACGTTGTGATTACTCGAGCTCCATTTGTCCGAGCACCGCAACTCCGCCGCCCGAGTGTAGCATGTTGCCTCCAAGTAACGATGACTTGGGCCTGACGGTGACACCATCTGATGACATGGCGTTGATGTGCGGTGACGATCTCCCGCAATTCACAGCGATCACAACCAACAACGATGAAGTAGTCAGCGCACCCGTGATGGCAATATTGTCTGATTCCGACTTGTTCACGCTAGAGGTGGTGAAAGGGAAACCGACCTCAACTGAAAACCAGTTTCAATCTAACGATAGTGGTGAGCTCGTTGTTCGTGTGATTCCAAACGACATCGATAAGATCGCATTAGACGCCAATTACTATCTGACTTTCACGATGGTCGGAGACTCCGCTAAGGAGCAAACAGTCAACTTCATGTTTACGCCGTTTATGTTCGAAGCGTATTCAAATGAAAGACGGACACTGAATGAAATTCGAGTCATCGCTGGTAAACCAGAAAATGTTCATACACGTCTGCTCGCTTGTGCCTCCACAGGAGAACCCGTCGTTGCCAGCAATTACAATGGTAAACCCAAAGTAGTTCACCCTTTGATTAAACCTCTCGGTGGAAGCGAAGGTGATTTTAGTTATTCTGCTGAGTTCAAAGACGGATTATCGGAACATGGCTTAATTACTAACGAATCCGGACTGTTCGAGGTGACGTTATCTGACCAATTCGAATGTAAAGGATTTTCAGAGTGTCCGGACGACGGCACAGTTGAAGTAACAGGCAAGTTTAATGTGTACTCGCGACCATGGACCTTGGCAATCTGTGAGAACCAAAACACCTTGCCTTCAGGCACATCCGAACAAGGTGATAAGTTCATTGCCGCTGGCGAACATTTCTCGTTAACGGTGAAACCCGTCATCTGGCAAAAAGGGGGTTCTATCAGTGATCCTATCGACTCATCAGCTTATTGTGATGCTTTGGTCACGACCAACTTTATGCATGATGGCGCACCAGCAGCATCGGTTGTTTTGTCGAGCGAGCAACACTCGCCTTTAAACACGGCAAACCAAACCTCGACGCTGTTGAAAAGTAATTATGCGTTAACTCAAGGACACCAATCAGCCAAGAACCATCGCTTCGTTTTTAACGGATTGTATTGGGAAGAAGTCGGCAGCTTGAAAGTGAAAGCAAACCTCGGCAGTACGTATTTTGGCATGAAGGTTAACGAAGGCTATCGCCATATCGGACGTTTCTATCCGAAGTACTTCAAAGTGCAAAGTCAAGATTGGACTTACCCTAAAAACCAAGGCTTTGTATACATGAATCAACCGTTTGAGAAAGTTACCTACGATGTGGTTGCGCTAAACGCAAACAAAGAGGACGTAAAAAACTACGCCCATTTTGCGCCAAGTCTACAACAACATTTTTACTTAGGAGAGCTTGGCGGATACCAAGATCGTTTTGTGCCACCAGCACCACAAAAGGCAGAATGGAAGCGCATCGGCGATGCCAGTATCGGTCAGTTTGTCATTGAAAAAGCATCTACAAATGCAACGTGTCACAACAGCCCGTGTTGGGAGAAAGATAAAACTAAAGGCCATTACCCTGATGGCCCGCTCAACCGCGGTGCAAACAGCAAGAGCAGTAAAATTGGCTTAGTGACTACTCACGTGGTTGATGAGGTGAACTTCTTCGATGGCGGTGAAATTCTGACGAAACAACCAGACATTCGTTTTGGTCGTTTGAACTTTAAGGATGTTGGCGGAAATCAAGGCATGAAGATCAAAGTGCCATTGGACGTAGAGGTGTGGCAAAACGGTAGATTTGTTACAAACTTTGATGACAACTCGACAACCGCAAATGGTGCGTACTACACCAGCACGCCTATTTGGTCGAACGCACCGGTAAATAACGCCCAGTTATCTGGTGTTGCTAAGATGAGTGTTGGCAGAACCAACGACATCATTGCAAGCCAAATTGACGCGGCAAGAGAACAAATTCAGTTCAGCCTAAATCTAGATCACTCAGGCAACCAACTTCCTTGGCTCAAATATGACTGGGAAACTTCGACTCCCGAAGAAGAAAACCCGCCAACAATAGTCACGTTTGGTATTCACCGTGGAAACGATCGCATTATCTATCGTGGTGAGCCGAATATGCTTGGCTTAAATTAGCATCTTAAACCAACACTAGACGGCAAATAAAAAGAGCCCCTCAATTGAGGGGCTCTTTCGTTACAAACGAATGTAATTATCTAACCGTGTTTAGTTCGTGCCACGACGCGCTTTCAAACGCTTCACCATTGCAAGACGACGCTCTGCTGAGCCTTGGTCTGTCGCAGACTGGTTAGGGTTATTACGACGACCTTGACGGTTCTTAAACGCCGGTTTCGAGTTCAATTTCTCGATGTAAGATTCACGCTGCTTTGGCTCATAACCCGCAAGTTCGATACGACGAATGCGTTGCTGAATGAGGTTTTCTACTTGAACAACCGTTAGCTCTTCATCTCGGTTTACGAACGAAACCGCATGACCTTGCTTACCCGCTCGACCAGTACGGCCGATTCGGTGAACGTAATCTTCAGCAAGGAAAGGCATATCGTAGTTCACTACGTGAGGTAGATCTTCAATATCCAAACCACGCGCTGCCACGTCCGTTGCTACCATGACGCGAACTTTGCCCGTTTTGAACTCTTCTAGCGCACGACGACGAGCACTCTGAGCACGGTCACCGTGACAAACTACTGCTTTGATGCCATCAAGTTTCAGCTCTTTCACCACATCATTTGCGGTTTCTTTGTAGTTTACAAACACCAAAACTTGTTGCCAGTTTTTGCGACCGATCAGTTCAGAAAGCAGTTCTGTTTTACGTTCTTGATCGACTGGGTAAAGTACGTGAGCAACAGTGTGCGCGGTAGTGTTTGCACGCTCTACTTCGATGCGTTTTGGTTTACGCAGAATGTCTTTCGCTAACAGATTTAGCTGGCTTGAAGTCGTTGCCGAGAACATCATGATTTGCGGATCAGTATCAACGTCCAACATGATCTTACGAACAGCATGAATAAAGCCCATATCCAGAATACGGTCAGCTTCATCAAAAACAAGGAACTCAAGGTTAGCAACAGAAACGTTGCCTTGTTCGATGTGCTCTTCCAAGCGGCCTGGCGTTGCAACCAGAATATCGACGCCGTTTTCTAAAGCAGAAACTTGTGAAGACATTTTACGACCACCAAATACAGCCACAACCGATAGGTCTGTGTACTTAGTGTACGCTTTAATGTTGTCAGCAATCTGCTCTGCCAGTTCACGCGTTGGTGCCAAGATAAGTGCACGGGCGGTTTTACGAGAAGCAGTACGACCGCTGTCTAGCAGCTGTTGAATCATAGGCAATGAAAACGCTGCAGTTTTACCAGTACCTGTTTGTGCTGTAGCGAAAATATCATGGCCTTTACGAGCCATTGGAATCGCCTTCTGTTGAATTGGCGTTAACTTTTCATAACCGCATTCTGCCAGTGCTTTAACCACTTCTGGCGCAAAACCTTGAGATGAAAATGACATTGAGCGTATTCCTTAAACAAACCACTTAAAATAGCTTTAAAAATTTAGCCGTGCACTATACCCGAATTTGAGTGATTTATCTCACTTTTCTCACTGAAACTCGATAAAAGAAAAAACGGTGAACACTGCCATGCAGTCGATTCACCGTTTCATTCCAACATTTGCGCGAAGAATGACGAATGCCCTATCCTTCAATACCCGCAAGTTGCAGTAATATTTGCTCTAGTTCATCCCAAGGAAGAAGCTGAGAATCAATCACTTCAAGTCGTGATTCAAACCCTTCTAAGCTGATTTCGTTGACCGATACCACGCGATTTGCCACGTTAAATGCATAACACCCTTGATTGGTGTTGACTACTGCTTTCACACGTTCGGCGGTTAGGTCAGACAACATCGAGAACAGCTTATCAAAATCGAATTTGTATTCAGCGCCAAATAGCCAGCCACAACTGAAATAGCCCTGCCCTTTGTTCTCTTTACGGATGAAAGCTTCACCCGGTGGTAACTGAAACTGAGGCTCTTGGTGTGCATGCTCATGGTGATGCGTTTCGATATGAGAAGAAGCACTGCCGTGTACGCGTTCAATATCCAGAACTTCAATCGGCAGCTCGCCGTTGTGAATCAACTTACTGAACACTTTAGCTGGCGTTTGATCGGTAACCCAATCGTTGAACACATCAATATCATGGCTTGAACAGAGATCGACTTTGCTGCCAATCACCACATCGGCACTGTCTAGCTGATCAACAAAGTTTTGATTAGACGTGTATTTTTCATCGCTCAAGTTACGAGGGTCGACTAACGCGATGGTCGCCTTTAAATCAACGTATGGCAGATATTGCTCTGATGTCAGCGTCGCAATCACTTGTTTTGGATGACCAAGGCCTGTTGGTTCAATCAACAAACGATCTGGTTTTTGGCGCAATAATGCCGTAATACCAACAGACATAGGAACGCCTGCGGTACAGCACATGCAACCGCCCGGCACTTCTTTAATCAACGCACCTTGGTCGGTCATTAATGCACCATCGATGCCAATCTCACCAAACTCATTGACCAACACCGCCCAATTTTCATTTTCAGGTTTGTTCTTTAAAAGATTTAAAATCGTGGTCGTTTTACCGACACCCAAAAATCCGGTCAGTATGTTGGTAGGTACTCGATTTGACATGTTTTTCTCCGACACAGTCGTGCATTAGTGCTGGGGCAAAGTATACGGAGAATGTGACTTGCTTCAACGCTTTTTATCACGCTCGCTTATGTCTTGATTTAATGTGTGACGGTTTGAGTTTTGAGAATAGTCAGAATGACTTACCGCCTCTGCACGTTTCACATTCGACAGGTACATACTGGTGTGAATGACACAGGTAAAGAATGCGATAATCGCGACTAAGATAGGAAGGATTCCGAGCGTGTTTTCGAATTTAAGCGCAGCGATAGCCAAAGCGAAAACAACGACAGAGATAAGTGCAATAGCCTTACTTTTGTTGCTTTTCATGATAACTCGCCTTTTTTGAGAGTAAGCCCCTGACACCTCCTGTGACAAGGGCACCGAACGAAAGTCATACACCTTCAATCCGACACTCTAATGCTACTCCTTTCGAAGCAAGCAAAATTTGAGCAAGTTAACATTTGGCAGAACATACGCTTAGTAACTTATTAGTTATTTCAGTAGCTTACTAACAAATTTGTCCACCACTCACCACAACATCGCTTTCGTGATCAATGACAACTTGTGCCACCAACTTTAGGCCAGCCACGATCATATCGAGGCTCATTGACGGGTGATTGCCATCCGTCGCTTGCTCAGGCAACAACGGAATATGCACAAATCCATGCCGAATCGATTTGTCCCTCAGATAATGCTGTACTCCATAAAACAGATGGTTGCACACAAACGTCCCCGCGCTATTAGAAACCTGACAAGGGATGCCACTCTCATGCAACGTTTGAGCAATACGCTTGATTGGCAAAGACGAAAAATACGCATCCGGGCCTTGTTCGATGATGGGCTCATCGATTGGCTGATTGCCACCGTTGTCTGGAATTCGGAAGTCATCCACATTAATTGCAACGCGTTCGGGCGTTATTGCCGCTCTACCCGCGGCCTGACCAACGGTAATAACACAATCTGGTTGATGCGCTTCAATCGCATCAATCACAGCACTGATGGATTCAAAACGCGTCACAGGCACCTGACAAGCAACAATGATGCCACCGGCAAGACTTGTTTCTTCTAGCCTTTTCACAGCCTCCAACGCCGGATTTATTGCATCACCACCAAACGGTTCAAAACCAGTAATCAAAACCTTTTTCATCGCAACCTTCAAAGAGAAATTGTTTCGCCGATTATTGCATCGCCTCTTTCACTCTCCAACCATAAAGTCAGCTTGCAACCAAGCCACATTGTTTTGTGTGAATCCACTCTAACCTGCCCCCTCCAACAATAAGTGAATCAGCTCAGAACCGACCATAACTCAGCGGGAACTTGGTTTCTGTGCCTAACTTATGTAGAGTACGCGACCACAAAATATCGGCAGTTCAAAGAGATCGAATACCATGAACATTGATAACCACGTCATTGAAAGTCTTGAAGAGTTAGAAGCTTTTCTACATTTAGTCGAGAGCGGTGCATTAGGTTTGGAAGGGGTAACTGGCGTTGCACTAGCGACAACAAACACTGACGGCCGTCCTTTTGTTGCTGTTTTAGGCGACAAACACCAACTTTTGTTGGGCCGTTGGGTTTCACAACATGTTTACGACAACGGTAAAGACATCGTTAGAAACGGTTCAGGACGTAAACACTGATTTCTGCGCATCCACGTGTGCTAAAAGAGATAAGCTTGCTGTTATTTAGCAAGCTTTTTTTATAACTAAAACCCTCTAAATAACTTTAATCCCAAAAACAAGAAAGTTTCGTAACCCATTGTTCAAAAATAAAAAATAAGCTTTTGAGTTAATTCAAGAGTTGTGACATTTCGCTGACATAACATGGTTTGAAATCCCTAACATCTGCCAACGGAAGCGAATCTAACTTTCGTTTTCAGACACCATCGCAGAGTACACTTCCTTGTACTCTGTTTGTCCCGAAAGACCCTTGTGACAGCCTAGAGTCTTTCGGGACCTTTTTTGTTCCTCTTACTCACATTTTCCTCCAGACAAGATCAATCTCGTACTATTTGACTAGTTCATGATAGCAGCATCACGATTTAAGCAACTGATCACACAACCTATTTGTGAATTTGGGTATAAAAGTATCAATACTCTCATTTACTAGGACGTAACTAATGAAAAATTCTTTCGACCACAACATGCCCAACAATGAAGGATATTTTGGCGAATATGGTGGCAGCTTTGTTCCGCCAGAGCTTGAGCAAATCATGCGAGACATTAACGCCGCTTACGAAGAATGTTGCCAAGATCCAGAGTTCAAAGACGAGTTAGCTCGCCTTTATAAACACTTTGTCGGTCGACCTAGCCCTATTTTTCATGCCGCGAATCTATCTAAGAAATACGGTGCCGACATTTATCTAAAGCGAGAAGACTTGAACCATACTGGCGCTCACAAAATTAACCATTGTTTAGGTGAAGCCATCCTTGCGAAGAAAATGGGCAAAAAGAAACTGATTGCGGAAACTGGTGCAGGCCAGCATGGCGTGGCATTGGCGACTGCTGCCGCTTTGGTTGGCTTAGAATGTGACATTTACATGGGCGAAGTCGATATCGCCAAAGAGCATCCGAACGTTGTCCGTATGAGGATCCTTGGTGCTAACGTGATTCCTGCCACGCACGGACGTAAAACGCTGAAAGAAGCCGTTGATGCTGCCTTTGAAGCGTACCTCAAAGATCCAGAAACTCAGCTTTATGCCATTGGTTCCGTGGTTGGCCCTCACCCATTCCCTAAAATGGTTCGCGATTTCCAATCCATCATCGGGAACGAAGCGCGAGTTCAGTTCAAAGAAATGACGGGCAAACTGCCGAACAATCTTGTCGCGTGTGTGGGTGGCGGCTCAAATGCCATGGGGTTGTTTAGCGCATTTTTAGAAGATGAAAACGTCGCGATCCATGGCGTCGAGCCTGCTGGACGATCTTTGGACAAAGTGGGTGAACACGCAGCCACCCTAACGCTTGGCGAGCCAGGCATCATGCACGGGTTTAAGTCTTACATGCTTAAAGATGAACAAGGCGAACCACAAGAGGTACACTCCGTCGCCAGTGGCTTGGATTACCCATCGGTAGGTCCACAGCACAGTTATTTAAAAGACATAGGACGCGTGAACTATGGTTCAATCAACGATGACGAAGCGATAGACGCCTTCTTTGAGTTGTCTCGTGAAGAAGGGATTATTCCGGCTATCGAATCTTCCCACGCAGTCGCATACGCAATCAAACTGGCACAACAAGGTGAATCAGGTTCGATTCTTGTCAACCTTTCAGGTCGAGGCGACAAAGACATCGATTTTGTGGTTGAAAACTACGGTGCAAAATACGGCATTGAGTCGCTTATCTAACTGGCAGCCACTGAGCTGAGTTACGTTTAATCGCAACGCGCAGACAAAAGCAACGCCACCTAAAACAAGGTGGCTTTGTAGTTTTCTCTCAATTTACCTTTGCTTTAGTGGCTTAACTACGCTGCCTAGGCCTTCTGGCGTTTCTATTCAAACCATCGCCGCCTAACTATAGATATCTCTGTAATGTATACTTTGCTAAACTCCGCCCTTTGATGAGTAAGGCCCCTAAAATGATGACTGACGAAGAAAGAATCGAACTGCAACAAAACAACCCACTGCATGGGTTAAAGCTAGAGACTATGTTGCAAGAGTTGGTAGATTTTTATGGCTGGGACATTCTAGATACAGCCATGCGTTTTAATTGCTTTAATACCAAGCCTTCGATTGCAAGTAGCGTGAAGTATTTAAAGAAAACTGAATGGGCGAGAGAAAAATTAGAAAACTTTTATCTTTATCGCTTTAAGCGCATGCCACGCGCGAGTGAAGAAGAATACAATTTGCCACCACGAGCCCGTACTTTCCCTCACGGTCTTGAGCCTAAAGAGCCAATGCCGCTAACCGTTGATTCTATTCTCAATTCACAAGCGAAAGCAGCATCCTCATTTAAAAAACGCTCATCTCGTGGCCGTCCGACACGTCGCTAGTATACTTCCTTGGAAAACAATAGAGCCCTACTGACAGATCCAGTAAGGCTCTACTATTGTTCCTTAAAAGGGTTAACGGCGGCGAGTGGCCAACTGGTTCATCTCCGCCCAAGAAACTCTCGTAATTCGACTAACTTGTAGATTACGTCTTCTACTGATTACGCTTTTTCTTCTTTTTACCCGTTCCTGCTGGCTTTGCACGCGGCTTCATCGGTAAAAAGTAGGCTTCACTTTGGTCATCTTCCACTTCAAAGCCTTCTACCTGCTCGCGTTCAAGCTGGAACTTATTTTTCTTTTCTATCACTTTAAAGTGGTGGTAGTCATCGTAATCGATAAGAGATAGACCTAGCCCCACTTCCCCCGCACGGCCGCTGCGTCCAATGCGATGCATATAATCGGCAGGACTACGCGGAAGATCGAAGTTAATCACCACTGGCAATTTTTCAATATCGAGACCGCGCGCTGCGATATCGGTAGCAATCAGTACTTGAATCTCACCAGACTTAAAACCATCAAGAACACGAGTACGAGCGCCTTGTCCTTTATCGCCATGAAAAACTTCTGCAGTGATGCCGCGTTTTGACAGTTTCTGAGCTAGGTGGTTACAGGCATTCTTAGCGTTCACAAAAATTAAAGTCTGGCGCCATTGATGCTGTTTGATTAGATGTGCGAGTACCGCCGTCTTTTCACCTTTATTGACACTAAACACGCGCTGCACCAAAGTGCTGGCTTCTGCACTCTGTAACTGAACTTCAACAGGATCGTTAAGTAAGTGCTGAGCCAACGTCGTGACTTTCTCAGGGAAAGTAGCAGAAAATAGTAGTGTCTGTTTCTTCTCTGGCAGTAAGGCAAGAATCTTATTGAGCTCTTCGGTAAATCCTAAACTCAACATACGGTCGGCTTCATCGAGCACGAGCGTTTTTACTTGGTCTAACTTAATCGCATTACTCGATACCAGATCAAGTAGTCGTCCCGGCGTTGCAACAATGATGTCACAGCCACCACGCAGCGCTAGCATTTGCGGGTTCACGGATACGCCACCAAATACGGCAACCGTTTTGATCTTATCTCTAAGATGGTATGAGTAAGATTTAACGTTGTAAGCCACCTGCGACGCCAGCTCACGAGTAGGAACCAAAATCAGATGAGAAACGAAGTTACCACGACGATCATTTGATTCACCTTGCTGAAGAATTTTCTGCAGAATTGGCAGCGAGAAAGCGGCGGTTTTACCTGAGCCCGTATTGGCTCCGCCTATCATATCCCTGCCATCAAGCACATGAGGGATAGCATGAGATTGAATAGGTGTTGGTTGGTTATATTCTAACGCTTCTAGTCGTTCGACTAAGGTTGGAATCAGGCCAAGATCGGCAAATGTCGCTTGCTGTGTTTTATCTGTCATTACGATGAGAGGCTCAGTGCTGGGTAAAGGCCGAGTATCTTATGCTATTTAGCACAAGGATGTTAGCGATAATGCGCGAAACAGAGGTAGTTTGGAGCAGCGCTGTAAAGGTCAGGAATGCTCTTTGCCTAATATTCGTGAATCCCTTCATGATAAACCATCGTTTATGAGCTCATTGACGATTCACTTTAAAGAAAAAAGAGTCAGGCAGTCTGACTCTTTAGAAGTAAAACACACTGTATCGTGGGAAATAGGGTTACCGAGGCAGGTTACATCCTTTTCAAAGGTTTCACGACGCTGTCTAGCCCTTCAATTTTTAACGCTAAACACAGCTTTAATAGGTCACCTAACTCGCCGCTCGGCCAGCCTTTTTTATCAAACCACAGCAAATATTCCTCAGGTAAATCAATAAGTACTCTGCCTGCATATTTGCCAAATGGCATTTGCATTCTTGCCAGTTTAATCAGGTTTTCTTTTTCTAACATAAATGAAGCGCGGTTAAGACATCTCCCGCAAGAGTATCACCAGCGGTGCTCCCTCACCAGTTAAAGGACCAAATAAGGCAAGAAGCTCAACGATCGTTAGGGCGGTTTATTTTGACGGCTTTGAGTTGCTTTGTGCTAGAGTACGCGACATTAAAAATTAGAACGAGAATGCAATGAAGTCACCATGTAGAGCAGCCTGTAAAAATAACGCTGGAATTTGTTCTGGCTGTCACCGAACGATGGATGAAATCATCCAGTGGAAAGACAAAACCGAACTCCAACGTGAAACCATTATCGACCAAATCACCGGCGAAGATTCCACCCACAGTTGTCCTGAATGCGATTCGCAAGCTCACTGCGATATTGCAGCAGGAAAAGAAACGTGTTGGTGTTTTGGTATTGAGCCTCGTGACTTGCCTAAACCGGAGTCCGATCAGCTTTGTTTATGCCGCAAGTGTTTAGAAAAAAAGCCAGTCGCATAATACGACTGGCTTCTTCATGTAACGCGATTCTAAAATGATAACTATTTCGCGGTAAGCGCAGAAGTCTCAAATTGAATGCCTTCCCACCCCGTCACCATGAAATTGCGGATATTTTGGTGATCGTTGTTTTCTGGGTGAAGCAGTACGTCCTCACGGTAGAAACGACCAAAACACGCCAACGTCGCTTCTTTATCGAGAGTGTTCAATAAGCCGAATGCAAAAATTTTGCACGAACCGTTGTTTTCATTCGCGTCATTTTGCGTATTGCCATTCGTAAATGCAGCGGGCGTAAAATCGTAATTGTCTTCAATCACCGCCATCGTCGTTTCAAATTCAATCTTTTCAGGTGACGATGCCAGCGCATCAAGAAATTGTTGTAGTTCCATTTTCATTCCAAATCCTAATGCCATCGCAATCTCGCCAATGACACATTTGTTTCATAAAAAGCCCATATAAGAGTCATAAATCATACATATATTCAGAGCCTTACCAAATCACACGTCAATCAATGCTCTATTATCGTCCACTGCCGTGAATGAATAGATATCTGAAAATCATGCATTGAGCGACAGTATATCGGATTGATAAGGAGATATCATGACCACCCCACTTAAGGCAATAGGTGCAATGGCGTTATCGACGCTCGCCATCGCGTGTTCATCGCAACAGAACGATGTTATCGCATCTTTCAGTGCACAATGTAAGCCGATCAGTTCACCCGCTGTTGGGGAAACCTCAATCCAAGGTTTGACGTTTGTTGGGTCATCTATCGCCGATGCGCCGTTTGATACTTCTGCCGCAGAAATCGTGAACTATGATGCGTGCACGGACAAACTCTACGTGGTCAATGCTCAAGCCAAACGTGTGGATGTGTTGTCGCTCAACGAAAGCAGTGCGCCTTCACAAACTGATTTTATTGACCTAACCGATGCGGGCACTTCCGCAGGGATTGAAATCGGCGCGGCCAACAGTGTTGCTGTATTTAATGGTTTAGTCGCCGTCGCGATTGAAAACAATAATAAGCAGGAAGATGGCTTGATCGCGCTGTATCGCTCGGATGATCTTTCTCTAATCACCACTTTCAAAACCGGTGCGCTGCCAGATATGGTTGGTTTTTCTAAAGATGGTCGTTACATTGCCACCGCAAACGAAGGCGAACCGAACTCCGATTACAGTATCGATCCCGAAGGTAGCGTGACGTTGGTCGATTTGAGCAAAGGTATTAACAATGCTGACGTTACGCAAATTGGCTTTGGCGAATTTGATGGAGTGCGCTCAGATGAATTGCCAAAAGCGGTGCGTATTTCCGGCCCTAATGCCTCAATTGCTCAAGACCTTGAACCGGAATATCTGACGTTTGCCGACAACGGGAAAATTTATGTCGCCTTGCAGGAAAATAACGCAATGGCGATTATTGATCCACAAAGCCAATCGGTAGAAAAAATTGTCGCTTTAGGGGAAAAGTCTTGGTCAAATTCAAAGCTGGACGCCTCAAATAAAGATAAGATCATCGGCAATTTGAAAAGCTATCCGCAGCTGGTTGGCTTGTACATGCCCGACACGCTAGACAGTTACTCTGTCAACGGCCAAACCTACATTGTTTCAGCCAACGAAGGGGATGGTCGCGAATATGGTTTTAAAACCACTCAAGCTGAATGTGATCAAGCAGGGTTCAAGTGGGACGAGGATGACTATCAAGGTACGCCAGATTACACCAATGTCAAAGGCTCCTGTTTGAGCCATATCGACGAAGTCCGTGGCAAAAAACTCAAAGTTACGACCGACCACCCTCTTGCTGGAGCTCTGAAAGACAACAAACAGCTAGCTAGACTCAAAGTTATCAAACCAAACCACACATTAAACGCAGAAGAAAACGTTCAAGCATTTGGCGCGCGTTCATTCTCAATTTGGAATGAAAATGGTGAGCTAGTTTTTGATAGTGGAGACGATTTCGCAACAGTTGCCCTCTTGAACGAAGGTAAACACTTCAACAGCACAAACGACAGCAACAGTAGCGGTGATGACAGAAGTGATGATAAAGGCATCGAGCCAGAAGCCATCGAAGTAGCGAAAATCAATGGTCGATACTACGCATTTATCGGTTTAGAGCGCCAAGGCGGTATTATGGTTTACGACATCACCGAGCCAAAACAAGCGCAGTTCTTGCATTATGTAAACCACCGCGATTACACCCAACCAGTATGTACGTTGGTAGAAGATGGTGAGTGTGCAAATGACACTTACAATCCTAAAGCGGGCGATCTAGCGCCCGAGTCAATTAACTACTTTGCTCGTAACGGACAACATTTTATTGCCGTCGGTAACGAGGTATCGGGCACAACCTCTGTTTTTCGTATCGAAATCTAAAAACAGTATCTCTAAGTGTCTACAACTGTGGCGCTAAAACCGTGGCCATAAAACAGAAGTGCTAAATAGGAAACGCCCGAATATCAGTTCGGGCGTTTCCTATTCACGGTTAAGTGTGTTAATGCTTTCAGAGCATGAGTAGCAAACAACGGCTGCCCATTCGTGTTTATTCGCTCAACACCAGCGCATCACACTTAGACGCACAGATGAAATCGTTCTTATGCAAACCTTTAATAGAATGGCTCCACCAAGTCACGGTGACTTTGCCCCACTCAAGCAAAATTGATGGGTGATGAAATTCTTCTTCTGCCAATTCCGCAATCTTGTTGCTGAACGCCCATGCTTGTTTAAAGTTCTTAAACTTATAGACCTTCTCAAGTTGCGGAATGTCGTCCCTTTCAATGAGATGCCAATCGGACAGTTGCAGCAAGAGAGATTGCTGTTCTTCTTTCGTCAGGGCAATAGCATCAAAGCTACAAGCTTCGCATTTTTGTTCATTCAGCATGAGCAGGTTCCTTAGGTTCAAAAAGTGGTGGAAGCAATCCAGCTTCTATCGCTAGATCCGCTTGTTTCAATAAATTCAATTGGCTAATTTGGAAAAGCTGGGAGAAATCATCAATCACATAATATTTAGGCTGCATGATATCGATGCGATATGGCGTTCTTAATACCGTTTGTAGGTCAAAGGACTCACGAATTGCACTTTCGCTTTCCAATGCGTAGATGGTTTCTCCTGGGGAAGAGAGTATGCCGCCGCCATAGATTTTGGTTTTCGTGCCTTCTTTCACTAAACCAAATTCAACGGTAAACCAGTAAAGACGAGCCAAGTAAGCTCTCTGTTTTGGTGTTGCCGCTTGTCCGAGCTGACCATAATGTTCCGTAAACGCAGCAAACTCTGGATGCGTGAGCATGGCACAATGGCCGAAAATTTCGTGGAAAAAATCCGGCTCTTGTAAATAATCGAACTCTTCTCGGGTTCTTAGGAAAGTCGCGACTGGAAAACGTTTGTTACCCAACAAATTAAAAAATCGGTCGAAATCGATCAGAGCAGGCACAGGCTCAACCTGCCATCCTGTTGTTTCCATTAAGACTCGATTGATTTCCGGCAACTGAGGCACATGATCCTGAGGTAAGTTCAGCAGTTCCAAACCACGTAGATAAGCATCACACGCACGCTCTTTGATCACGCTCATTTGTCTCGTGACAAGGTCACGCCAAATGGCATCTTCTTCGTGGCTCCATTCTACCCTTCCATCCTGGCTAACGGGTTTTGAACGATATTGAGTCATGACTCATCTCCATTAACAAATCCTTTACATTAAGCCTATCTGGAGTCTTAAGAGCTTCCAATCCCTGATCGATTTTCTCAATCAAAGTTTGATGTAACATATTGTTTACATCAAACCGTAACATTATGATTTATAAAACAACAAGCTTTAAAGGGGGAGTTTGACTTTATTGGCATTCCCCCTCAGACTGAAACTGTTATCACTTTGTTATAGAGGGACCTATGCGCGAGAGCAACAAAGTATGGCAACCGAGCGAAAGTCGTATCGCAGAAGCCAATATTACTCAGTTTATCGAACACATTAATCGACAAGGGTTTGACCTAAAAAACTACGCAGACCTGCACCAATGGTCTTTGGATCATAACGAGCAGTTTTGGCAAGAGGTCTGGCTTTTTTGCGATGTAATAGGTAATGCAGGTGAGACAGTAAAAAGCCAAGCCGAGAGCAAATGGCAACAACCAGTACTCAATCGCGATTTATGTTGGTTTCCTGACGCTCATATTAACTACGCAGAAAACTTATTGAGCTTTGCTTATCAAAAACCACATGAGCTCGCCATCTGGTTTGAAAATGAGCGTGACGAACGACAGACCTATACGTGGCAACAGCTGTGTGATGAAGTCTCGAGTGTTCAACAGTGGCTTAGGGATTGTGGCATCAAACAAGGCGATGTTGTTGCTGGTTACTTACCGCACCTTCCTCAAACCGTCATCGCGATGTTGGCAACCACCAGCTTAGGTGCTACATGGACGTCAACCTCGCCAGATTTTGGCGTAGAAAGTGTGCTGGAACGTTTTGGACAGGTAAAACCAAAAATTTTGTTCACTTGTGATGGCTACACATTCAATGGCAAAACTTTCGACATGGCGGAAAAAAACCAACATATATCCGATCATCTCGATGGCCTCAAACAAGTATGCCAAATCAGCTATCTCAAGCCTCACATCTTTGAATGTGATGTTTGTACCCAAGATTGGCAAAACGTGCTTAATCAATACTCACCTGAGCCCCTCACCTACACTCGCGTTAACTTCAATGACCCACTCTTTGTGTTGTATTCATCCGGTACGACAGGTAAACCCAAATGCATCGTGCACTCGGTCGGTGGCACCATTCTGAATCACGTCAAAGAGCATCAACTGCACTGCGATATTCAACCGAACGATCGAGTTTTTTACTACACGACCTGTGGTTGGATGATGTGGAATTGGCACGTTTCCGCCCTTGCAAGCGGAGCGTGCTTAGTCATTTTTGACGGTAGCCCTGTTTATCCTTCTCACAAGGTGCTGTGGAACCTTGCTCAAAATGCTGACGTGACCTTGTTTGGTACGTCGGCTAAATATCTAGAAGCGATTGAAAAAGCACAATTCTCACCGAAAAGAGCCGATGCTTTCCCCGCACTCAAGACGATTTGCTCAACTGGCTCTGTACTTTATCCTGAGCAATTCGATTACGTTTACGAGCACTTAAAGGAAGACGTACATTTAGCGTCCATTGCTGGGGGTACAGATATTTGCGGATGTTTTGTATTAGGCAATCCGATATCACCAGTCTATCGAGGCGAGTGTCAATCTGCAGGCTTAGGCGTTGATGTGCAAGTATTTAATCCACAAGGTCACAGTGTCGTAGGTGAACGAGGTGAGCTGGTTTGCGCCAATTCACTGCCTAATTTCCCTTCTGGGTTCTGGCGTGATTCAGGCGAGCGTTACCATCGCGCTTACTGGGATAAGTTCGATAATGTTTGGCATCATGGCGACGATGTAGAAAAAAGTGAGCTTGGCGGTTTTGTTTTTTATGGCCGCAGTGACACCACTCTTAATCCAGGTGGCGTCAGAATTGGTACCGCAGAAATTTACCAACAGGTGAATGCTATTGATGGCATCGTCGACTCCATCGCGGTTGGGAAAGAAGTGGATCGAAATGAACAGATCTGGCTTTTTGTTCAATTAGAAAGCCAAGATGAGTTGGATGATGAGTTAATCGGCAGCATTAAAGCGCAGCTGAAATCGGCCTGTTCACCACGCCATGTGCCGAGTGCCATTTTCGCCATCAGCGATATTCCGAAAACGCGATCAGGCAAACTGGTAGAACTTGCCGTCAAGCAAGTAGTCAATGGTCGACAAGTTGAAAACTTAGGCGCAATTGCCAATCCAGAGATACTACAAGAGATTCAAACCGCGATATCAGCTTAGATTCCACCCACAAAAAAGCGAGCACCTTGGCTCGCTTTTTTTAATCTTTTTGGTAAGTTAACGGCGACCAACGCCCATTAATACCGACACGGTTTGTCCATCAGAGGTGATATCGAACACTTTTTTCGCTTCAACATCGACAAAACCAGCGTTGCTCAATGCATTCTCGGAGCGGCTTAAGGTGAAGCCGTCTTGCTCGAATTCTGCAACCCAATCAAAATGAACGAAGTAACCACCTTCATTTAGCAACGAATGAGCAATGTCTAACGATGATTCCACATCATCGACAAAAGCAAGGACAGAAGACGCAACCACAAGATCAAATTGTCCGCGGAAAGCAGGATGTTGCGCCACTAAACCTCGTGATAATGCATCTACGACTGGCTCAACGTTGAGTAACTCTTTTTTGTCGAGCTCTTCAATCATGGCTTCAGACGCATCTAACGCCACAATATCCTTAACAATGGGTGACAACAATTGGCTTAATTGTCCGGTGCCGCATCCAAAATCTAAAACTTTAATGCCATCAAGCTGAGTTAGCTGTTGTAACTGTGCAAACACCGACTGCGCAAATTGCTCTGTTGCTGGGTTCGATTCCCAGTTCTTTGCTAAGCCGTCCCAATCTTGTGCCATCGTGGCCTCCATGTTCACTTCTTATAGCCCACATATCACTATGTGACATCAAAATGCAGTTGGCGCATTTTGAAATTAATAGGCTATAGGGTACCGCAAAACCGCTAAAAGACCATAGACTTATCTGGCGAATTACTATTTTTTTCGATAATCTTTCACAGCTTTGGGAGCACATCTCTATCGTGCCCTACTTTATTGCAAATTCTTAATTGGTTGTGTCAAATCATGAACTTAACTCAGGTAGAAGCTTTCTGCACTATCGCAGAGTGTGGCTCAGTCTCCGAAGCTGCGCGGCAGTTAGACTGTAACCGCACCAAACTCAGCATGTCGATCAAGGCATTAGAAAAAGAGCTCGATGTTGAGTTGTTCACAAGAACAGGAAACCAACTGACGCTTTCGGAAGCGGGAAAAGCAATTTACAAAGATTGCGAGTATTTGTTGGTCACAGCTCAACGAATCAGAAAAACATGCGCGCAAATATCCGAAGGCTTCAACGCCGAAGTCTGGGTGGCGCGTGATGACTCGCTGCCAGACGATTTGTGGCAAGAACTGTCTCACCGACTCAACAATCGATTCCCTTCTACAACGTTTAACCTCATCTTGGCCTCTAGTGGTGACTTGGCTAACTTAGTCAGTACTCATCAAGTCGATTTTGCATTCGGTGTCGACTATGAACGCATTGATGACCCGCACATTGTTTACAAACCGCTGGGAAAAATCCGAATGATGTCTGTGTGTAGCGTTGATCATCGCTTAAGTAAGATGCGTCGCGTATCCGATGAAGATCTACGCAGCCAAATGCAGGCTTTGATGGTTTACCTCAACGAGAAAGACAACCCAGGCTTACAGCCGTTCTCAACTCGATACATTGGCTTCTCAAGTTTCGATTACATGCTCAACACCATTTTGGAGGAAGACGCATGGGGTGTATTGCCAGAGCCGCTCATTCGCCACTACTTGCGCCAACAAAAACTTGCCGTCATCAAACACACTTACGGTTTGACTCAAGAAGACTACTGTATGTTTGCACCAAACGGTCAGATTGAACACCCAGCGATGACTTGGTTAGCAGATAAGTTAAGCGAATATTTATTTGACTTCTAAATAAAAGGCAGTGACTGTCAATATATTTGACACCACAAGTCTGCATTAAGTCATTGTATTTAAAGAAAAATAATAAAACGGT
Organism: Vibrio sp. VP6; assembly: GCF_028823755.1. Taxonomy (NCBI): domain Bacteria; kingdom Pseudomonadati; phylum Pseudomonadota; class Gammaproteobacteria; order Vibrionales; family Vibrionaceae; genus Vibrio; species Vibrio sp. VP6. The sequence continues at coordinate 29,632 of NZ_JAPEID010000023.1, forward strand.
CGCTTTCTCGTTTAATTTCCACTCAGTTTGTAGTTGCCTAAAATGCCTCAGAAGAGAAGAATAGTAAGGTATTAAAACCAAAAGGCATCTTTTATGTGTGACAGGACAAGCAAAAACGAAAACCGTATTCTAACCATTTCAGCCCTTTTAGCTTCTGGGTTTGCAGCTGGTGGTATGGTACTTGGCTTGCTTGTTGGGTCGATTGTCATCGTTTTTGACGGTGTTTACTCGCTAGTCAGTTTACTGTTAACTTTATTGTCACTGGCGGCATCTTCCTACATCAGTAAGCCATCAAAATCTGTATTTCCATTTGGTAAAGCGGTACTCGAACCTATCGTTATTGCGATTAAAGCGGCCGTGATTCTTGTTGTTGTGTGTTTTTCGCTTTACTCAGCGATCTCTGCATTGATGACTGGGGGTCGTGAGGTTGATACCTCAATCGCGACTATCTTTGGTCTCGTGAACGTTATCGGTTGTGGTTACGCTTGGTGGTTTATGGCGAAAAAAAGTCGTCGTTTCTCATCAGGTCTGATCGATGCGGAGAAAAAACAATGGCAAATGGATACGCTATTAAGCGTGGCAGTTACTGTTGGTTTTATCGCTGCATGGCTAGTATCTCTTACCCCATTCGCGCATTACGCAGTCTACGCGGACCCAATGATGATGCTACTTATGGGCTTCTACTTCCTAAAAGTACCATTTGATATGTTGTGTGGCGCATTACGTGAGTTACTAATGATGACACCAAGCAAAGAGCTTTGTCAGGTTGTTGGTAACGACGTTTTAGAAATTGAAAAAGTATCTGACCATCAGCTAAAACTGGCAGGCATAACGAAGGTTGGTCAAGAGCTTCGCGTGAACATTGATCTACACGTTGATGATGACATGATTGAACTCGACACTCTTGAACAAACTCGAAAACAGCTAACCACGCGTCTGTCGAAGCACAGATTCAAACTGCAACTGAACTTAAACGTGGCGAATTGTTAGAACACGAAACAAAAGTCAGGTATTTCTATCATAAAGCACCTAAATTGAGTGTTCAGTCTTTACGAAAATGAAAAAACCGCCACTAACGGCGGTTTTTTTGTGTTTCAAGCTAGATCTTTGAAGTCTACTCGGCCAATTGAGCGGTTTACGTACTGGAAAATGCTCATTGGAGCAGATGTTTTGTCTAGGTGGTTCGGAATGTTCGCTGCTCGATAGCTAACATCGTCCTTAAAGCCATACTTTTCCACCAATTCGTTGTCTATAAGCCGATGAATGAGAGCAATAGCCACATGTATATTGAGCCCTGTTCTCTGTGAAATATCATCTGCATTGAGCCCAAAGTGCTTACCCTCATATATACGACCTCGTACCAGTTCGTGATATAGATTCATAGCCATGCTTTTCAAAGTCTTTCTATTTAATAAACCAAGCATACATAACCTTTTCTTAGCTACGTCAAAATGTCACATATTCAGTTTTCTTCTCAACCCTCAAATCAAGCCTGTCTCGGGCGCTCGGGATTACTCCAAATTTTTAGTAAACATCCAATACAGCCTTGATGGTTGAAAACGCAATGACAGTGCAAAACGACAAAACCGCCTTTTGGGGCGGTTTTAAAAAGTGTTGGTTAAGCCAGTCCTTTAAAATCAACTCGGCCAATTGCACGTTTTACATAATCGGTAATAATACTTGGCGGAGAGGTGTCATCTAGATAAATTGGCACGTTCACCGCTCGGTAGCAAACGACATCAACAAGCTCATACTCCTCCACCAATCCTGTCGCTATAAGTCTATGAATCAGATTGAGGGTCGAGAATAGATTAAGCCCTGTTGTTTTGCATAAGTCTTCTGCATTTAGCCCGAAACGGTTGCCTTCATATAGCCTGCCAAATACCAGTTCTTTGTATAGATTAAAGGCTCTTTTTTTTAAAGCTTTTCGTTTAAAGAAGCCAAACATATCTACTCCTTTTGTTGTTAAGTCAAAACTTTAAGGGATGGCGATTATCAATGCGACTTAATATGCAAACTTTGACATATATCACTTTTTTAATTTGCACATAATAGAAAAATTTGGTCGTGTGGAGAACGCAGTTTATTTGCATTTTTACTCGACATTAAAATTCTAAACTTCTGGAATAATGGTAATAAAAATGTGCAATAGATCACTGTTTTAGATAGGAAAAACGTGAAAAATCCTGCGCTGTCAGTTGGCCGTTATCGGAATGCTCACCCATCCGATTAACGCTAACCATAATAAGAAATTGACTCCCAATATCTGTAAGTAATACCAGCTCTGTAAAACATTTTAAAAAAAGTTTAAAAGGGGTGAGTATGAAGATTGCGGGAGTCAGCACTCCGCCAACACAGCCCGATGAATTAATTAAAGTATCTGAGGGAGGTCATTTTGGTACACCTCATCAAATTAAGTGTTCGCGTCACGTTTATTAAACGACGTTGTGCTACTAGCGAGTGAAAAGGAACAGAACAATGATCATAAACTACGCCCTGACAACTGCTCCTTATTCAAATGATATTGAATCATGTATCAACGTAATGACAGCGAGTATGTTTGCTCTTGTCGACCAAGGAGAAGAGACCGAAGTCGCTACGTGTGACTTTTACATCGTAGATTTATCCAGAGCCTCGAGTACTATCAGCTGTCATAAATTATTGAACATTAACGCCAGCATTGCCCACTTTATCCAAATTCTTGATGATGATTACTTGCTAAAAGAAAGCATCGCAAAACGTAACGAAACAATGCGTTGGGGAATCTGTCCAGAACCAGATCGTCTCATTGTGATTCACGAACTAAAGGTAAAGAAAGAGCATCGAGGAAATAAGTATTCCAAAGCCTTAATTGAGGACTTTATTGAACGCTTTACATCGATTTACGACATCATTGGTCTAAAGGCTCTTCCTTTAGAAGATCGCTCAGAGGAAAGCGTAGAAGCGCTTAAAAGCTATTACTCAAAGATAGGCTTTAAGGACGTTGGTATTGATGATTTGATGCTCTGGCCAGCGTTAGAAGAACCAAACTGGAACGAAGCCTAAGTTAGACATCGCATCTCATGATGCGACTTACCTTCCCACACCTATCTAAGCTTGGTGACTGATGCTTGCTCTTGGAAAATGATTGGTGACATGTTCGATAACACGATGACGGCTCGAGCAGGCCTCCATCAACACCGACAAGAACCGGAGAAGCCACAAACCCGTCATTAATCACTCAGATAATGTGGGTTTAACCAGCAGCTTCTCGCTTCTCTTTTGTTACCAACCAACACAAGAGTGACCCAACCGTCACCATAATAACGCCTTGCCAGAAACCGTTGCTCAACGTCACACCAAGGATAAGCGACGAAAACAGCGCAGAGAAAATCGGCGTGAAGTAAGACAAAGTCGCCAAAAAGACCATGTTCCCGCCAACAATGGCGATGTTCCATAAGCCATAACCACCCGCCATCAACGCTGCCGATGCGAACAGATATCCAAGAGCTGACCATGAGAACGTCATTGTAGGCTCATCCGCAAATGCGTACTTCACCCAAAGCGAAACCGCAGTTGCGATAAAAAACAACGTGATCGCATTGTGCTTCGATTGCTGTCGCTGTGTGAGATTACAATAAACCGCCCAAATCACCGCGCCAGTGAACGCCATGAAGTACACCAGCGGATTGCTGCTTACGTTCGAGATGATTTGTGTCGGGGATAAACCGTTATCGCCGCTCACTGTCCAAGCCACACCAATAAACGCGAGGGTTACTGCTGGATACAACAGCCAATTTGGCTTTTTGTTGCTACCCAACACTGCAAACAACACCGTCAGTGCGGGCCATAAATAGTTGACGATAGATACCTCAATCGCTTGAGCTCGCGAATTCGAATACCCAAGAGCAAGCGCAAGAAAGAGCTCATAGCAAACAAACATGGCGCCGCCAACTATCAGATACTTCGGAGAAAAGTAAGACAACTTTGGGATACCCACCACAATCAATAAAAAGATTGAACTTAGCGAATACAACATCGCCGCCCCACCTACTGGCCCTAAACTTTCGGTTACGAGCCTTGCAATACCCAGTAAGCAACTCCAAGAGAGGATGGCAATGCAGCCATAAAGTGTGAAGCGAAATTGCACGGATTTCATGTGACCTACTACTCACGAATGCCAAAGGAAACTTCAGCTTAACTCAAAAATGATCCGCTTCAACGTACTGTTTTATAAATTTCAGTATAAAAATGATTCTGTTATGCGTTTGGAGTCGATATGAAACACTTTCTACCATCGAGCGTCATGCTGACACCTTTTGTGGTCCGCTACTATGATGAAGAAGACGACGATCAAGAAATCGTCGAAACTAAGGCAAATGCTCAATCTCAATCCCCAAATATAAAAGAGCAACAAACGGAAATATCAGACTAAAGGAATCTTAAAATGAAAAAAGTCGCAGTTATTTTGAGTGGCTCAGGAGTTTATGATGGATCAGAGTTACATGAAGCCGTGCTAGCCCTGCACGCCATCGAAAAAGCTGGTGCTACTTGGCATTGCTTCGCTCCAAACATTGATCAATTACACGTCATCAATCATCTCACTGGCGAAGAAATGGATGAGCCACGCAACGTGCTCGTTGAAGCGGCACGCATCGCGCGTGGAAACATTGAGGATGTGGCTAGACTGAACGTTGAAGACTTTGATGCGCTATTGTTACCAGGTGGCTTTGGTGCAGCAAAAAATCTGACTGACTTTGCCGTTTCTGGCGCGGAATGCTCGATTAATACACACGTTGCACAAGCTTGCCGTGCGTTCGCAAATGCCAACAAGCCTGCCGGTTACCTCTGCATTGCCCCTGTCATTATTCCTATGATTTACGAACATGGCGTAAAAGGCACAATAGGTAATGATGACGCAACCGCAGCCGCGTTTCACCAAATGGGTGGAGAGCACGTTGAATGTAACGTAGATGAGTATGTGTTTGACGAGAAACACAATGTGCTTTCTACGCCAGCTTACATGTTAGCGCAGAATATCTCGCAAGCAGCTTCAGGAATCGATAAATTGGTATCAAAATTGGTCGAAATCGCCTAATTACTGATAGATAACTTAAAACTCAATTTTAAATCCCCATTGATAGATCGAATATCAATGGGGATTTTTTATACTTTAGTCTAATTGAGATATAAATCATCATCAGATTTCAATTTTTACCAATCGTTTGCGTCAATAGTTGCATATTTGGGCTACGTTGTATTTGTGTTGCACCTCCACACTGTGCAACAAGATCGCTGTCACAGTTTCCTCCTTTAAAGTACCCCTAAATGGGTAAACTTGCTCTGGATCAATTTCGTTCTAGAAAGGGGTGTGCGACAGTTAAATGGCAAATTATGAAAGATTATTAATAATAACAACGGAGCAATCCAATATGACAAGTGCATTTTTTATCCCTACGGTAAACCTAATGGGCGCTGGCTGCCTAAAAGACGCAGCAAACAGCATCCAATCTCAAGGCTTTAAGAAAGGTTTGATCGTTACGGATAAGATCCTTAACCAAATCGGCGTAGTAAAACAGGTTCAAGATCTTCTTACTGAACGCGGCGTAGCAACCGTTGTGTTCGATGGCACTCAACCAAACCCTACAATCACCAACGTTAATGATGGCTTAGCTCTTCTAAAAGAGAACGAATGTGACTTCGTAATTTCACTTGGTGGTGGCTCACCACACGATTGTGCAAAAGGCATCGCACTGGTTGCATCTAACGGCGGCAAAATCGGCGATTACGAAGGCGTGGATCAATCAGCAAAACCAATGCTGCCACTAATCGCAATCAACACCACAGCAGGTACTGCATCTGAAATGACCCGTTTCTGCATCATCACTGATGAAGAGCGTCACATTAAGATGGCAATCGTTGATAAACACACAACGCCTCTTATCTCTGTAAACGATCCAGAATTAATGCTTGCTAAGCCAGCGTCTTTGACGGCGGCAACAGGTATGGACGCGCTAACTCACGCGATTGAAGCGTACGTATCTATCGCGGCAACACCAATTACTGACGCTGTTGCAATCAAAGCGATCGAGTTAATTCAAGCGCACCTACGCACCGCAGTGAAAAACGGCGAAAACCTAGAAGCTCGTGAGCAAATGGCATACGCACAGTTCATGGCTGGCATGGCGTTTAACAACGCATCTCTAGGTTACGTTCACGCTATGGCGCACCAGCTAGGTGGTTTCTACGACCTACCACACGGTGTATGTAACGCAATCTTGCTTCCTCACGTACAACGCTACAACGCGCAAGTATGTCCAGAGCGTCTACGTGATGTCGCAAAAGCGATGGGTGTGGATGTAGAAGGTATGTCGGCAGAGCAAGGTGCTGCGGCAGCGATCGACGCTATCGTTGCGCTAGCAAAAGACGTTGGTATTCCAGCTGGTATTAAAGAGCTTGGTGCGAAGCTAGAAGACATCCCAACACTAGCAGACAACGCATTGAAAGACGCGTGTGGTTTCACTAACCCGAAACAAGCAACTCACGAAGAGATTTCTGCAATCTTCGAAGCGGCAATGTAATCGCAGAAAGACAGATTCATCTCTAACACCTTAACTCAATCCCCGATCTAGTATCGGGGATTTTTATCTTCATACACCGCTCGCTGCAGCTTTTCATCATTTGGGGATCTCGCCATTTAGTGTTAGCTTTTAAAGCATCCACGCACTTCAACATGGAAGGACCCATGAGAATTGTAACCATCGCCCTGCTCGCTTGTTTATCTTTTTCACTTCATGCTGCGCAATACCAAGCTGATGAGGTTGCCAATGGGTTTCAAGTCCCTTGGGGCATTGAATTTATCGATTCACAACGCATAGTAGTGAACGAGAAAAATGGCACCATTTCATTGCTCAATGTGATGACAGGTCAACACCAGAAAATTCATAGTGTTCAGAACGTTAACATCAGTGGACAAGCCGGTTTACTTGATGTCGCATTCGCCCCAAATATCGATAAGAAAAAGCCACAGCTGTATTTCACCTACAGCAAACGACCCCAGAAAGGAAACACCGTCGCACTTGCCACCGCAACGCTAAGTGGCGAGCAACTAACTGGCTGGAAAGATCTCTTCATCGCCGATGCCATCACCGATACTGGCCGACATTTTGGCAGTCGAATCGCGTTTATTGATGGCAAGATCTACTTCACGATTGGCGATCGCGGTGAACGAGACAACGGGCAAAATACTCAAACACACGCAGGTTCAATACTACGCTTGAATCTAGACGGCACGGTGCCAACAGATAACCCTTTTACTTCCTCTAAGGCAAAGCCTGAAATCTGGAGTTTCGGGCATCGCAATCCACAAGGTTTGTTCTACGACAAAGAGACAGATCAACTTTGGTCGATTGAACATGGGCCGCGTGGAGGTGACGAAATTAACCTAATTCAAAAAGGGGCGAACTACGGTTGGGCAAGAGTCTCACAAGGGAAAGAATATTGGGGCCCACTTGATGTGGGTGAAGCGAAGTCACTGGCAGGAATGGAAGACCCCAAATTGGTTTACATTCCCTCTATCGCTCCAAGCAATATGGTGCTCTATCGCGGGGATAAATACTCAGAACTTGACGGCAAAATATTAGTTGGAGCGTTAAAGCTCACTCATATCAATGTCGTCGGCATTAACGATGGCAAGCTCACAGAATCGCAACGCTTACTGGAAAAGCTTGGAGAACGAATCAGAGATATCACAATAAGCCCCGATGGCTATATCTACTTTTCGACCGACAGCGGCAAAATCTTCCGCTTAACAGAGCAATAAGAACTGTGCAGCGCTTTTTCGATTTGTGATGCATCAGTGATTTATTTTCGTACAACTTAGCCAGAAGAATCTAAACTTAACAATAACCTTTTGTTTTTATAACGATAGTTTGGTTAAGTTGTACGAGGCCACTATGATTCCCTTCCCACTAGAACTTGAAAGAATAAAAGCCGTCATTTTCGATTTAGACAACACGCTCGTCAGTTCAGATATGAACTTTCAAGATCTTCGTCAGCAACTCGGTTGCCCTCAAACAGAAGATTTATTGGATTTCGTAGAGCGCATCGATCACCCGCATCACAAAGAGCATGCACATAATGTCATTTTTGACCACGAGATTTCCGATGCTGAACAGTCTAGCCCGATGATTGGCTGTCATGAATTGCTGAACTACTTGGAGAAAAAAGCGATTAAAACCGCCATCGTGACGCGAAACTGCCTAATTGCGACACAAAGAAAATTGGAACATAACCAAATCACCGTTGAGCAAGTGATCACGCGTGAATGTTATCCACCAAAACCCGATCCTTTATCGCTACAAGTGCTCGCCAAGGAGTGGCGTTTGATGCCAAATGAAGTGCTGTATGTCGGTGACTTCCTTTACGATTTACAAGCTGCGTACAATGCACAAATGCCGTCTTGTTTAGTGCATCACGGCATCACCGAACAATTTCAAAATTCGGCATCACTTGCGGTGAGAGAACTGTCCGATTTGCTGGCGTACTTTGAATCAGCGCACTGATCCCTTTGTCCGAAAAGCTCAACGAATCAGATTGCCAATTCTCAGAGACAAAAAAAGGAGCACTCATGTGCTCCTTTGGCTTATTCCCGAATCGTATGTAAATGTTTGAACTTAGCCTTGTAGGTAAGCGTTAAGCATCCACATCAGTTTTTCTTGCTCACGGATGTAGTCACCCATCAGTGCCGCAGTACCTTCATCGTCTGCTTCACCAGCGTTTTGTAAAATCTCACGCTGTTTAACAAGCAGAACACCAAAACCATCAACCAAGCCTTTCACGCACTCTTCACCCGCTGTCGCGTTTTGATGCTCTTTGATTTCGCTTGATTCTAAGTAATGGCTAAACGCGTGTGCTGGTGTGTAACCCAACGTTAAAATACGTTCTGCAAGTTCATCAATTTTGGTTTGAAGATCTGTGTAGATCTCTTCAAATTTTACGTGCAATTCAAAAAACTGGTGGCCTTTGATGTTCCAGTGATAACCGCGTGTATTCATGTACAGCACTTGGTAGTGGGCAAGTAGCTGATTCAGTTGTTGTGCTAGTTGTTCTGATTGTTGACGATCTAGACCAATTAAGCTTACTTGTTTGCTCATAATCTTGCTCCTTGGAGAGTAAAGTTTAAAAATTCTTTTGCAGTGTTTGCTGCCGATGGAGTCATATTAGATCTGAGCGGTGAGGAAGGAAATTTGGTTTTAACTATAGCTTTAATAACTAAACTCAATGAGCAATTAGGTTATGTGAGTAGTAGAATATTTGAAACCCTCGACCATTGTATTTCTTCATGGTCGAGGGGCATTCATTGGGGGTCTAAGCCGTTTTAAACATGGCCATTTGTTGATTCAACTCGGTGACTTGTTGCTTCACTTGCAACGACGTCTCAGAAGCATGCTGACTGTTACTCGCCACCATTTCGACCGACTGTGTAATGCCTGCCATTAACCCATTTATGGATTGCGTTGCGTGGGATTGCTGCTCGGCAGCAGCGGCCAATTCTGCCATTTTCTCGTTTAGAGAACCGATCTGCTCTGTCGTTGAAACCAATTTCGTCACGGCATTATCGATGTGTTCAGCACCTTGCTCTGCCAATGACTGGCTGTGTTCAATTTCCTGAACCACCGTGTGAGTTGAACGCTGAATTGCGTTAATTATACCGTTGATTTCTGTCGTCGATTGCGTGGTTCTTGTCGCCAACATGCGCACTTCATCGGCAACCACAGCAAAACCTCGCCCTTGTTCACCAGCTCTCGCCGCTTCAATTGCCGCATTGAGTGCCAGCAAATTAGTCTGTTCTGCTAACCCTTCAATCACTTCCGTCACGCGGCCAATTGCTTCGCTCTCTTTGCTTAACTGCGTAACTTGGGTGCTGGCGCTTTCTATGCTGCTGTGTAAACTTTCCATGGTCGCTTTATTTTGCTCAAGTGCGTCACGACCTTGTTCTATCTCATCTTTTGAATCTGACAACTTTTGCACCGATTGATTAGCTTGATCCAACGTATTACTCGCAGCAAAGGCAATCTCTTCGAGTTGACGCCCCATTTCTGAGATATTGGATTGTTGTTGTTCAACGTTATTGGATGTCACTTGTGCCGATTCGAGAAGCGCACCCATGCTGGTGTCCACTTGGTTCGCTTTGCCATTTACACCTGCAACAATGCCTGCCAGTGACTCGTTCATGCGATTGATAGAGCTCGTAAGGTCAGCCAGCTCATCCTTGCCAACAACGTTCAATGGCGGTTGAGAAATATCGCCAGAGGCTATAATCTTCGCTCGTTCTGATAATCGCTGGACTCTGCGTCCAATGGTATTTCCCATGTATTTTGAAGTCGCAATCGCCGCAATCACGACCAGTAATGCTGCCACCAGCATCGACGTAAGCACATTTTTGATTGATTGACTGATGCCAACACCGCTTTGATCCGCTTTAGCTTGCTGAGCCAACACAATCGTTTCTAGGCTTTGATTTAACGCGTTTGCCGCGGGTAACAACTCATTTGCCATTAGCAAATTTGCTTTGTTCCATTCATCTGATTTACGCAGCGTAATCACTTGTTCAGCCAAGGGGAAATACAGCTGTTGCATCTCTTTAAACAATGACCATAGTGATTGGTCGTTGTCTGACAACATATCCAGTTTAGCGTCGATTTCTGCGACCGATTGGTTGTGGAATTTGATCAGGTCTTGATACTTCTCCAGATGTGTTTGCTGTCCGTACAACAGGAAATCACGCAGTGCCGAGAGAGCATTGGCTAGAGAGGTGTAACTGTCCGCGTAGACTTTAAACAAACGCTTACGCTCACCGCCCATTTCATTGCCTGACTCTTCATTAATTAGGCTTTGAATTTGGTCGAGCGCGACTTCAGCAATGGGTGCTGCTTCGTTAATAAACAGATTATGCGCTGGCAGATTTTCCGCGCTGTGGCTCAACTCAATAAGCTGAGACAGTGACACTTTCATCGCTTCCCATTGCTGATCAACCGACTGGAAATCTGACTCCGAAATCAGAGCTTGCAAGGTTGGCAATGCATCGTCCGTTGATGCCATGATACTTTGCACTTCCTGACTCAAACGCAAACCTTCGGCTTCATCACTTCCCAATAACATGTACGCTCGGATTGAAGACAACGAAGCTTGAACCGATTGCTGAATTCCACGACTGGTATCAACAGTCGGCAAATCGGAACTCAATAATGATGATGCATGCTGTTCAACTATGTTGATATTACGGTAAGTAAAAATCGCAGATGCGATAAATACGACGGCTAACAGCATGAAACTGAGCTGCAACTTCCCTGATATTGTAAGGTTCATCCATAAACTCCTGACAACGATGAGCCTTAAATATAACGACATTTGCGTAAATGTTAAATCAATGTATCAAAATGCATTTAAAAACGAGGCATTCTTCGCCATTGATAAACGTATTCAGAGACAACGACTGACCACATGGCAAAGCTAGAAGCTGTATCGAATATTCGCAAACAACAAAGTGGCTGGTGTTTCGCCAAACAAACTGTCTCCACTGCCTGAAAAACGTTGTAATACAGTGAGCAGTTGCCAGTCGGTAGCTAAAGAATAATTACTTGATAAGCCAGCAAAGTAAGAACCATCGTCATAGTAGCTGGCTGACAGTGTGAAACGATTCAATGCGGTTAAATCAAAACTCACATCGGCATAGTAGGTATTTTTAGTAAAGCTCAGGGTTTTAGCGTTCAGCGGCAAGTTGAGATAGGCAAGCGCGCTGTTGGCATCTTGAGGTTTCGAGATAAACAGCCAAGCCCCTCTTGTCATCCAGTTACGAACACCACCAAAACTGTAATCCGCTTCTAAGCTCGCTACAGTGTTATTCTGCGTTGGCTCACCTTGATATTCAGCGTCTATTGGATCAAACCAAGTTAACTCACCTCGCAGCCCTGCATCGTAAACATCGGTCGCAAATCCAGCTCCAAGAATGTAGTCCGTCCGTGCTCGACCTGCAATAATTTGATAATCCCACCCAGAAACATTTGAAAAATAACGCAGCGAAGCGCTGTTTTGCCCAGATTCTTGTGAAGGAGAAAACACCAAATCTAAACCGTCGGCAAAACCAAGTTTTTTGCTGACCATAATGGCATCGGTGCCCGCTCTCTCTTCATAATCAAAGTCATAAATCGAGTACGCGTTATAAACGTCATTAGGGTTCCAGATGGTATTCATGGACCAGTTAATACGAAAACGCCCGACACTGGCACTCCAATCGTCGCTCTTCCAGCTCACATACAATCGGTCAAATTGAGAATTCAGAATAACGTCGTCTTCGCGCCAGTTTTTGCTCAAATCAAAGTAGCCATTATCTAGCGCGACAAGTTCGGGATATTGAGGAATGTCTAACGCATCGCCCCATAAAGCTCGGTTTCGCAAGCCAACATTAACACGCCAGTTTGGAGAAAAACGGTATTCAAAATTCAGACGATTGTGCAGCAGATGATCGAGCGTATTGCTTTGATCATCTGGCATGCTGTATGTCGCCATATACTTAATATAACCATCAAAATTCCAAGATTTTTGAGGTTGTAAACCAGGAATATTGGCAACAGCACAAAAGCTGAAAAAGCCAAGCAAGGAAAGGCTTAATGCCTGATTAACCACCACCATCCATGGCGGAGAAAAACGAATGTGTAAGCCGCTACGCATGAAACTTCTCTGCCGTGCTACCGATGTTGGCGAAATCTCTCGCGAGGCGTCCGTCTTCAAAAACAATAATACGATGGGCTCGTTTGATGACCCTCGGGTCGTGAGTCGAGAAAATAAATGTCGTGCCCTCTTGTTCGCTCAGTTGCTCCATGATGTCGAGTAACTCCGAAGTACTCTTTGCGTCTAAGTTGGCGGTCGGTTCATCTGCCATGACAAAGCGAGGCTTAGGTGCAAGTGCCCGTGCGACAGCGACTCTTTGCTGCTGGCCACCCGACATTTTGCTCGGACGTTTGTGCATCTGCTGAGCTAAACCAACTTGATCAAGGAGAGACATGGCACGCTCTCGGCATTCTCGTTCCGTTTTGCCTTGTAACTGCATCACAAACTCGACGTTTTCCAACGCGGTCAAAACAGGAAGAAGACTGTAGTCTTGGAAGATAAAACCAATATTGTCTCGTCTATAGGCGATCAGCTCTTTCTCCGACATCTCTGAAATTAAACACCCATCGATTTCAACGCTGCCTGAAGTTGGAGCATCAATACCGCCAAGCATATTGAGCAATGTCGTTTTACCTGAGCCAGAAGGCCCCATGATGGCGACAAATTCTCCTTGTTTTATTTCTAAATCAACGTGTTGTACCGCATGCACAGGGAAATCACTGTCTGGATTATAAGTTTTCGTCAGTCGCTCAAGTTTAATTGTCATCAGGTCTTCTCCCCCATGGCATCAGCCGGTCGATGCTTGAGAATTTGTCGTGCGGGATACAGAGCCGCAAACAGACTGGCCATAAAAATCGCTACAATGATCATTTGATATTCGTAAAACGAAACACGGGGATAAAGCAGAGTATCGACGCCGTATGCACCTAAACCATCGGCCAGCCCTCCAAGCGACAATCCCGTCACACTGAGAAGCTTTATCATGGCAGCGCTGCCAAATAACCCTAAAGCACATCCCGTCAAACCAAGGAACATGGTTTCTAACGTGATCAAAATACGAATTTTGTGTTGCTGCATGCCCACTGCCATCAGCACGCCGAATTCTCTGGTTCGTTCAAACACCGACATAAGCATGATATTGATGATGCCAAGCGTCATAGCCAACACGAACACCACCAGCATGACTTGGTTGGAGATATCCATCGAGCTCATCATAGTTGAAAGCAGGGGTTGAATTTCTAGCCATGTTCTTACCGTTAACGGCTTTCCTGAACCATCGTCGATCAAGGTTCGGGTAAACGACACCGTATTTTGCAACACGTCGTCATCATTGGCGTTGAGCAAAATGGCGATTTCATGCGCCCCTGCTACCCCTGCGATTTTCTCTAGGTCAGCTTTACGGACGTACACATTGCCGTCATCAAAGGTCGTGGACGGTGTTTTGAAGATGCCTTTCACTCTAAACGCAGCGCCAGAGACATCCCCATTGATATCGGAAAGCGTCAGAATGACTTTTGAACCGACCCGTAGCTTCAATCTTTTCGCCGTCTTTTGCGATACAAGAATGGGATTCCGGCCCTCTTCATCCAACCAATAACCATCGATGATATGCTCAGAAAGCGGCGTTATCTTCTGCTCTTGTTCAAGATGAATACCATTAATACGAATACCGCGAGAACTTCGAGCAGAAGCGATCATGCCATCGGCGAGAAACCGCTCCGATACGGCTTTCACGCTTTGATGCTTGTCTAACGTTGTCACGATGCTTTGCGAGTCAGGTATGGTGTCTTTCAGTTCAGGATTAACGAGATAAGCACTTTGATGAATCTGCAAATGGCTGGTTTGCCAAGCAATCGCATTTTTGATCATGCTGTCCACTAAACCATTCATAAATCCGATCATGGCGACAACACCCATCAAACCAAACACCATCGCGCCAAGCATGATGGACGTTCTTAGTTTGTTCCGCCAAAGATTACGCCAAGCCAATTTAATCAACATGCGCGCCCCCTTTCAGCCCACTGGCGATAGGTAAACGAAGGAGACGAATCATCGGGTAGACAAGGCACAAGGATAAGATGATGAGAACCACGATAATTTGGTTAAGCAGCAAGTGAGGATCGAGAGAAACTGGCACAATGGGCTCAAAACCACTTTCCAACATGACATGAGCGGCTTCTCCAGTGATTTCAATGGGATTAAAATAGAAGTAGCCAAGCACAGGTGCACTGACGATCAAACCCAAAACAATGCCAATAATGGCGATGAAAAGCGATTCAATTGAAATTAAACCAATCAGCTTGCTCCTGAGCATCCCAGTGGCCAACATCACGGCAAATTCACGCTGGCGTTCTAACGTCGTCATCAAAATGGTCGCGAATAGACCAAAGCCAACGATGCCATACAGAATGTAGATGAGGAAGATCCCGCCAGCTTTGTCTAATGCGATTTGTTGAGAAAGCTCCGGCGATAACTCCTGCCAGCCTTTTACGGCGACGCTATTGCCGTAATCTCGCTTTAATTGCTCAATCACACTGGGCAATACGCGTAAATTTGAAGTATTGAGCACCCATGCCGTCACTTGTTTATCAAGTGAATACAATGTCTGAGCAGTATCGAGAGGCATATAAACCAATTGGGAATCCAACTGCTGTAACGGGAAATGCAAAATTCCAGCGACACGATACAACCCCGCAGCCGTCTGACCACGATACCCAGCGCCATACAACACCAACTCATCGCCAATCTTCAAGCGAAGATACTGCGCTAAACCGCCACCGACCAAAACCGCATTTTGCCCAGAGGCGATAAACTCACCTTGAACCAACTTGTCACTAATGTGGGAGTACGCATTTTCTGATTCAGGATCAACGCCTAGAACCATGACACCTTTCGAACGCTCCCCTTTCGCCGCTAAGGCAAAAGATTCAACACGCGGAAGAATGACATCGATATCAGAGTTCGCTTTAGATGCTGAAATAAAAGTATCGGTTTGAGGAAGCACATCATCAATGCTAGATGAGTCGCCAAACTCAGGGTTTTGCAATTGAATAAGCCCAGTATAAAACTTTGCTGCGTTTTTGATGTTGGAACTGTAGCTACCTTCTTGGAAGGCTCTGGTGAGTAAGGAAAGAAAAAGCACTAGCGCGAGAGCAGTGGCCGTCAGTAACGTCCGCCTTTTTTGCCGCCATAAATTGCGCCATGCAAGTTTGATGAGCATCCGCTTCTCACCCCTCTCTTTTGTTCGTCTCTACCGCAAGTTAATCACGCAGGGATTTCATTTGCTGCTGCGAGAAAAAGTCATCATTTATATCGAAGTCAAACTGTGCCTGATGCGTGGTAAAAATGGTTTTATTCCCCGGTTTATCGACGGGTTTCATCTCCATTCGCGTCGCTATCTTTCTACCGCCTAACTCTTTAACGTCGTAAGTCGTTAACACATTCACTCGTTCATCGAACTCATCATAAAATTCCACTTTGCGTTGCAAATACGTCGACTGAGAAATCCATAACGTAACTTTGTTCCAAACAACAGGCGCATCAGGTTTAGCCGTCGCTTCGATGACCCAGACTTTATCCCCCTCAAAGCTGTCATTGCCGAGTAAAGCGTGTTGATAATCCACAACGATTGATGATTGGTTGATCAGATCATCATTAGTAAAATCCGACCCCATCCAAGATTGGCTCAACATAGAAGGCGCGATTTTAATTATGCGCTCAATACTCGGCACCCAGTTCCACATCTCTCTATGACGCTTTAGCGATGCGCTGCCTTTATCTTTGGCTGGCGCGGTTACCAACACGAGCGACAACTCCGTGCCTTTTGTCCAACTTTTCATCGTCATAGAGCGTGTCCAATCAGGACGAACGATCTCCATGGTTGCCTCGCTATAACTGGATTTTCCCCTCATTGCTTGGTCTGATTTTTGGACAATATCGAAAGCACTTTCGGCATACGAAAGTGAAGTAAAAAGCAGGAAAAACAGAACGGCGACAGCTTTTGGCATAACTTTCCTCTAAGTCTTTGAGCTAATCTCAGAAACGAAAAGCGGCAATAAAAACTTGAAATTCAATTGAGTATAGCAAGAGGAAAAATCGAAATAGCGATTCACTACGCAAAAACTTAAGGCACCTGACGAAGAAGAGGCTCAACTTTGCTTTTATCGATCACTTTGAACATCGCGCAGTTTTTACCATTCATTTTGCCGCAGTACATGAGTTGGTCGGCTTCGTGCAAGTTTATGATGCCTTTGAACTCGCGATAATAGGCGCAACCCAAACTCACGCTGACATGGATCGCTTGCCCATTGAGTAAAACAGGTCGATCGTAAACACAGCTGCAAATCGCCTTTGCAAGCGTTTCAGCTTCTTTTTCAGATAGAGAGGCAGTCACCAACGCAAATTCCTCACCACCGATTCGCGCTAAGGTTATTCGTTCGTCAGTCAGCGATTTTGCCGTGTCGGCAACAGCGACAATCGCTTGGTCACCGATTAAATGGCCGTATTTGTCGTTTATCGATTTAAAGTCATCAATATCAAACACCATCACGGTTACGTTTTTTTGCAATGAACTCAGCGTTGCCAATCGCTCGATCAAATGCCTGCGATTATAAAGTTTGGTGAGCGGATCCGTCAGCGTCAGTTCAAGCAGTTGTTGATTTGCTAAGGTGAGCTGCTTTGTTCGTAGAGTCACCATTCGCTTAAGGGCGAAGATATGGTAAAGCGTGGCAATAACCATGATGAAAATGGCAATTGGCAACAGGTAAATGGGATATACCGTTTTGACTAAACTCCAACGATTGAGGATCCGTTCTTTGTCTGAGTCGATGATTTTTTCAAAGTCGTGGGAGATTTTCGTTACTGGAACCGAACTGTGCTCGCCTGTCGCAATGCGCAGATCTTTGCTGTACAGATTGAGGGTAGGCACAAACATGCCTGCATCTGGTGTTGTCGCCATGTGGAAGTTAGCCACTTGCAAATCGGCGACAAAGTACAAGATATTTTTCTCGACGGCAGCTCGGATCATCGCATCGTTATTTAAATATTCCACTAGCGATGCTCTTGGGTAGTTGGCACGCACAAATTCCGCTTCATAGCTGCCTTTTACCAAGCCAATAGGAAGCTCTACCTCTCCAGTAAGCACGCCCTTAATATCAACGGCTAGCATATCTTTATTGACGTACAACTTGGTTTGAATAGGCATGATAACCGCACCAAAATCAAGGTACTTATCGCGAGCCTCAGAGTAAATCAGACCAGCGTGAACATCCGCACGCCCCTCCTTAACTGCACGCAAAGACTCTTCCCAATCGAGCAGCAGGAACTCAACACGAACGTGATTTCTTTCGGCATACTCTCGCCAGAAGTCAATCAGAATGCCTTTGGGTTCACCATCTTGTGAGACATATGAGAACGGCTTCCAAGCCTTAGAATTGGTGACAATCAATGTATCGACTTTAGTTTGATGAGCGAAACTGTACGAACACATGGCAAGCCATAGTAATAACAACGAAGTACACGCCCTAGTGCACTTGTAACCATAAGTACTAAAACTTGTTGATGCCATACCCACTACTCACCAGTCTTTTTTTGAAAACAATGTCTGCTGTTTGATTCAAATAAAGATATAGCAGACCTATCAATAACGAAATGAGATGCTTATTGATATGAATCTAAATTAGTACTTTTTAATACGAATTTGGTACTTTTTTGTTATTCTTACTTTGAATACGAAGTCACTAATTTGTTTATGTACACTTCATTAATAAGCTCAATTGAACAATTTCTTAAAAAGAAATTTTCTAGACATCTTGTGAAGAAGTGACCGTCCACCCCTTTGTTTTGCATACAGTTATTTCCCAAACGCGAATCAAAGCCATCAAACATTCGCCAAAAACGCGACAAATTGACTCTGCTGCCATTTGCTTTATGCACATGCACGCCTAAATTTACATACTGACAACTTTATTTACAAATACTTACATCGAACAAATAGCGAAAGCTAAATTCTTGAAAAGCTCATTTAGAAAAGGAATTCAAAATGTTTGGCTTGCGAACTCGAAACCAAGAAGCAGAAAGTGAATACAACCGCTTCATCAAAGGCTTATCCGATAGTATGGCAATGATTGAGTTTGATACGAGAGGCATCATTCTCAATGCAAATGATTTATTTCTTTCTTGTGTCGGATACACACGAGAAGCGATTGTTGGAAAACATCATTCGATTTTCTGTGACCGAGGCTATGTTCAGTCCCCTCGATACCAACAATTTTGGGATGACTTAAAAATGGGTAAGCATAAACGCGGTACGTTTGAGCGTCTAACCTCGCAACGTGAAAGACTGGTACTTGAAGCCAGTTACTTTCCCATTGAATCTGAACACGGACAAATTGAAAAAGTAGTCAAGATCGCGTCAGACGTGACACAACAGAGGCTAGAATCAGAGCAAAAAGAAGCCATTTTGAATGCGTTAGATCTGTCTCTAGCCACGATTGAGTTCGACCGTGAAGGATACATTCTGACCGCCAACCAAAACTTCTTAAAAACCTTGGGATACGAGTTGAGCGATGTTCAAGGAAAACATCACAAACTATTTTGCTTTGACGATTTTTACCAAGAAAATCCCGGCTTTTGGAAAGATCTCGCCGCCGGCCAGTTTAAGTCCGGACAATTTTTAAGGCGTTCAGCCTCAGGTGACAAAGTGTACATTGAAGCCACTTACAACCCCATCTTCGATCCGTTGGGCAACGTCATCAAAGTCGTCAAATTTGCATCTGACATCACTGATAAAGTTCAAAGGGATTTAAACATCTCTCAAGCGATAGCCGACTCTTCTTTTATCGCGAGAAATGCCAGCGAAGAAGCCACATCAAACGTCTGCGGCGCAGAACATTCTCTGAATGAGTTTCGCACCATGATTGAAGAAGTACTGAGTGCCGTCACCGCTTGTGACGATAAAGTTCAAGAGCTATTTAAAACCTCGCAGCAAGTCACTGAAATCGTCAAAGTGATCGACAGCATCGCCTCACAAACAAATCTCCTAGCTCTAAATGCAGCGATTGAAGCAGCTAGAGCTGGTGAACATGGACGAGGATTTGCAGTGGTTGCGGATGAAGTGAGAACTTTAGCAACTCGAACCAGCACGTCGATTGATGAAATCAACCACGTAGTTCTGAGCAACCAATCCCTAACGACCGAAACTCGCTCATTCATCGAGGTCATCAACCAGGGCTTTCTTAGTTCGATGTCGAAACTATTAGAAGTGGACGAGTTTATGAAATCAATCGATGAAGGTTCACACCTAACAGTTGAGTCGATCAGCGCGCTGAGAGCTATCGTCAATCAGGATGCTCATCTCCATCTGAATTCAGCATCAAATGGTTAGCGCAAACTTGACAGCTAAGTATTGATTTTTATGGGCAATAGGCCTGAACAGAAACTTTTCGGTCAAACAATTCTTTGACTCTGAGCATGAAAAAAGCCCTATTCAAAATCCACTTTGGTGAGAACTTTGAATAGGGCTCTTTGCCTCGGTGCTTCATTTTACGGTTGAAGCTGCCTTTGCCTTTTTTCGCTTTGACGACTCGGGTTCTGAACAACTGACTGGTAACAACTGCCTTTAGCGCATTGTCTTTAATCTCGCCTCTGCCGAATTCGGTGTCTTTGTTAAATTCATTCGGCTGAGGATTACATTTTGCTTTTGCCATAAATCCTCCTTAATGGTCGAACCAGATTGGACAATAATTATATAAAGAAGTCAAATTTGTAGAATTCCTCGTATTTTATGCTTAAAAACTTCACTTCTACGTCATTTATTTGAAATTTAATCAAAAACATGCCGGTTAAATAGTGACTAAATACAAATATTTCTCCATAAAGCACTAATATATGTTGACTCCTACAGGATTTAACCTAGACTCAAACACGGCTAGAAAGAAAGTTCTTTGTTTTCACATTTCGTTGGATTTCTTGTAACTCCGTCGTCCTGTGGTACGCAATAGCAATTTATTTTTCCACGCTATAAGCGCCGTTGAGGCGAAAGATTACACAAATTTAGATATTTAGGAAATAGACATGTCTAACACAGCTACTGGCACAGTTAAGTGGTTCAACGAAACTAAAGGCTTCGGTTTCATCCAACAAGAAAACGGTCCTGACGTATTTGCTCACTTCTCTGCAATCACTGGTGACGGCTTCCGTACTCTAGTTGAAGGCCAGAAAGTAGAATTTGTTATCTCTCAAGGTCAAAAAGGCCCTCAAGCAGAGCAAATCAAAGTACTTTAATTCTTAAAGAATTTGATATGATAGCCAGCTTTTAAGCTGGCTATTTTTTTGCCCAAAGCAAATTTTCGCCCATAAAAACGATATAAACCCATGGCTCTAAAACCAACCATTTATAAATTTCGTATCGCTCTTTCCGATATGAATAACGATTACTACGATTCCAAGAACCTTACTATCGCTCTGCATCCCTCTGAAAAACCTCAACGCATGCTGGCTCGTATCTTGGCTTTCTGCCTTAATGCCCAAAAAGACTTGGAATTTACCAAAGGCCTCTCAACCACGGAAGAGCCAGATTTATGGCATGTTGCAGATGACCAAAGCATCACTCATTGGATTGAGATCGGCGAACCCGAACCAGATCGAATCAAAAAAGCCTGTCGCCTAGCCAAGCAGGTCAAGGTCTATACGTACAATACTAAAGCACCGGTGTGGTGGGAGAAAATGTCAGGTAAGTTTTCAATGCTTCCAGTAAGCGTAGAAAGCTTTGACTACGACGCTATCGATATGATTTGTCAGCACCTTGACCGTGGTACAAACCTTTCTGTTATGATTACCGGCACCTCTATTTTTGTTGATGTGAACGATCAACACGTCGAAGTAACAGTGAAGGAACTGCAAAGTCATGACGCCCCTTAGTGAACTGATTAAACAAATGGGAATCAAAAAGATTCCCTTCGTTGATGAGCATAAAGCTGCCAAGAAGCGTTGGTTGAAAGAACAAGCTCCGTTGTTTGCACGCGTATGTGAAAACAAGCCAGCAACGAATCCAGTGCTTCACCTACTCGGGCTCCTGACGAAATCCCATATCGAAGCAAGTGCGTTGTATGAACAACACGCTCATTCGACACAGCAAATGCAAAAGGTCTTGGCAGATACGCTTGGGGATGAGCAGGCAGACAAATTCACCAATCAATCGGCAGAAGATCTTGTTCTGATCACCCATTTGTGGCTCTTCACTCAAGGCTATCTGAACATGGATTTTAGCTTAGCGCACGATCACGCGGAGCAGACACAAAACACATTACAGCACGAACTTGTGATTAAACGTATTGATGTTGACGCGTTCAGAACAGAGCTAATGCAAAGCTTCTATTTAGGTAAAGAGGCAAACCCAACAGCATCAAATGGCTTTTTCGGCTGGTTGAAGCGACTCTTTTCCTCATAAAATACATGGTTTTATCAATACGAAACAACTGATAGACTGCGTCTCCAATGCAACAAGCATCATGTTTGCATTGTTAAGGATTCATACACTGAGCATCAAGGGATCATTATGAAGTTTATCCGTTGGATTTTAGGCAAAATCATTTTATTGCTGAACGCTGTCTTTTCTCCTCGTGGCATCAAACGCACGAACGAAGCACAGAGCAACGTCGATGACAAAGCAAAGCAATACGCGTTATATCAGTTTGAAGCTTGCCCTTTTTGCGTCAAAGTACGACGTGCGATGAAACGACAATCCGTTAATATCGAATTACGTGATGCGAAGAATGACCCAACTCACCGCGCTGAACTTGAACAAGGTGGCGGTCGCGTGAAAGTGCCTTGTCTTCGTATTGAAAAAGATGGCGAAACGCAATGGCTTTATGAGTCATCAGACATTGTCGCTTATCTTGAAAAAGAATTTGCCTAGTTCCCCCTAAGAACATTGGCGGATGTAAAAGAGGCACCATTTGGTGCCTCTTTTCTATTTTGATGTTTTTGCTTCGAAACCGACTGGCGGCCTACTCATCGACAATCAGCATCAACTCAACACGTCGGTTACACGCTTTACCGCTTGATGTGGCATTGCTACATTGCGGCACATATTCGCCGAATCCGCGAGAGAAAACGCGCTGACGCGGAATGCTACTCGCTAGCATTTGTTTTTCTACTTCACGAGCTCGTTTTTCGGAGAGCGTATCATTGAAACTCGCCGCACCAGTGCTATCGGCATGGCCATCAATCACCACATCCACATCGGTTCTGCCTGCTAAATAGTGCCCCAGCTTTCGTAACCAATCTTGTGAGTTTGACGACAATTGCGCCGACCCCGTCTGAAAATGCACTTGCTCTTTTAAACGAATCATAAGGTGACCACCACCGATCGTCTCATGCGGGATATTGTGTCTATCCAAGAACATTTCTAGTGAGGTCACGTTGTTAGACTTTTTTTCGGCCGCCCTCGCCGTCTGATTAACACGTGGAGCCGTCGAAACGTGAGATGCACTCGCATACCCCCACTCAGGGTGTCTCAGCTCGGTGTTTGTTTTTGGGGCTGTATCCAACATATTCCCACCCGGAACCATGTCTGGATTAAGGCTGCTACACCCACTAAGAATGCCACAGACAATGAAAAACCAATGCTTCATACCGTTACCAACGTAGAAAGAATTCTTGTTCACTATGTCGACGAAAAATACATATTCTTTAGTGTTTTTCGTTGTTTGATTGTTTTATATGCACCGTTCGTGCCATTCTCAGTTCGAGCTTGTCGCCTAAGCTGCAACACAGTAAACATCCAATTTGCTAACACCATGTCACTATTCGGTTATATCCACACCAATCTGTTACTAATCGTCTCACTTTATTGTTATTTAATGGTTTTAGTCGCTATCGTTAACCGATAAACTACCGTAAATTTCTCATTCAGAGCGTTGTTATGTTTAAAACTATCTCAAAAGGCGTCGCTTTATTTGCCGCTATTGCGGCTCTGTCAGCATGTGACAGCGGCAATAGTCAGCCACAACAAGGTAAGCAATACGAAGTGTTGCCTGTTTCTCTTCAAGAATACAATCTAGCGCCACTAACCGAAGCTTTTGCCTTAACTTGCGGCCATTGTCGTTCAATGGAAGAGTTTGTCCCTCAAATTGAATCGCTAACAGAGCAAAAAGTTGAAAAGATGCACGTGACTTTCAATGAAAGTGCTCAGATCAGCGCAATTATCTTCTACACTGCTGTCATGCAGCTCGACGCAACACCAGATAAAGCATTCATGGCTGATTTATTTGCAGCGGTTCAAATGGGCGCAGATGCAACAGCAGAAGAGCGTCAACAAGCGGTAGAGAAAGCTTTTGAATCTCGTAACTTGATCAGCCCATACCATCTTGATGAAGCTCAACAGGAAAAACTGTTTGAATACATCACTAAAGCTGAATCCATCACTACTCGTGGCCAAATCAATTCTGTGCCAGCGTTTATCGTAAACGGTAAGTACCAAGTGATTACTGGCGGCCATGACAGCGTTGAGGCAATGGCAGAAACTATTAACTATTTGCTTAAGCAACCTAAATAGACAAGGAGTCAACGTGTCTAAATTTTTGTTTCCTATCATTATTTTTGTTTTAGCTGCATTTTTCATTTACCGCACTTGGACAAACCACAAAGTGGCAGATGAGAACTTTGCAAAAGGCCAAGCTTTCCTATTAGAAAATGCGAAAAAAGAAGGCGTGACCACGACAGAGAGCGGGCTTCAATACCTAGTACTAGAAAAAGGTACAGGTGACGTTCACCCAACCGCAACAAGTAAAGTGAAAGTGCACTACCACGGCACGCTTATCGATGGCACTGTTTTCGATAGTTCAGTAAATCGTGGCGAGCCAATTACATTTGGTTTGAACCAAGTAATTAAAGGCTGGCAAGAAGGTCTTCAATACATGGTTGTGGGCGAGAAAATCCGTCTATTTGTACCGAGCACACTTGGCTACGGCAAAAATGGTACGGGGCCAATTCCACCTGCAAGTGTTTTGATTTTTGATGTTGAGTTGTTAGAGATTCAGTAATCTTTCCTCTCGTACAATAAAAAACGCCGCACTTTTCGCGGCGTTTTTATTAGCAGATATACCATTAAGTTATTCGCTTACTGCAACACCATTCCAATATAGTGATCGGCTAGGAGCGCAACAAACAGCGCCAACAGATGATAAATGGAGAACTTAAATGTCTCTATTGCGCTATTAGGCTCGGGGGCAAACTTGAGTTTCCACGCGTGATAAATGAAACCCGCATTTAGCAGCAATGCTGAAAAGAGATAGATAAAACCGACCATCCCCACCAATACAGGCATCACGCACACCAATGTGAGCAATACCGTGTAAAGTAAGATCGATGTTTTGGTGTATTCAATGCCATGGGTTACCGGCAGCATGGGAATGTCGACCTTGCGGTAATCTTCCACTCGATGTATCGCGAGAGCCCAGAAATGTGGCGGTGTCCAGATGAAGATGATCATCACCAATAGCCAAGCGTTACCATGCAGCTCACCCGTCACCGCTGTCCAACCTAAGAGTGGCGGCATCGCACCGGCAATGCCAGCAATCACAATATTTTGCGGCGTTGCTCGCTTCAAATACATGGTGTAAACCACCGCATAGCCCAGTAAACTCAAAAACGTCATCCACGCTGTGAGCGCGTTTACCCAAGCATATAGGAGTACAAAACCAACCACGCCGATTGCCACGGCAAAAATCGCAACCGACAAGGGATTGGTATCTCCCGACGGTAAAGGACGCGTATGAGTACGAGCCATTCTTGCATCAATTCTGCGGTCAATAAGATGATTAAATGCCGCGGCAGAACCAGCCATTAGTCCTATTCCAATCAATCCGATGGATGCTTGAATCCAAGGAAAATCAGTGACCGGAGCCAAGCTCATGCCAACAATGGCGGTGACTAACATTAGCGCGACAACTTTAGGTTTAGTCAGTTTTAAGTACGTTGAGCCGAGACGCTTTCGACTATCGAGTGTTAACGCAATTTCCTTACTCATAGCGAACTCCTTTCACTGCATAATTCCAATCGGCTTTTCCTTGCCACAAATAAAACTGACTGACACAAATCAGGCTCAACATGATTGCAGCACCCAGGTTATGAGCCACTGCGATGTAAATCGGTAACTGAAACACCACGTTGCTAATACCAAGCGTAATCTGGCAAGCCAGCGCCATCCCAAGCCACATGCCGACTTTCTGTGAATGGTGCGAGTCTTGTTTCATCAACACCACACAATACGTCAGGACAACCACTGCGGTGACCATCGCGCCGATTCGATGAGAGACATGAATTGTCATCCTCGCGGGGTATTCCAACACACCAAATTCATAATTGTCGTGCCCCGTTTGCCAGAAAGAGAACGCCTCTTTCCAATCCAAGTAGTTCATCCAATCTCCTTCGCAAATGGGCAACGTTGTACACATCAAAGCCGCGTAGTTTGATGAAGTCCAACCGCCGAGCAACACTTGGGAGAACACAACCAAAAAGGCAAACACCGAAAACAACCTAACCGACCGAGAGGAGGGGGAAAAATAAAGATTGTCTCTCGCTTTCAGTTGGCAATAAAACACCGCTTGCAGCGCGAGTAAGGTGAACCCACCAAGCAGATGAAGCATGACAATGACAGGCATCAGTTTTAGAGTCACCGTCCACATACCTAACATCGCCTGCCCCACAACCAAAAAGCTGAGCAGAATAGGAATGGATGGGTTCACGCGTTCAGTTCGAATAGCAATAACGGTAATAGCAAAAATCACCATGCCGAGTGTTCCAGCAAAATAGCGATGAATCATCTCTAGCCACGCTTTTTCATGCTCAATCTCGCGTTCTGGAAAATTGATGTTGGCGCGCAGAACATCGTCTTCATGGTGTGGTACAGAAAAGTGACCATAACACCCCGGCCAGTCAGGACACCCCAACCCCGCATCTGACAAACGGGTATAGGCGCCCAACATGATGACGACTAACGTCAGGCACAAACTTAATCTAACCAACTTTGTTAACGTCATGATGCGCTCCCTATCCCACTCGCGACAATTTGAGCAACTTACGCAAATCCGCCAGCATATCTTTGCTGAGTTTGACCAAATCTTCGTTTGGCTCTGCGGTGTACGACATCACCAGTTGCCCCAGAGGATCCACAATCAGCACTTGCCCTTGCTGCACTTTTGCCGCCACGTTCTCATTCATTGCCATGGTTTCCATCGGCATTTCTATCGTGTCTGATGTTGTAGAAGTCCACAAAACTGGCACAACGCGTTCTTGATACTTGCCTAAAGCAACATGGCTTTGTTTGAGTAAATAGAGTTGTCTTTGACATTGGCTGTCGCAAGAATCAGGCACCACATAAGCCAGTTGCCAACCGTGCACCGCCGATGGAGCAGATTGGCCTAACTGCGCTAACGTTGTGTACGGTTCGATGAGCTTTCCTCGGTTTGTCACGCCCGTTTCGTACCAGCCTTGCGCCAAAATCAACTTTGCAACAATCGCTGGTAAGGCGAATAAGCAAATCAGTGCGATAGGCACAAACCGCCCTTTTGTAACTTGAGATGTCATGCCTCACCTCCTTGTGATGCTGCTTTTCTAAACCATCGAATACACACAACCATTGTGAGCAGTAATAACACACCAGCCATCGCAAACCACTGTACGGCATACCCAAAATGTTTCGCGCTCGTGAGTGGAAGTGGATTCCAAGGAAATGGATATGCCCAGTTTTCTAGGTTGTCTGGCTGCAACACTGCCGGCATCAGCTCTACATTCAACAACTCATTGAGCTCGGAAATATTGAGGTTTTGGACTCGAATCCCCTCTCCCATTTCTGGCATCAATTCTGAGCTTAACGGATTCATTGATTTGCGATACAAACGTCCGGTTACGTTTGTGGGGCTCTTCAACGTCGTTACGGTTGGTAAAGAATCACGAGTTCGCCGCCCTTCGACGAAACCCAATTCTAAAAGCGCTAAGGTTATTGGGTCCTGACCGACAGAAACCACTTGGTATGCGAGATAACCCACTTTGCCTTGAAAGGTTTGGTTATCGAGCAAAACCACTGGCAACGGTTCTGGCTTTGCCTCCGCTTGCACTTTCACGCCAATCACGCTCTCCTCTCGCCAGTCATTGTTATCAAGGACTGAAGTGAGAGATTGATACGGGGAATCAGCCCGAGCGAGTATCGCTTGTTCAAGCGCTTGTTTCTCCTGACCTCTTTCTAGTTGCCAAAATCCAAGTTTGACCAACAGAGAAAACACAACCACAGTTAAGCAAACTGCAATACCAAACCGCTTCGATAGCCATAACTTGTGCGATAACCAAGACGAAGAAACCGGAGGTACTATGTCCACCGTATTCCTATTCAAATTAACGCTGGTCCTTTTGCTGCTTTTCATTATCTTCAACCTCGCAAAAGCGCTTATCGAAATGGTTCGAGAAGACCCAGATAATCCGGACAAGCCAACAAAACCCATGAGCCACTATCTCGGTCGTCGTGTGATGTTTTCTGCGTTAGTGGTCATCCTTCTTTTGATTGCGTTAAGCTCGGGTTGGCTTGCGCCCAATCCACGTCCTTACTGACTCTGTCACTACAACACATAAACAAAAACAAACAGGCATAGCCATACCACATCAACAAAATGCCAGTACCAACTGCCTGCTTGAAATGCGAAATGATTAGTAGGAGAAAAGTGGTCCTTCGCGATTCTAAACAGCAATACAGTTAAGAATATGGTGCCAAGACAAACGTGCATGCCATGAAAACCTGTAAGCATAAAGAAGGTATTGCCATAAACCCCCGATTGAAGTGTCAGCCCCATTTCCTGATAAGCGTGAATGTACTCTTTGGCTTGATAGAACAAGAAAAAGCCCGCCAACACGATGGTGATTTCAAGCCACACGACTAACGCTGTGCGTCGGTTTTTCTCCAAACTGATGTGTGCCATGTGTAACGTGATAGAAGAGAGAAGCAAAATAATGGTGTTAGTGAGCGGAATACCTTGCCAAGGCATCGCTTGGGTGCTTTCCCCACTTGGCGTTGTTGTGAGCGGCCACATGGCTTCAAAGCTTGGCCACAATACTTCATTGGTCATGAGGTTATTATCAGCCCCTCCTAACCAAGGGACAGACACCATTCTGGCGTAAAACAGTGCTCCGAAAAACGCGCCAAAGAACATCACTTCTGAAAAGATGAACCAACTCATCCCCTGACGAAATGATCGAGTGATCTGCGCGCTGTATTTGCCCGTCAACGATTCGGTGATGACGTTACTAAACCACCCTGCCAACATGTAAAGCAGAAACAAAAAGCCTACGGCAAGCACAATGCGACCAACAACACCGACCGCACCATCGCTTTGAGTACCTTGCACTGTCATGCCCGCACCGACGGCGACTAAAAACAGAGCAAACGCGCCAATGATCGGCCAACTACTTTGAGCAGGAACGTAATAGGTTCCAGGTTTATTACTCATCAGTTCTCTCCTTACAGACACTATTTGGCCTGTATCTCACTCCTTGAGAGGCTAACTGCCTGTGGGAGGAGGAAGTTTGTAGAGTGTATAAGACAGCGTTAATGTATGTATTGAGTCCGGCAAATCGGGCTCAATATAGAAAATCAATGGCATCTGAGCGTGCTGCTTTCCATCCAGCGGCTGTTGCGTAAAACAAAAGCACTCTATTTTGTTGAAGTAAGCTGCACCGTTGCCGGGAGAAACGGAAGGCACCGCCTGCCCCACGAGCCTTTGTCCACTTTCGTTAAATGCCAAGTATTCAGTTTGCACGACTTCACCTGGATGAACATTCATCGAAATGACTTTCGGCTTAAACTCCCACGGCATATCTGGGTTGACGTGTGCCATAAACTCCACACGAATCGTCCGGCTCAAATCGGGTTGCATCCCCGTAGGTTGAATCGCTGCAACATCACTGGTTTTACCGTTGATGCCTAACGCATCACACATCACGTCATAGAGCGGCACGAGCGCAAAACCGAACCCGAACATGGCAAAAGTGGCCAGCACTAACTTTATCGTGAGCTTTTTGTGGGATGATTTTTCTGCCATGTTCTTCGCCTCTCGTTCCGTTAATCCACTTTAGGCGGCGTACTAAAGGTGTGATGAGGCGCAGGGCTTGGCACAGTCCACTCTAATCCTTCTGCACGCTCCCAAGGTTTGGCCGACGCTTTCTCTCCGCCACGAATGCACTTGATCACGACCCACAAGAAAATCAGTTGCGACAAACCAAAGGCAAAGCCGCCGATAGATACGATTTGGTTCACATCCGCAAATTGAATCGCGTAATCAGGGATTCTTCGCGGCATGCCCGCCAAACCTAAAAAATGCATCGGGAAGAAAAGGACATTGACGGAAATGACTGAGCACCAGAAATGCCACAAACTCAACTTGTGGTCGTACATATTCCCCGTCCATTTCGGCAACCAATAATACGACGCCGCCATGATCGAGAAGACCGCGCCAGACACCAAGACATAATGGAAGTGCGCAACCACAAAATAGGTATCGTGGTACTGGAAATCCGCCGGCACAATAGCAAGCATCAAACCCGAGAAACCACCGATAGTGAACAGAACAATAAACGCAATCGCAAACAACATTGGCGTTTCAAAGGTCAATGCGCCACGCCACATGGTTGCGACCCAGTTAAACACTTTTACTCCGGTCGGTACCGCAATCAACATGGTGCAGTACATAAAGAACAGTTCTGCAAACACGGGCATGCCTGTCGTGAACATGTGGTGTGCCCACACAAGGAAAGAAAGAAGCGCGATACTGCATGTTGCGTACACCATAGAGTGATAGCCAAACAGCTTTTTGCCACTAAATGCAGGAAGAATGGCCGAGATGATCCCGAACGACGGCAAAATCATGATGTACACTTCTGGGTGACCAAAGAACCAGAAAATGTGTTGGAACATCACAGGATCGCCGCCGCCCGCAGCATCAAAGAAGCTGGTACCAAAGTACTTATCGGTCAGTACCATCGTCACCGCACCCGCCAACACTGGCATGACGGCAATAAGTAAGAATGCAGTGATCAACCAAGTCCAAACGAACATCGGCAACTTAAACCATGTCATGCCAGGTGCGCGCATGTTGACAATCGTCACGATGACGTTAATCGCCCCCATGATGGAGCTGATACCCATGATATGCACAGAGAACACAAACAGCGCAGTACTGTCTGGCCCATACGTAGTCGATAGCGGCGCGTAAAACGTCCAGCCGAAATTCGGTGCACCGCCCGGTAAGAACAATGAGCTCAACAGAATGAGAAACGCAAATGGCAGAATCCAAAAGCTCAAGTTATTCATACGTGGCAGCGCCATATCAGGCGCGCCGATCATCATCGGGATCATCCAGTTTGCTAATCCAGTGAACGCGGGCATGACCGCACCAAACACCATCACCAAACCGTGAACCGTTGTCATCTGATTAAAAAATTGCGGATCGACAAGCTGCAAACCCGGCTGAAACAGCTCCGCACGAATGACCATTGCCATCGCACCACCCGTTAGGAACATGGTGAAACTAAACCAAAGATACAACGTGCCGATGTCTTTATGGTTGGTGGAATACAACCAACGAGCAATACCTTTTGGCGCGTCGTGCGAATCGTGGTCGTCTAGCGCAATTGTTGCGTTTGCTGCGGTATGCGCTTCAACGGGAGCCGATTTTACGGCTTTGTCTGCTGGCTTACTCATATTTCCTCCTTGGCACTTTTTTGTGCCTTAAAGGCATTGACGTCGGCCGCTTGAACCGTATCGCCAGTATCATTTCCCCAAGCATTGCGTTGGTAGGTAATTACCGCAGCAATTTCTTGATCACTAAGTTGGTTAGCAAAAGACTGCATCGCCGTCCCTGCGCGGCCATCAACAACCACGCCGATATGTTCGGCGACATCACCTGTCGCGACAGGACTGCCTTTAATTGAAGGGAACGCCCCCGGAATACCCTCACCATTAGCTTGGTGACAAACAGCACAACGCGCCGAGTAAATCGCTTCGCCTTGCGCCATGAGCTCATCCATCGACAAGTCTTGAGTTAGCGCCTCTTGCGCCGCGGCTTTTTGCATCGCTATTTCTTCTTTCTTGCCCGAGAGCCACTGATCGAATTCTTCTTCCGGCATGGCATGGACTACGATTGGCATAAAGCCATGAGCTCGTCCACAAAGCTCTGCACACTGACCACGATAAACGCCCGGCTCATCAATTCGCGTCCAAGCCTCGTTGATGAAACCCGGGATGGTGTCTTTTTTCACGGCGAAATCAGGTACCCACCAAGAGTGAATCACATCGTCTGAGGTCAGTAAAAATCGCACTTTACGATTCACAGGGAGCACGAGCGGGTTATCCACTTCAAGCAAGTAATGCGCGCCTTTCATCTCTATACCGTCAATCTGCTTTTGGCTGGTTGCGAGCAAGCTGAAAAATTCCACATCTTCACCAAAGTAGCTGTAATGCCACTTCCATTGCGAACCTGTGATTTGAATAGTGATATCCGATTGGCTAGTGTCTTCCATTGCGACTAAAGTTTTCGTTGCGGGAATCGCCATCGCGACAAGAATGATGATAGGGATTACAGTCCAAATAATTTCCACTTTGGTGCTTTCGTGGAAATGTGCGGCAACTGCACCTTTTGATTTGCGATGACGGATGATGGCATAGAACATAACACCAAAAACAACCAAGGCTATCGCGCAACAAATGTAGAAAATGAGCATATGTAATTCATACACTTGCTCGCTTATCGCCGTGACCCCTTTGGTCATGTTGAGTTCATTGTCCTTTGACCAACCGTAGGAGGAGAATGTGATTAAAATCACACTCAGTGGTATGGCTAGAGTAGTCGCTAATCTTTTCAAAAGATCTCTCCTCTGCTCAGCCGCTACGCTTACGCGAGCTTCCTTGCGTCCCATTGCAAATATCGAACAACTTTACGAAAAATCACAAAAAATACGATTTCGACACAGTTTGTTATATTTATGTTAAAAGGCTAGTTATAGTTCCAAAGTTCTTCAAGAAATTAAATGTGATTAAATTTTGTTCAGACAGGAAAAATAAGTTCGGTTTATCGATTGCCCTCTTTGAAACGGAATTGAGAACCATTTACATTAAAGTAAAAGAAAACATTGGATACTTTTTCAGAAAAAGTGTCCAAACAAGTAGGCTCCCCCTGCTAAGGAATGAAAGATATGACAGCACTAATTACTCAATGGCTAGCGCGAGATCCTGACCCTAAAACTCGTGAAGAGCTTCAGCACCTCGTTGATACGAATAATGAACAAGAACTTTCTGACCGCTTCGGCTCCCGTCTTGCCTTTGGTACCGCGGGTCTTCGTGGCAAAGTGGGCGCAGGTCCAAACCGAATGAACCGTTTGGTGATTCAAGAAACTGCCACAGGTCTCGGCCACTATTTGCTTGAACAAATGCAAGATGCAGCGAGTCGCGGCGTTGTTATTGGTTACGATGGCCGACCAGATTCTAAACAGTTCGCGCACGATACTGCTTCTGTCTTAACAGCACTCGGTATCAAGGTTTACCTAACCTACCAAGTCGCGGCAACGCCTATTGTTGCTTTTGGTGTACGCACAATGAATGCTGCAGCGGCCGTTGTTGTAACCGCTAGCCACAATCCACCCGAATACAACGGCTTCAAAGTGTATTGGGAAAATGGCGCGCAAATCATTCCACCTCACGACTCAGGCATCGCGGCAAAAATTGATGAAGCGACCACAAAGCCTCTGCCGTTGATGTCTTTAGACGATGCTAAACAACAAGGCTTACTGGTTTGGTTGGAAGACGATTACTACCAAACTTACCGTAAAACCATGAACGAAAATGCTCTGCTGACTCCTGATAGCAACACCGATATTTCTATCGCTTACACTGCGATGCACGGTGTTGGCGCAGACATGGCAGAAACGTTACTTGCTGACGCTGGCTTTAAAAAAGTGGCCAGTGTTGCGGAGCAGCGCGAACCTGATGGCACATTCCCTACAGTTAACTTCCCAAATCCAGAAGAAGCAGGGGCAATGGACATGGTCATGGCGCTCGGTAAATCCGTAGATGCGGATATCGCCTGTGCTAACGACCCAGATGCAGATCGTTTCGCCGTCGCCGTAAAACGCCCAGACGGTGAATACCAAATGTTAACTGGCGACCAAGTTGGTTCATTGTTTGGTGATTACTTGCTAGAGCAACAGCCGAACTCACTGGTCGGTAACACCATCGTGTCATCTCGCCTCTTGAGCAGCATCGCAAAAGCGCATGGCGCAGAGTATTACCAAACGCTAACAGGCTTTAAATGGCTAACCAATGTCGCGATGAGCCAAGAAACCGAGCAACATCCGTTCTTGTTTGCTTACGAAGAGGCGCTCGGCTACACCGTTGGCAACAAGGTGTGGGATAAAGATGGTTTGTCCGCGATTGTTGCGTTTTCGCAATTAACCGGAAAGCTCAAAGCACAAGGCAAAACACTGTGGGACAAGTTGGAAGCGCTTTACCGTCAACACGGTTTTTACTTTAACGCTCAGCGTAGTATTGCGTTGGATCCAAACTCGCCACCAATTGGTGACAAGCTACGTGCAAATCCACCGAGCGAAATTGCAGGCAAGAAAGTATCGGTAACTGAGGACTTGAAAACTTCCGTTCGTACATTTGAGGATGGTTCAGAAGAGACGATTGATTTACCAGCAAGTGATGTGCTGATTTATCATCTCGAAGACAAATCTCGCGTAATCGTTCGTCCTTCTGGTACTGAGCCTAAGTTGAAATGTTACTACGAAGTCATCAGTGACTTCCCTGCTGACATGAGCTACGAGCAAGCGCAACAAGCTGCGGAAGCCAAAATGAACGCGCTGATCGACGCACACCAAAAAAGCTTGTAACCCTCTCAACGAGTAGTCATGACAAGCTCATGACTACATACTAAAAGAGGCGCTGTTCGCGCCTCTTTTTCTGGATTCCTAACAAGCTAAACATCAGTAGCGACTAATCTGCGATTTCTTTTTGGAGGAAGTATTTGTGGATTCCCTCAGCCGGATAACCGGAATACTGCCCTACTTTTTCAAAGCCCAATTTGAGGTAGAAATCGAGCGCCTGGAAGCTGTAAGTATCTAAATAAATATGAGTCACGCCATACGGCTTCACATGCTGCTCTAACATTGCCATCAGTTTACTGCCTAAGCCCGATGTTCTGCTTTCTGCGTCCACCCACAAGAACTCCACAAAAACCGTATTTTTAAACATTTCCCCAGTAAGGCCGCCAATGATTTTGCCGTCTTCATCTTTTGCAAAGCAACCCACCGCATTCACTTCTCCTTCAGGTAAGTGCTTGCGGTTATATGATCGAATGCCATCACGAACGCAATCAAGATCAGCTTGCTCTGGGTTTAAACAAAATTCAAGTTTCATACATCCTCTCCTTGGAAAACGTTTCTATCCTAAAACAAAAAGCCAGCAATTGCTGGCTTTCCGATTGAATTTGATAGGTTTATAGCACGAAGCTGCTCAACATCCACAAAGCGAGGATCACAAACACCAACCCCATAAGTTTGTGCTGGTAAGTGCGGAACTTCTCATTCTCCAGCAACCCTTTCCCTAATGTACCAGCCAACGCTACCAATAACAGGTTGAACAAAAGGCCAAGAACGTTCAACAACAAACCAAGCGCCAGCATCTGCTCGCCGGATGAAGCGGTAATATTGCTCGAAACGAACTGAGGCAAAAACATCACAAAAAAGACCAACGCTTTAGGGTTGAGCAAATTGCTCATTAATGCACGTTGATAGTAGGTCGATGCCATCTTATTTTTTTGATCAAGCTCTGGAGCAGATGACGCTTCTGCTCTCAAGCAATCCCAACCCATTTTAAGTAGGTACGCACCACCTAAAAGGTGAAGTACTTTGAGTGCCACAGGGCTCATCGCAATCAGGGTTGAAACCCCCATCGCAGCAAGTAAAGTAAGGATAAGGCCAGACGTCGCGTTCCCCAGACTGGCAAATAGGCCAACCTTTTTGCCGTAGCTCATACTTGAGCTCGCAATCAGCAACATATCAGGGCCAGGCAAAAGCAATAAGGCGATAACCGCCGTGAGATAAATAGGAAGTACAGATAAATCGATCATGATGGAACAGGTTTTCTACAACAAGGCGGCGAATCTTATACCAATAAATCAAACTCGACCAGATTAAATACCTTTAAATGTAGCCATATTTAGAAAGGATAAATCACCAATTCACTCATATAAAAACAATTAACCTTTTTAACGATACTGAATAGCAATTTTGTACAAAAATAAGCACGATGGATACGTTACACTCGTATGACGGACTTCTCGAGCAGATTGGAAACAATGAAAGAAAAGAACAAGGAAATCGCGACATTCAAAATTGCTCAAGAACTTGGTGGTTTGGAGCTGCTAGATGCTAAGTATGAAAAGCAGAACTTCTCTCGGCACAGTCACGAAGGCTACACCATTGGTGTGATCGAAAAAGGCGCTCAACAATTTTTCCGCACTGGCGGCAACCACATTGCACCACAAAACAGCATTATCTTAGTTAACGCTGATGAAGTGCATAACGGCCATTCAGCAACCGAGGGGGGCTGGGAATACAAAGCAATGTATCCTGTGCCAGAACAATTTCAAACCTTGGGGCAAGAGCTTGGCTCACCCAATATCTCGCTGCCCTATTTCCCTCAACCTGTGGTTCATGATCCCGAACTGGCAAGCCAATTGCGCTTGGTGTTTGAGACTCTAGAAAAATCGGACAATCGACTGCTGCGAGAAACCTTGGTGTACGGTACGTTGATCAAATTGGCGAGTAAACACAGCACTCACCGCGCACCACTAAAAGAATCCACCAAAGCGCAACGACAGTTACAGCTTGTAAAGGAGTTTTTAGAAGACTTTCCACAAACCGATGTGTCGCTGGAAGAACTCGCGAAACTGGCTGGGCTGAGCCCTTTTCACTTACTGCGCGAATTTCAAAAGCAATTTGGCTTTCCGCCTCATGCTTACCAGATCCAGCAACGTTTACGTATGGCGAAAAAGCTGCTCAAACAAGGGCAGAGCATCTCTGATGTCGCACAAGAATGTGGTTTTCATGATCAAAGCCACCTGCATCGACACTTTAAGAAAGCCATGGGCGTCACGCCGGGCCAATATCTTCGCTTTAGCTAAATCCGCAATATCGTACAAGGCGAGATGCCTCTACCACGTTACGTTGATAGCCTGACTTCAAAACAATTAAGAACAAACAATGGATAACACTTTGCCGTTACAAGAAGAATCAAAAGCCACTTTATTTTGGCAAGGCACACTCGCAATGATGCCGTTGAGTATTGCCGTACTGCCTTGGGGACTCTTAGCAGGTTCGTTCGCGATTGATACAGGGCTTCACCCGCTAGAAGGACAAGCGTTATCCGCGATTCTTTTCGCGGGTTCCGCTCAGCTCGTCGCGATGGGAATGATAAAAGCGGGCGCGGGGCTAACCACTATGTTGCTCACCACGTTTTTCATCACCTCACGACATTTTCTCTACAGCGTATCCATGCGCAGTAAAATTGCACCGCTTCCACTTAAGTGGCGGCTATCGCTTGGTTTTCTGTTAACCGACGAGCTGTTTGCCATTGCTGGCCATCATTCTGACGAACAATTTAATCGCTGGTACGCACTTGGGGCCGGATTGAGCTTCTATCTGTTCTGGAACCTTGCGACGCTGACAGGCATCGTGGCAGGTAGCCTAATCCCAGAACTGAATGAAATGGGGTTGGAATTTGCAGTAGCCGCAACCTTTATCGCGATTGTCGTACCCACGATTAAAAATGCAGCGGTACTTTCTAGCGTCGTAGTGGCCTTGGTAGGCTCAGTCGCGTTAAGCTATTACCAAGTGGAAGGAAGTTTGATGATTTCGAGCATTTTAGCCATGTTAACAGGCTATTTTGTCGAACAAGTACAGGAGAAACGCTAATGATTATGCTGTCAATTTTACTCATGACGCTGTTGGTGTTCACAAGCCGATACTTGTTTCTCGAGCCGAAGTTGCCATTAAAGCTCGGCACGCGCACACAAAAGATTCTCAACTACGCGAGTCCGGCCGTTTTAACCGCGATCTGGGCGCCGATTGTCTTCATCCCCGAAGGGGAACTCAGTGTCAGCGTACAAAACCCGTTTTTATTGGCTGCGACATTAGCTGCGTTGATCGCCTATTTGACAAAAAACGTTCTCTTAACGACTGTTGTCAGTATGGTGGCGTTTCTTCTTTTGCGCGTTTGGCTTTAATCAGCCACCCACTCAATTTCTAACAAGGTGACGTCGCCACATTTTAAACGCCCAAGGAAGACGTCGCCTTGATGGACTTCGCCAACCCCTTGCGGCGTTCCCGTCATCACCACATCACCGTCTTGCAAAGTTGTGTAGCTACTTAGCTCATCCAAAATCGCAAATGGCGGATACAGCATCTGTTGTACGTGGCCTTTTTGCACACGAACACAGTTAATCAATAGTTCTAAGTTAAGGTCATGAATATCAATGCCTTCAAGAGGCACAAAGCGGCTAAAAACTACAGAGCCATCAAATGCTTTTGCTCGCTCCCAAGGCAAGCCTTGCTTTTTGAGAGAAGATTGCAGACCGCGTTTCGTCAGATCTAGCCCCAAACCCACGGCGGCGTATTGACCGTCTTTGATTAGAAAGCAGATTTCCGCTTCATAATGCAAAGGTTCTTGATGAAATGAGCGTAAGATCGTCGATACAGAGGTAGAAGGTTTATTAAACACCACCATTTGTTCTGGAATAGCATTGTCCAACTCATGGATGTGCTCAACGTAATTACGTCCAACACACAGCACTTTTCCAACTTCTACTTTCTTTTCTTCAACTTGAATGACGCTCATTGATCTTCCCTGCAAAACAAAAACATCATCATAATCTAACCTTTTGATGGAACAACACTAGAACGCGCTCTGAAGTATCGAAAATAAGACATTCAGCCCGTTTTATGTTTTGTGTCATCAGTTTGAAACGCATGTTGATTCTTCGAAAAAACGAAAAAAGCCAGCATCACGCTGGCTTTTGAATCGATAACTGTAACGACAATTATAGGTAGTAACGTGCACCAAGTGCCCATTTGTCATCAGTTTTGCGGTCGTTAGCGTCGTTCAAGTCAAACTGGTAACCCGCATAACCCACAAACTTAGGTGTGAAGTTGTATTCTGCTTGCAGCGCCATTTCTTCACGAGCCGTTTCTGTCTTCGCGCCTTTCACGTCTTTGCCTTCAACCATTTCGTAGTTGATGCTCAGATTTAGGCTATTAGGTAGTGCATAAGCGATCAACGCTTCGTACGCGTCGCTTTCAGCTAGACGAGTTTTACCGTCGAAGTTCATGTTTTCGTTCGAGCCGTAAACCGCTGCTAGGTACAAGCCTTGACCGTAAGAACCGTATGCCTCAGAGACTAGGTGAGATTCAGCTGAATGCTTACCGATGTACGCTGAATCTTGGAAGTCGCCACCGTTGTACGTGTAACCCACTTTTGCGCCCATGATCGAGTAAGAAATAGCAACTTGTACGCGGTCATCGTATGTGTGCGTATCCGTCGCTTCGTTCGTACCTTGCCAACCTAGACCAACGTTAATTTTGCCCGCTTCGCCAAGTTCGATTGCGTTGCGGTAAGAGATCATTTTCTCTGCGCGGCCAGTGCCTAGGTTGCCGTGGTCGTCATAGATAAAGTCGTTCGCAAATGCAATTGGCATATCTGCTACGCCAGCTACGTCGTAGTAAGGTGCCCACTGCGTACCGCCCACTGCACGACCGTATGTATCGTGAGTCAGACCTAAGTAACCAAGACGAGTTTTGAATGAGTTTTCGCCGCCATCTAGGTAGTTAAGTGCCCATTCACCACGAGCGTCAGCAGTAAAGCCATTACCTAGATCCTGAGTTGCTGTGAAGTTGATACGTGGAGAGTTTGTGCCTACGTCAGCATCACCTTGCTCTGAACCGTTCAGGTTAACAGACACATGGCCACCAATAGAGAACGTAGTGCCATCGTTATTGTAAAGTTCCACTGCTACTGCTTGAGTACCGAATGTTGCAGCTGCGATTGCTGCCGCTAGGAATTTTTTGTTCATTTATTAAGTCCATGTATTTATTAGTCGGTTAGTCGATTTGCACCTTGAGCATTTGGATTTATGTACGAATGAACGCCAATAGCTTCGGGTGTATACAAAGGCTTTTTGGGGCATCTTTTCCGCCAAAACTGAATTACCTTTGCGCAACAACTGCCGCCACTTTATTTGAAGACTCTTCGGCAACCGAGTGAAAAATTATAAGAAACCGAATGAAAGCAAACGTTTAGATTGCTAACTTATCATTCATTCAGTCGATAACCTTACAAATTGAAATGTTTTGTAACGCGCAAGATCACGAAATCTCATAACCCTCTGAAACTTAAATGATCGAGCCAGATGATTAAGAAATATTTGCTTACATTTGCGAATTTAAAACACCTTCAGGAACTTTTTGGAAAAATTGTGGTCAGTAATCAAGCACGAAAAAGCTAAAACCCTTCTAGTTATGCACCTTTTCTAAAGAGGCGCTTAAACGTGCCAGAAATAAAAATGCAATAAAATCATAACTTAATAGCAATCTATCTTTCATTTTCGCGGTTTACCTTAGCGTCATCAACACATCGGGCAAGTAAGCCCATCGATTACAACTAGGGTAATAAGAAAATGAAAAAGGCAGCACTAACTACTGCAATTCTAACAGCATTGGTATCAGCACCATCTTTCGCAGCAACAGTTTACAAAAACGACGGCACTGAGCTAAAAGTTGGCGGTCGCGTTGAGTTTCGTGGCGACTTCATCGGTTCAGATGGCGCGGAAGTAGAAGGCTCAATGGAAGACCAAAGCCGCGCTCGTCTTAACCTTAAAGGTAAAACTGACATCGGCAACGGCATGTCTGCATTCGGTGTGTACGAAGCAGAACAAAAGACAGGTAAAAGCGAGTTCAAAAACCGTTACATGTACGCTGGTGTAAATACTGACGTTGGCGCATTCTCTGTAGGCCGTCAAGACATGGCTGCCGTGATCATCTCAGACATGACGGATATCACTGAGTTTTCTGGCGTTCAGCAAGTGATTGATTCTTCTTCTGATAAGCAAGACAGCGTATTCGCATACCGTGGTGAGTTTGATGCACTGCAACTTCAAGCAACTTACCAAGCAAACTCTGGTGATAGCCAAGACAAATACGGCATCTCTGGTATGTACTCTCTGCCAATGGGGCTAGATTTGGGTCTGGCTTACTCTGGCGGCGACGTAGATAAGAACAACTCTGAAGACCAAATCCTAGGTGGTATCGCTTACTCTCTAGATAACCTATACCTAGCGGGTACGTACTCTCAAGGCTCACTAACAGATTCTGAAGACTTTACTGCTTACGAGTTGGTTGCTAGCTACAAAGTAGCAAGCAAAGTAACGCTAGCAGCACTTTACACTGCACAAGAAAACGATCCAGACAACGGCTCAAAATACGACTCAGTTGAAGGTATCGAGCTAGTTGGTTACTACAAACTAAACAGTAACTTCCGTACTTACCTTTCTTACTACATCAACCAACTTGATGAAGTGAAAGACGCAACATCTGGTCTAGTGACTGAAGGCGAAGATACGCTACGCCTAGGTGTACGTTACGACTTCTAATTCACTCTTGTCCTAAGAGCGAGTCCACTTGGCCGGCACTTTTGTCGGCCATTTTTTGTGGTGCTCACAGATAAAGCAATGAATTTTCATCTTTATTCTGTTACCCCTTCACTGCTCCACTAAAAAATACGAGCCTCAGAGCCACCACTTCTGCCCTCTTTTAATGCAATTTATCACTGACTTAGTGCATACCTTCTAACCTTGGCATCACCATAAAATAAAAATACTTATAAATCATAAAGATAAAAATTGGCACGTGTTCTGCAATACTAGAAATGCAAATGCATGGCAGCGTTTGTGCTTCTCGTTCTTTGTACCTGTAATGACAGGCACGTCCTTTGAATTGGTAATGTCGCCTCCCTCTGGGAGGCATTTTTTTATTTGCGCAAAAAGCTTTAGGACGTATTATCCGTCTACCTCTTTCAAACCGGAAATATTCAATTGAATCATCATCCTGTTCAAGGTGCTTCTTGGATGCTAACTGCAGGATTGGCATTCGCCATCGTGAATAGCTTTGCCCAAATCGCAAGCATCCACTTTGGTGTGTCTTCCACCACTTTTGCATTGTTTCAATACGCGATCGCGTTGTTCGTTATTCTTCCTTATCTAAGAACGCTAGGCATCCGACGCTCTTTGAGAACTCAACATTTTGGCTGGCACGCTTTTCGTATTTTTCTCTCTGTTATCGGTATCCAACTGTGGCTTTGGGCGCTCGCTTACCCTGTTCCGATTTGGCAAGGCATTGCGCTGCTAATGACTTCTCCGCTGTTTGCGACCGTAGGCTCAGGGCTTATCTTGAAAGAGAAAGTGGGCACCGCACGCTGGCTTGCCACACTAACTGGCTTTATCGGTGCCATGATCATCTTAGAGCCGTGGTCAGACTCCTTCACTTGGGCAACTCTGCTGCCTGTTGGGGCGGCCTTCTTTTGGGCAGCATATTCTTTGATGGTGAAAAAGATGTCGGTAAACGATCCACCGTCTACCATGGTGGTTTACTTGTTGTTACTGATCACGCCTTTCAATATTGTGCTAGCGATACCAAGCTTTACCATGCCTAGTGACTGGACTATTTGGCTGATCCTTCTTTTTGCTGGTGCACTAACAGCATTAGCGCAATGGGCGATTGTGAAAGCTTACGCAGTTGCGGACGCTTCCTTCGTTCAACCCTTCGATCACGCTAAACTGCCTTTAAATGTGCTGGCTGGATGGATGGTCTTTGGATGGGTGCCTCCTGGTCGTTTGTGGCTAGGCGCTGCGATTATTGTGGCGTCGATTGCATTCATCACGCACTGGGAAGCAAAAAAGACAAAGTTAGTTGAAAGAAAAATCTAGCTTTTGAGTTCTATATTTTCAGGAAAGGAAATGAGGAACACCCTATGACACAACCAATCAAAATCACACTTTATCGCTGGGCTGGCAACTGGGGGCCGTTCAAAGTGAACATCCCATGCGGAGAATGTACGCTAACCAAAGATATTTTAGTGGACACCTTCGCGAACGAATTGGCGGATGTACCAGTCGAACTCGAAGTGAAAGATTGGTTATCTCACTGGTGGGAACCTTTGAAAGTCGGTGCATGGCACGCCCCTATTCTTCTGGTTGAAGGTAAAGTCGTGAGCCAAGGGGAAGCGCTAAACCGAGGAGTGCTCGTGCAATCGGTCATTTCGGAGTGGGTAAAACGTGATGAACTGAAAGGCAACATCGTTTACGGAAAAGCCACTTGTCCGTATTGCGTCAAAGCTAAACAGTTACTCGACGATGCTGGTATTAAGTACGAGTATCACGATGTCGTCAAAGACAGCGCTGCCCTGTATAGAATGATCCCAGAAGTTAAAGCGATCATCGGTGAGAAAACACCAGTGACCGTGCCGCAAATTTGGTTAGAGGGAAAATACGTCGGAGGCGCAGATAACCTAGAAAAGTGGTTAGCCGCAAAGGGATTAGACAAGGTGCCGAATAACGTCGTAGAAATACCAAGCCAATCGGCATAGTCGTTATCGCACTAGCATAAAGACCGTATAAATATTTGGTTGATAGAAACAAAAAGCCCTGATTTTTCAATCAGG
Organism: Vibrio sp. VP6; assembly: GCF_028823755.1. NCBI lineage: Bacteria > Pseudomonadati > Pseudomonadota > Gammaproteobacteria > Vibrionales > Vibrionaceae > Vibrio > Vibrio sp. VP6. The sequence continues at coordinate 73,094 of NZ_JAPEID010000023.1, forward strand.
GCTTTTCTGCATTAATTCGCCAGTTTTTTCATAACACGAGCAAAAATAGAAGCTTTTTTCTTCTTCGCTTTACCGTAAAGCGCTTTGTGCATCGCATCTTTTGCAATCATCTGGCCAATGTAAGCACCACCAATTTCGTTACCCATGACCTTCTCCTGAATGTATTGACTTAACTATGTTGTAATTTTACACCACAATAAAGCAAAAACAAGACACTTGTCACATTTATTTTGTAATTTTCTTTCAGGAAGTGCTTTTTGATTTTTTAGAAAGCCAGCTTATCGCTTCGGTTGCTGGTAAGTTTTACCTGCAGCCATGTAGGTGTCTTTCTGCTTGATCTCAAAGAAAGTTTCGAAAAACCAAGCTGCAAACTTAATCATGTTGTCGCCTTCATTCATGACATGCTCAACGTATTCTTGCTCTACCCCGGACTCGTCTTCTTGTAGAGTGATGTGGTAAATACGTTTTTCGCCATCAACTTCTGCAAGACCAAACTGACCAGTTAGGGATTCTGCCGCTTGTGCAACTTCTTCTTCCTCACACGCTTTAAGTAGTTCTAGCGCCTTTGGCATGTTTTCTTGCAAGGTAATTTCTTTTACCAGTGTTTCAAATTCGTTTTGTTGCATTCTTTCACCTAACGATTGGAGAGCGAGTTGTCAGTTTGCAGAAACTACTGCGCTAGCTTGAATCAAAGTACCACGCCAAACCTTGTTCCCTTGGTTGAAACAAGTTCAGTGCGATTGACTCAAGTCATTCACTAAGCCTGACTTAATTTAGCTGCGCATTTTAGAAAGGAGCCACTAACCTTGCAAGTACATTTCCCTTCGCTAGAACATTCAACTGGAAGCTTCCGGTTGCGCAGTCTGACGAGGTGCCCTTCGATATTGGCTAACTACCAGTACGATACAAGAAATTAGAGCGATAAATAGATAAAAAATGCCTAGCTGATGCTGATCTGTCACCCACTTTTCAACCAAGTAGCCACCAAACAAACCCGCTAAACACATTTGAATTGAGCCAGATAATGCAGACACTGCACCGGCTTGCTGCTTATGCGGAGACAACAACAAACTTATCGAAACAGGAAAAGACATCCCCTGCGCAAAACTCAAACACGTGAATGCAACCAATAACGATGCAACCGTAAACGGCGTCACCAACAGTAAACACCCAGAAAGCGCGACAATCGCAAAGCTCATCAACAGTATTTGCTGTGCTTTATAACGGTTATTGATCAAATTGAGGACGAGGCTCCCCATCAACAAACCAGCTGACGGAATAATCATCAAAGAACCATAATCAGCCGCGGTTAAGCCCAATTCTTGCTGCATCAAAAATGGATATAAAGACAGTGTTACTAAGCCAGATAGGTAGCTTAACCAGTTATAACTGGCACTCCCGATAACTTGCTTGTTTGTTAGCAAGTAGAAGTAATTCACCATGACTTGCCTTACCTCGAACTTGCGTTTTGGATACGGCAGCGTTTCTGGCAGAACCAAGTAGCCAAGGATAAATATCGCCAACAAGTAAAGCAGCACAAAGACAAATACCGCTTGCCAGCTAAAGTGGTACGCAATCCATCCGCCAAAAAGAGGCGCGACAATCGGCATGACAGAAGCAGTGACAGAGATATACGACAAAGCTTTCGTTAACTGCATACCGTCATAACTGTCCCGTAGCACTGAGCGCCCTAAAACAGAGGCACTGCCGGCTCCTAATCCTTGCAGCAATCGCCCTGCCTCAAGTGCAGAAATGTTATCGCCAAAGACGATACAAATGACGGTACCGATTAAACAGATGCTTTGTCCGAGAATAAACACCGGTCGTCGTCCAATGGCATCAGAAAGCGGACCGTAAAATAGCTGTGACACACCGAAACCAACCAAAAATAATGTCACCAAACTCTGAATCGAAGGTTGTGGCAAGTTAAGGTCATGGCCAATGAGCGGTAAAGAGGGAAGATAGATACTGACGCCAACCTGGCCAGTAGCAATGATCATCATCGCAAGTAACAACGGTGTTTTACGCACTAGTCCCCTCCCACTTGTATTACAGACTTATTGCAAACAGTGTATATTTGATACTCAACGATGATAATCAGCTAAATTGGAAAGGAATTATTTCCTCGGAGGACTTAATGGATTGGATTCAAAGTGTACAAAGTTACATTCGAGTTATCGAAGAAGGCAGCTTCAATGCAGCCGCACGGAAGCTCAACACGACAAGCTCTGCCATCAGCAAGCGTATCCAGTGGTTAGAGGACAAAATTGGCGTCCAGTTACTCAAGCGTACCACTCGTTCAATAAGTCAAACCGAAGCTGGTGCCCTATTCTACGAGCGAGCCAAAGTGCAACTTGACTCTTGGCAGTCCGTGTTAGATGAAACTCGCTCAGTAAACCAGTCTCCGGCCGGTCTGTTAAAGATTGGCGCAACGTTGGCGGTAGGTTCTAAGTTTTTAGTCCACTACCTTGATGATTTTCTAGAAAAATACCCCGATATCACTCTGCAACTCACCACGACGCTACCCGGTCAACTGCCGGAACTGAGTTTGGATCTTTTCATCAGTCGTCATTTAGAACAGCTCAATTCATTAAGCTTTAAAGCCACCCCGCTGTTCGAACACAAAGCTCAGTTTTATGCAGCGCCGAGTTACTTAGAAAAATACGGCACGCCACAAAATGTTGAAGAGCTGACAAAACACAATATTTTGATTTGGGGAGAAAAACCGGCAAGAGAGATCAAAACCAACCGAGGGAAAAGAGTGAGCTTGTCAGGCAACTTCGCAACGACCAATCCAGAAGCTCTGTTTCATGGTGCAAAACGCGGAATGGGTATCTTGATGACCAACAACGTAATGATCAAAGACGATTTAAAATCCGGGGCGCTAGTGCCTATTTTGCCGGATGTTACAGCCGACGAGGCTACGGTTTATGCGTATTACCCAAAACTGGATTATCAACACACACGCACCCAATTGTTCCTCGACTATCTAAAATCCCGTTTAGAAGAAGAAAAACGCATCTAATTTGATAGTTTTCTTGTTAAATGTGTGAGTAAGCGACTACTTTGAAATTAATGCCTCAAACTTTGATAACACTCTAGTCTTACTAGACTCACCTATTAGTGTTAATTCCTTATCTGTTGGGATTCAAAGTTTGAAAAATCTCCTTAAGTAAACGATAGTTTACTTGATGCATATCAAATTATAAGTCGTCGTGTCGCACAACTATCAAAGCACGATATGAAATTAATAACGGCTAGGTAACGTGTTTAATGGATCATGTACAAATCAGTGTCCAAAAGCTTGATGAAATATTGAAGCTCAATGGGAGCGCTCTGCTCAACAGAGTGACTTTAGATATCCATCAACAGTTGAAGAGTCATTGTACATGCGTTGTTGAAGTGGCTCATCTTCAACATGCTGCGCACACCATTTCCTTTGCAAGTGGCGGAGAGATCTCAGATAACCTCAGTTACCACCTGTCGGGCACGCCATGTGAAAAAGTCGCGAAAGACATTGGCGAGCACATCTTTTACCAAGATCAGGTCTATAAACGCTTTCCTGAAGACCAGATGTTTCAGGATGATGGCGTTCAAGCTTACCTTGGCCTACCGTTGAAAACACAAAGTGGCGAAGTGCTTGGGATTTTGCTGTCTACTTTTACTCGAAGTATTCACGCGAAAGAAGCACAAGATGTGCTCGAACTTCATCGCTTTTATGCCAATGTGATTATCCATAGCCTTCGTGAAAAATGGGTCAGCGAGCGTTCGGACAAACTCCTAAACCAACTTAGCTACGAAGTCTCTCATGACAACCTCACCGGTTTGTTGAACCGCAGCTGTTTGGCAGACACGCTAGAAACATTAACGCAGCAAGCCACCCGCCCTTTTAATCTGGCGTATCTGGATATCGACAACTTCAAATCGATAAACGACATCAACGGGAACTACATTGGTGATCAGATCATCAAGTTTACTGCAAATGCGATTCAACAGAGCTTGTCTTCCCCAAATAACGCTTTTCGCGTTGCTGGCGACGAGTTTGCCTTTATTACTTACGATGAAGATCCCGTGGCTGTATGTCAGGAAGTGCTCGATAAAATTGAAGCCGGTTACAGTGACAAATCCAATCGTATTTCTTTTACCGTGAGCATTGGCATTGCACGAGCGCCAGTTCACATGCTCAACAGTGATGAACTGATCCTAAATGCCAGCTTAGCGTTGAAAGATTGCAAAAAACACCGTGACACACGAATTCAACATTACGACACGCACTTAAGTGCGCTTTATCATCGTCAAACGCAACTGATTGAAGCGATGCGCATTCAATTAAGCACGAGCATTACTGAAAGTCATGAGCTTTACGTGGTGTTACAACCGATTGTTGATGTAAACAATGATCGCTGGGATTACTTTGAAATACTCGCTCGTTGGAACAGCAGTGTGTATGGCAACATCTCCCCTGCGGAGTTTATTGAAGCGGCCGAGCAATCGGGATTAATCACCGAATTAGGTGAGCGAATCATAGAGTTAGCATGTATTGCGAAGCAAGAGTTAGAGGCTCACCTAGGTTATACCGTGAAGCTATCCATCAACTGCTCTGCACACGAACTGGTCGATTCAAACCGCTACATCAACCACCTAACAACCTTGCTCGAGCGATACGGTCACGATGCTTCGGACTTTGTTATAGAGCTCACTGAAACCGTTTTGCTTTCACAAAGTGGACGCGAGCAGATGGTTTTGAACTCACTTCGCTATCTTGGTTTTAAAGTCGCACTGGATGACTTCGGCACTGGCTATTCGAGCTTAAATTACATTCATAATTACCCTATCGACAGCATCAAAATTGACGCCACATTTGTGCGCAATATGCTCTCGAACAAAACGTCAGAGCAAGTGGTGTATCTGATAGCCCAGTTAGCTCAACTGTTGGATGTCGACTTAATTGCAGAAGGCGTAGAAGACGACAGGGCGTTAAATAAGCTTATCGACATGGGTTGTCATTATATTCAAGGCTACTTCTATTCTCGCCCACACAACGTCGATGAATTGGTACACATGATTAACGATAGACAAGTCAAACGCGCATAAAAAAGACCAAGCAATTGCTTGGTCTTTTTGTTTCGATTAAGGGCCTAAACAGCTATAAAACCGCTTTTTCTTTATTTTTTAGCAGCTTATCCATTTCATCTCGATTCGCGATGAAGGTTGCCATCTCCTTCTTAGGAACAGAGCTCGCCATCGGAATATTCGCGCGCATCGCGTTGACAGGGCGTCCGTACTCGATCAATTCATAATGAAGGTGTGGACCAGTAACTCGGCCTGTTTTACCAGACAAGCCGATACGCTGACCGCGAGAAACTTTTTGACCCTTCTTCACTAAGATCTTACTTAGATGCAGGTAACGCGTTTTGTATTTGTTACCGTGCTCAACAACAACGTAGTTACCCGCATATGGGTGCTTACGTGTCATAATCACAGTACCGTCACCCGTCGACACTACAGGCGTGCCAGTCGGTACAGCAAAGTCAGTACCGTTATGCGGTGCAACACGGCCTGTTACTGGGTGTAAACGATTCGGGTTAAATCCAGAACTGATACGCCAACTACGGCTCACAGGATAACGTTGGAACGCACGCTGTAGGCTTTCACCTTTCGCGTTGTAGAACTGACCATCCGTATGAAGATACGCGGTTATCTCACGACCACGATTGTAGATTTTGATCGCTTCGATTTCATTCTTGCCAGTTGAAACACCGTTGATAGTTTGTGAACGACGAACCACTTCAAATCGGTCACCCGCACGAAGATCACGCCCAAAGTTCACCTGCTCTTTTAGCAAGCTCACCACTTGGCTGATTTCTGCAGAACTCAGACCTAAACGATTCGCAGAAGAAGAGAAACTGCCTTGAATTACGCCAACTAGCGGCTCCTGACGCCAAACACCAGGAATGGAAATATCGGTAAAGTCATAGCCACCATCGCTGTTCAGCTGGTAAACCACTTTATCTGCAATCGAAAATTGCAGTTCCATTTTTTCTAGCTCGCCTGTGGCATCATTGCGCCAAAAACGCAGCGTATTACCAGGCTTTAAGGTATCAAGTGCAAGGTAGTTCAAATCCGTTTCCATTACTTTCATTAATGAACTGTAACCGAAACCGAGTTGGCTAAAGATAGTACTTAAATTATCGCCAGCTTGGATTTGATACTCAAAATTAGGTGGAGTGACGACTTCCGCAGTCGTCGCATCAAGAATTCGTTCAACAACCTGCGATTCTGGCAGGTTTAATGCGATGGTTTTAGTTAAAGATGACTCTTTGAGAGAGTGAGAAACACCTATCGCAACTAAAACTGGCAAGGAGTATAACAGTAGCGCTCTACGACTTGTCAGATTCGGCAACCGTTTTGTAATTTCATTTGTAGACACGGGAATTACTATCTCCTTTCAAACAAGGCTCATAGCTTATGCATTCCCGTATAAGAAATCACTATGAAATTTCGAGATCTAGCGCAGAAAACACTTAATTTTTACAGAAGTCAAAAAAAATTCATCACTGTTGCATATGTAGGTTATTACCTACACGGGTTAGAGTGGCTGAATTTGATTGATTTGGCTCATCTGCCATGGATTGACTTTCGCCATGCGTTAGGAATGAAATAGCGATTTTGGTATCCGTTTGCCAATTGATTTGAGCAAATTTAACTCGATCACCAATAAACACGCTGTCTAGCAACACCACTCGGCTCGGGATCGGATCAAACTTAAATAACCCAACATAATAAAATGCCCCTGAGCCTTGAGTCGTAACAATCATCGGCGCCGCAATCCAAAATTCTTTGTTGATTTTACGTTGAGCGATAAACGCGGTCGGTACCAAAACCTGCCCCTTTGTCGCGCCTGCATCATACTGACCAATCAGGTAGCCATTCTCCTTGTCCCACTCTTCTAAAAAAGAGACGGCATTTTGCTCTGGTACTTGAATTGTCCACGGATTCTTCGCTTGCACTACTCCCAACACTTCGGCAGCGATAGGATTAGATTGCACCTCTGCTTGCGGAAACTTGGCCATGATTTCATCATCAGACAAGCTAAAGCGATACACACCAGCAATGATAACAATCGCTAATAGCACGATAGGAATAAGAAGAATGAGTGGAATTGGCAGAATTCTGCTGCGAGCCATGCGACTTCCTTGTTTTTGTTCTAAAAATTGTGTTCGGAGTATATACCAATTCCAATAGGATGACCGCATACACTCAAATCTCGATGAACCAAGTATCGTGAAATCACTCGAGCGGATTTAGGTATAAACTGTTTAGTGGGCAATCGATAGGTAATAACGATGACAAACATAATTCACACCGGAGAGTGCGCCTGTGGCTTAGTTCAACTTCGCTGTAAAGATGAACCTCTGCGAACCTCTATTTGTCACTGCTTTGAATGCCAGAAACGAACAGGCAGCGTTTTTGGTGTCCAGGCCAAATTCGATAAGGAGCAGGTCATTTTAGATGGTAACACGACCAACTACACCAGAATCAGCGACGATGGTAATGAAGTGAAATACGAATTTTGCCCTGCTTGTGGCACGACGATGCAACTGTTGTTATCCGCAGCACCCGAAATCGTTGTTGTTCCCGTTGGAATTTTCAATAACACCGAATTTCATGAGCCAAAAGTTTCGATTTATGAGCAAAGGAAACATGGCTGGGTGAGTTTCGAGTGCACAATGGAACACATTCAATAGAGGGGAATCCCCCTTTATTGGCTTGTTATTATCTGAGCAAAAGCTCTATAAATGAGATTTTTTTGAGAATGATCAACCGAGTTGAACAGGAAAAGGTTTCGTAACTCAGTGTGAGCGTTATAATCTGCTCCTAACATTTGGTGGGGTTTTATTGTGATTTCCAGACTTCCTCGTTGGGTGGAATATGGCGCGTTTCTACTTGCCCTTCTCGCGGGCTGCGTCAATGCCGTTGGTCTTCTCGGCTTTCAACATCAAGCGATAACGCATCTTTCCGGAACCGTAACTCAGCTAGGGAATAGCCTATTAACAGGTATGGATAATTCCATTCACCTGCTCTTTATCGTATTCAGCTTTTTGATTGGCTCTGCGTTTAGCGGCTTCTTTATTGAGAGTAGCGCTTTAAAGCTTGGCCGACGCTATGGTGTGGCACTTTGTATTGAAGGGAGTTTGTTACTGTTAAGTTTAGGCTTCTTGGTCGAGGGCGACTCCTACGGCCAATACTTAGCGTCAGCAGCATGTGGTTTGCAGAATGCGATGATCACCACTTTTAGTGGCGCAGTTGTCCGAACGACACACATGACGGGGATCATTACCGACCTTGGCATTATGATTGGTGAGAGCTTACGAGGACGTCAATTTGACCGCCGTAAAGCTAAGTTGTTTCTATTCATCTTCTTTGGTTTTTTACTAGGCGGGAGCGT
>NZ_JAPEID010000024.1:0-79340 GCF_028823755.1 Vibrio sp. VP6
GGAGTATATTCATGCGCATCTGTAAAAAGTGTCGCACTTCAAACTTGATACTAAGTGCGCTTGTACAGCGTATTCAATACATTAACAGTTAAGGGCCTAATCTTGTGTTGCTCACAAAAAGATCAATTGTGTGCATTCAACGGCGTTTTTTTAAAGTACAACAAGGCTAAGAAAATGAAATTTAATGGCGGGATAAATGCGAATATAAATCCAAAAATTGCCCCTGCTACACCTTTATTCAGCTTCCTTTCACCTAAAAAGAATCCAATTATTGAGTTGACCACTGCATAAACAATAAAGATCAGTAGAGGTAAATAAATCGCGTGCATAATAAATCCTTTTAAAATAAACACTGTGAGAACGTTATAACTTGCTTTACCTTAGCACATAACGCCCTGTTAAGGTGTGAGCAACATAATACCGATGCCGCAGCATACCACCTTAATCACTTAAACTAACGCATGATGAAAATGTCATGCGTTGCGAATCACTCTTGAACAGTTTGTTAGTATTCAGACCCTACCTGTTACACCTAACTTAGAAAGAAGTCTTACTTATCAGTTCTCTATCGTTTTGATCCCACAGTTTTCACAGATCGTATGCCGAGAAAACTCATCCATAGAAGCTAAAAATGGACCAACTGCCCAACCTTTGATTAACCCAGCAATAAACTCTTTACGCTTTTGATGTTTTACACCAGCAAAAGGACTTGGGTTCCTAATCAATACGGTAATATGTTTGGATTTAATGTTACAAGCAGAACACTGATATTTGTCTATCTGATGAAGCACTAATTTTCCTCCTGAATACTAACGCTTTCTATACCGCAAATAGCGGCCTTTTTCGCACGCTACCGCCTTCTTTCCTGACAAAAGAAAAGCAAATCCTAGCACTTATCTTCATGAAACAAATAGAAAAGTAGTATGAATATGTGTGTTTGAACACGCAATTAGACGGCAAAAAGCATGATAACTGGGCCAGTATTGATAAATTACAATACCTGTATAAATAAACAGTCTCATAATGTTATGAAAAGTCAGTTTCTGATAAGTGTAAAAGAGCATATGCTTACTCGCCATTATGCCAACAAAACTATCGAGAGTTACCTATTCTGGATAAAGCGCTTTATTGTATTCCACCAGCTTGCTCATCCATCGAAGTTATCTGAAGACGACGTTATTCGATTTCTCAGCCACCTCGCTATCGATGAAAAAGTTGCAGTCAAAACTCAAGCATTGGCGCTGAATGCTATTTCGTTTTTATATCGAGACTTTTTTAAAACCCCGCTTTCACTGGATATGAGGTTCCAAAAATCACTGACGGAAAAGAAGCTCCCTGTTGTTTTGACTCGCGATGAAGTCCGCAGGTTTGTGCAACATATCGATCCGAGATATAAGCTTCACATCCAACTCCTATACGGTTCTGGGCTTCGAATTATGGAATGCCTTAGACTAAGAATCCAAGACATAGATTATGACTATGGTGCAGTGAGAGTCTGGCAAGGGAAAGGTGGAAAAAACCGTACGGTCACATTGGCGAAAGAGCTCCATGAGCCGCTAAAATCGCAGATGAACTTCGCAAGAAACTACTACTTCAAGGACCGGCATGTGCCCGGATACGCAGGTGTTTACATCTCTGAAGGTTTACGCCGTAAATATCCGAATGCAGAATTAGATTTCAATTGGCACTTTTTGTTTCCGTCTAACAAGTTAAGTGTCGACAAAGAGACAGGGCAACTGCGAAGACATCATATAAATGAAAGCGCAATTCAAAGAGCGGTAAAGCGCTCCGCGCTCGATGCAAGCATAGAAAAAACGGTTACCTGTCACACGTTAAGACATAGCTTTGCAACGCATTTATTGGAATCTGGTGCCGATATTAGAACAGTACAAGAGCAGCTTGGCCACACCGATGTAAAGACCACACAAATATATACCCACGTGATTGAGAGAGGTGCAGGCGGAGTCCTAAGCCCTTTATCAAGTCTTTAAAAAAACAAAAGCCACCTGGTTGGTGGCTAGTATCATGAGCGGGTGATGAGTTAGTGACGCTCACCAAGTTTGACCATTCCTTTTGAGTCAAACCACAATGCTTGGGAGCGGCGACGACCGATAAGAATAGGACCATCATCATAGAACAAAAAGTTCTTCCAATGCTTTTTAAAAATCGACCATTTTGTTTCTATGACATTGTACTTTTCGTAACAGAAATACACGGTCACATCATCTTGCCAATCGATATGTGCATCAACTTCTTGTGGCATTTCAGGCTCATCCGATTCCCATGCAGCCATCCAATCTACAGATTCTAACCAATTTGATTCACTCATCGGCCAATCTTGTGAGCTTAGGCGATCCATATCAGGGCTTTGCGCGCTAATGTTCTCTTTCCAAAACTGCGCAGAACGAGCTTGGCTCATCGGCTTGATAAATGCCAAATCTTCTTCTGGCACGGGCATCGACTGATGCGTAAAAATCCATTTTCTTTGGTATTCATCCAAAGGCAAATAAGACATTCAGTCTCCTTTATTACGATTTCAGCCAACCTTTCTCTGTGGCTTCTTCAATCAACTCTTTCGCTTTGTCCCACAAGGTAACAGAGCCAAATTCAATTCGTTTATTAATGGTAAGCGCCTGTTCACGCGTTACACTATTCTCTTTCCAACTTTGACCATTGTTATGGTAGTTCAAGAGCATGGGAATTAAACGATCAAGCGCTTTTGCATATTTTGCATCATCACTCTGCGCGGCTTCAAATTCTTGCCAAAGCGCTAATAATTCTTGCCCTTGATCTGTAGGTAGCATACCAAATAAGCGTTCAGCGGCTTTTATTTCTTTTTCTGCTTGCTCTTTTGAAGCGGCAGTATCATAAACAAACGTGTCGCCTGCGTCGATCTCAACAACGTCATGTATCAATAGCATTTTCATCACTCGACAGATATCGACTGGCGCATTTGCGTGCTCTTCCATTAATACTGCCATCAATGCGACGTGCCAACTGTGCTCACCGCTGTTTTCAAGACGACCTTCGGCGCTTTTCACCCGAGTACGACGCAATACGCTTTTGAGCTTATCAAGCTCAATGAGTAATGCTAACTGCTTTTCCAATCGATCCATATTAGCGCCCTTCTTGCTGCCAATGAGGGTTAGTTAATGATGTCAGCACATGATCTTGCCATTCACCATTGATCAAAAGGTAATCTTTTGCGTAACCTTCTTTGCTAAACCCGACAAACTCTAGCACAGCTTCACTGCGTTTGTTATGAGGCATATAGCCGGCTTGGATACGATGCATTTTTTGCACGTTAAACATGTAGTCGCATGCCATTTTTAACCCACGACGCATATAGCCGTGACCTTGTGCCTCTTCCGCCAAGGAATAGCCAACGTTACAGCTATAAAATGGAAAACGACTCATACTGCTGAATGAAATCGTTCCTAGCATACGCCCTGTATCAACATGAATTAGCAAGCAATAGTAGCCAAGCCCCATGCGATGGAGCTCATTCAACTTAATCAGTTTTTGGAGCCAACCATTAACAGAGAAAAACGCCTCTTCTCGCTTTGGTTCAAATGGCTTCAAATAATCGCGATTAGATTGAAAATACGCCGCGATCATATCGGCATCACCGATTTCAGCGGTTCGTAGAAGCAAGTCGCCGTCCAACTTGTGAACGGCGATTGATGAACTATGATCTTCCATTACAAACGACAACTTCCATTTTCTTGATTACCCGCGTTAATTCTTACGAATCCCATAGTCACGTAACTTATTCGCAATAGACGTATGCGATACGTTCAAACGCTTCGCTAACTTACGACTTGACGGGAACGACTGGTACAAACGCTCCAACACCTGGGATTCATAATCACGCATGATCTCGTCCAAAGAACCATCAATATTAAGCGTTGCACTGCCCCCGCCAACTGACTGCGGCTGTGGCAAATTAAAATGTTCGGCTTTCAGTAGGTGACCATCCATTTCTGTTAGCGCTCGCAACACCATATTATCTAGCTGACGCATGTTACCCGGCCATTGGTAGCTGGCCAGAGCATCAACCAAACCGTCATCCAGCCCCGGCTTATCGATACCCAGCTGCTGCGCGTGTTTTGTCACGAACAAATCTAGCAAAGGTGCCACATCATTCGAGCGCTTGCGCAGTGGAGGAATGCTTAGCGTCAGTACATTGAGGCGATAATACAAATCTTCACGGAACATACCCGCTTCAGAAAGCTCAGCAAGGTTATGTTTTGTCGAAGCAATAATGCGAACGTCTACATGCATTTCATCTTCTGCACCAACACGACGGAAGTTACCATCTTGTAGAAAACGAAGAAGTTTGATTTGCAGATGAGCACTCATCTCACCAATTTCATCAAGAAATACCGTACCGCCATTTGCCTGTTCAAAAATACCTTTGTGGCCTTGTTCGTGATTGAATGAACCCGGCGCATGACCAAACAGCTCGGTTTCTGCAACGTCATCTGGCATGGATGCACAGCTCAACACAAGGAATGGTTTACTCGCACGGCTTGAACGACTATGACAGGCTTTTGCGAGCATTTCTTTGCCAGTACCTGTTTCACCTTCGATTAGTAGCGGTTGATCCAGAACAGAAAGCTTCTTAGCCTGATTAATCAATGCTTTATGGCGGTTTGATATTCCTACAAAGTGCTCAAAACCCAATGGATTATGCAACGGCAGTCTTTCTTCGATTTGCGTGCCGTGCTGGCTTGTTCGAATCGTCATCAAAGTGCTTGCAAGCGTAGAATTTTGCGCTTCGTCTCTGATATAGACAGGCATGAGCTCTAAGATGTAATCCAACCCATCAATAACTAGGTTTTCACGAGTACGAGCGTTCACGCCTTCAGACCAACGAGAGAAACGGACGCTTGGTAATAACGCACCAATCTGAGTGCCGATGACTTCTTGTTTATGCAGGCCGAGTAGCGACAAAGCAGACATGTTCGCCATATCGACAGCACCTTTGAGGTCGATTGCAAAAACCGGGTCCGGCAAATTATCAACCAACGAAAGCAGCTCAGTGTTGTGGCGCTCCATTGGCATAAATTGGATTTTACGTACGTCTTTAACCCCCGGAATACGGCGGATTTCAGCCATCAACTCACTAAAAGTATCAAAATCAATATCTGGGCAATTTAAATAGATGATGCCACTGATATCGATTTCAATACCACGTAAGTCGATACTTTTAGACGCTAAAATATCGAGCAGTTCTCGGGTAAGACCGAGTCTGTCTTCACATAAGACTTCAAGACGCACTGAAAATATCCCAATTCACAACTGTCAGGAAAAGTTGACAGTAGTTTCTATCAAGCTTGTATTGGCGTCAAGCAATCCTATCGGTCAAAGGTGATATTCGTTATGGTTTCATCGTGATTGATGCAACTTTCGCCACCACGGCCTTGCGGATAGTCCCGAGTTTGACTTGGCGATCAGGATACCAAGGAAGCGGACGCAGTAAGGCCATCGCTTTCAATCCTAAACGCGCAGTAAGAATCCCCACGCCGAGTCCCTGCCCTGCACGTGCAGAAACTTTGCCAGCAAGATCCATCGACATCAAATCCATACCGGCGTCAATGGCTAACTCACTTGCGCCTGCCGCTGCCATATTGACGAATACCGCTCTCAATAGCTTGATGCGCGAAGCATAACCTAATTCAACGCCATACACTTTGGATAAGTTATCGATCATTTTGAAGTTTCGCCACGCCACCAGCAACATATCAGCGGCGGCAAGTGGACTTACCGCAACTAACGCAGCAGACTCAGTCGCGTGCTGAGAAACCACTTTTGTAGCGAGCTTGTCTTGTTGACTAACGACCATAGAATCGTACATATCAAGGATTTCCGCATCACTGTGTGCTGGATTAATGCTGTTCTGCCAGCGATCAAAGCCTGGGTTTTCTGCTAATACACCACTCTGTTCCGCCACCTTTTCGCAAAACACCTTGCCTTTACCCACACTGTCACTGTGAACGAGCAGTTCGGCTTCTTCTTGAATGCTGAAATGATTTCTTAATTTACGTAGCTTCCAGAGTTCTTTACCGATGGCACCTAGGCCCAATGATGCCACAGCAGTAATGAAACCCGCCCAACCTAATGCTAGCCAGTCAGCCGTTTGCACCGCAGTGACAACTGAGTCCACAGCCTGCCACCCGACTAATCCGGCAAAAGTAGCAAACACACCGGTTGCGAGCCATTTTCTGCCCGGCCTAGGGCGAATCACATGTTCAAGTTGCAGTTCTTGTTCGGTTTCAATTCGATCTTCTTCTATCTTCACTGGTACAAAAGTTTCTTTTTCACTGAATGTCTTTTGCGCCGTTAACTCTGGTGAATCCGATTGCTGCTCTTTCTCTAGTGCTTTTTCAGAGAAAATTTGTTTCTGCTTCAATTCGCTCATTTCAATTTGTCTCCTAGCAGATAATCCAGTGCTTTATCTAGACGTATGTGTTTCATCGGTTCATCACTTGCTGACGGCATAGGACGGAAGGAAGTAAAGTCGAAACCACTGTTTTGCCAATAGGCAGCATTGGGTAGCTTCTTCGGCACCTCTCCTGGGAACATCGTCATTGCCTCACCGTTTAAGGTCGTCCCTTGTAACGCAGAAATGGTTTTGTCGCCTGAGGTAATAAACCCAGAAGTGGTCGCTTGGATGGAAGCAATGCTCATACAACTCATTTCAATGTTCTCATAAGCAGCGGTTTGCCATGCTGGGTGCACCATTTGTTGCAGTAGAGAGACAAGGTGCGGATGCTGATCTGGTGTCACGTGATCGGCCTTGGTGGCGGCAAATAGCACTTTGTCTATTTTTGGCGAGAACAAACGACGTAAAAAGCTACTGCGACCATAACGAAAGCTGTGCATGATCTGCTCAAGAGCCTGACGCATATCATAAAACGCCTCGTCGCCAGCATTAAGTGGCTGTAAACAATCCACCAGCACAATTTGGCGGTCAAATGTTGCAAAATGGTGCTTATAAAACGCTTTCACTACTTTCTGCTGATATTCATGAAAACGCGCTTCTAACATGGCTAAGTTGCTGCCTTTTGGCGCTTTGCTTTCCGATTCAAATCGACAAGGAAAGAACTGCAACACCGGTGCACCAGCAAGCTCTCCTGGTAACACAAATCGTCCTGGCTGAACCCAGTGCAGCCCAGCATCTTTACAAGCATGGAGATAATTCGTGTAGGCGTGAGCCACTTTCTCTAGCTGTTTTTCATCTGCATCCGCATTGAGCTCGATCTGTTCGAGTTCAGCTAGCCATGCTTGAGCTAACTCTTTGCGTTTGCCTTTCAGCGCGTCAAACTGCGTTTGAGACCAACTCGAAAAGTCCATATCTAGCAAAGGCAAGTCCAGTAGCCATTCACCCGGATAGTCAATGATGTCAACATTGAGAACCGCCGTTTTACTGAGCAGCTTCTTGGTCGTTTTCTTTGGTTTGTATTTTAAAGCTAGGCGAATTTCGCTCACATCACGTGTTGGCACAGGCCATTGTGGTGGGTTCGCATGAATCTGGCTCATCGCCTCGTCGTAAGCAAAGCGAGGCACCATCATATTAGTTTGAGGTTCACGCTTTGCACCAATAAGGCGTTTGTCTCTCGCGGCGGTCAATAAAGGTAGATTGTCGTGAGTGGCGGTGTGAAGCAACTGATTAACCAAAGACGTGATAAAGGCAGTTTTACCCGCTCGGGATAACCCAGTTACCGCAATTCTTACATTAGAATCCATACCACGGCTGATAAAGTCGTTCACTTCTTGCTTTATTCTTTTCATAGTTTTTATTTATCTCACCAGTTTTTATACCCAACGCTTCAATAGAAGTAACTTGAGTATCACGAGTCTAAGTTTACCAACCTTAATCAAAGATGAACAAAATCTGCAATCTAGTGCTGACCTCGATAAGTGTAAAATATTGCTGCCTATAAACGGAAAAGCCTCTGAATCACTTCAGAGGCTTATATATTCTAACTAGAGGCTTGATGTTCTAATCTTCTTCAATCAGCTTGTAGATAACAAAGAGTGCGATTTCAAGAACAAACCAAAGCACACAAGTGATGGTGACGTATTTCTCATCAAATTACTGATACCGTGAAGAATCAAGTCGTAGCCAACAAAGCCACCAACCACTACAGCAAGAATAATTTGTAGAATCTGAATAAAACGCGGCATGCCGTCTCCTAATTATTGTTCGCATAACGTTTGATTGCTATGCCCTAAGGTTTATATCTACATTATATAGACAAAAAGTGCAGTTTTCGCTGCACTTTTGTCAAATGTTTGCTAGGTAAATCAGCACCTTGTCACATTCTCTCTACTGAGACAATGTAAGATTACCGTTTACCTTACGCTTCCATCTCTTGAATTTTTACTTTCCAAGTGTCAGGACCGATTTGGTGCGCGTTAACGCCATTTGAGTCTACAGCCACTGTTACTGGCATATCTTCAACTTCAAATTCGTAAATCGCTTCCATACCTAAATCTTCAAATGCAACAACGCGAGCTTTCTTGATCGCTTTCGCCACCAAGTACGCAGCGCCACCAACAGCCATTAGGTAAACCGCTTTGTGATTCTTGATAGATTCAACCGTTGCAGGGCCACGCTCAGCTTTACCGATCATGCCCATGATGCCGGTTTTTTCTAACATCATATCGGTGAATTTATCCATACGAGTTGATGTTGTTGGGCCAGCAGGACCAACGACCTCATCACCAACTGCATCGACAGGACCTACGTAGTAAATGAACTTACCGTTTAGATCTACGCCTTCAGGTAGACCTTCACCGTTATCTAGCATGCCTTGAATACGTTTATGCGCCGCATCACGACCAGTCAGAATTTTACCTGATAGAAGAACAGTTTCGCCTGTCTTCCACTCTTGTACTTCTTCTTTAGTGATCGTGTCTAAGTTTACGCGACGCGTATTTTCGCCCGCTTCCCAAGTGATGTCTGGCCAATCTTCTAGTTTAGGTGGCGTTAGCTCTGCTGGGCCGCTGCCATCAAGCGTGAAGTGTACGTGACGAGTCGCCGCACAGTTCGGGATCAAACAAACAGGCTTAGAAGCCGCGTGCGTTGGCGCAGTTTTGATCTTAACGTCGACAACCGTCGTCAAACCGCCAAGGCCTTGCGCGCCGATACCAAGTTTGTTCACGCGGTTGAAGATATCAAGACGAAGCTCTTCTTCTGCGTTTTGTGGGCCACGGTCGATAAGTTCTTGAATATCGATGTGTTCCATTAGAGATTCTTTTGCCAATACCGCTGCTTTTTCAGCCGTACCGCCAATACCAATGCCAAGCATGCCTGGTGGACACCAGCCCGCGCCCATTGTTGGTAGCGTTTTCTCTACCCACTCAGCAATATCGTCAGATGGGTTTAGCATCACCATCTTAGTTTTGTTTTCACTACCGCCGCCCTTCGCTGCGATCTGAATTTCAACTTTATCGCCCGGTACCATGTTGATGTGTACGACAGCAGGCGTGTTGTCTTTGGTATTAATACGTTTACCGGCAGGATCCATAAGTACTGACGCACGCAACGGGTTGTCTGGGTTCGTATACGCTTGTCGGACACCTTCATCTACCATCTGCTGAACCGTCATATCGGTTGAGTCCCATTGCACGCCCATACCGATGTTGACGAAACACGTCACGATGCCAGTATCCTGACAAATTGGTCGGTGACCTTCTGCTGACATTCGGGAGTTAATTAGGATCTGAGCAATCGCGTCTTTCGCGGCTTGACTCTCTTCGCGGTGATAGGCTTTTTCAAGAGCTTGAACAAAGTCTAGCGGGTGGTAGTAAGAAATATACTGTAGCGCATCAGCGACACTGCTGATTACATCCTGCTTGCGTATTACCGTCATTACATGCCTCGTTATAGTTATGCTTCCATTATTGGCTTGGCTTCAATCGTGTTTGTTGAGCTTATTGCTCTTTTGAGCTTCGTTTTTTTATAAACAATTGTCGAACGGCTGATATCGACACACGAAACGCTGAAGTCGCCTACTTGTAAACCATCTCAAAACCCTATGAATAGTGGGAGTTTGGCTATACAGAGGAATATGATACTCTTGCTGCCCATGACATGCCATGCAGTGAACGATCTCTTTGTCACAAATTACACAAATGAACAACATGGACAATCAATTCATTGATTTTAAAGCGCTGGAATACGCACCAGAGTTTGCTCTTCACCTATTTTCTCGCATTCAACACCAGCCTTGGGCGATGTTGCTGCGCTCTGCATCAGAAACGCATATCGATAGTCGCTTTGATGTGTTGGTTGCCAACCCAATTGCAACCTTAGAAACCACTGCAAACAGCACACAAGTTGAAACGCCATCGAATGCCTATTCAACTCAAGATGACCCATTCACGCTGCTTCATCAGTTGCAAGAACAGTGGCTTCCTCACGTTGAGTTAAATAAAGAATTGGATTTGCCTTTTGTCGGCGGAGCGCTCGGTTACTTCAGTTACGATTTAGGTCGACGCGTAGAAACAATGCCAGAACAGGCCGAAAAGGATCTCAACACGCCTGATATGGCGGTAGGTCTGTATGAATGGGCCGTCGTTGTTGACCACAAACTTAAAAAAGCATGCTTAGTCGGTCAGAACATCGAGCAAGCTTGGCAATGGTTAGACAAGCAAGAAGCGGAGCAAAGCGTAGACTTCGCTCTGTCTGGCGATTGGCAGTCAAACATGACGAAAGAGAGCTACGCTACTCGCTTTGACAAGGTGCAAGAATACTTGTTGAGCGGTGACTGCTATCAGATCAATTTGGCGCAACGCTTTAACGCACCATATCAAGGCAGCGAGTGGCAAGCGTATCTGAAATTGGAGTCCGCCAACCAAGCGCCATTCTCAGCGTTTATCCGTATGCCTGAGTCTTCGATTTTGAGTATCTCTCCAGAGCGATTTTTAGAACTCAAAGATCGCGTCATTGAAACGAAACCAATCAAAGGTACTCGCCCACGCAGCGAAGATCCAAAGCAAGATAACGCTAATGCCCATGACTTGCAGACAGCGGAAAAAGATCAGGCAGAAAACCTGATGATTGTCGATTTGCTGCGTAATGACATTGGTCGAGTTGCATCACCGGGTAGCGTTCACGTGCCAAAGCTGTTTGATATTGAAAGCTTCCCCGCAGTGCATCATTTGGTGAGCACCATTCGAGCGAATTTGGACGAGCAATATTCTCCTGCAGATTTGCTACGAGCGTGCTTCCCGGGCGGTTCAATTACCGGCGCACCTAAAGTTCGCGCAATGCAGATCATTGAAGAGTTGGAGCCGCATCGACGCAGCGCGTATTGCGGCAGTATTGGCTACATTTCTCGCCATGGTCGCATGGATACCAGCATCACCATCCGCACTCTCGTAGCGGAAAATCACAAACTGTACGCTTGGGCTGGCGGCGGCGTCGTTGCAGATAGCGATTGTGCCTCTGAATATCAAGAAACGTTGGATAAGCTTTCAAAGATTTTGCCAGCGCTGCAATCGTAGGTTTCGACAGATGACAACGTCTCTTGAATCCTGCTGACGAAAACAAGTCAAAACGCCTCCAGTACGGAGGCGTTTTTGTGAGCGTTGTTTGTATGCCCTTTAGCGGTTAGCCGTTAGCCGTTAGCCAATAAGCATCCGTTTTTTAAGAGGCAGCGTCTACTGCTCGAGCCACTTACACATAATCTGTTCAATATCGGTTGCGGTGTACGGCTTAGTGAGGATATCGTCCATGCCTGAATCAATGCACTTTTGACGTTCTTCAATCGTTGTGCCTGCTGTTAACGCGATGATTGGACGGTCGAAGCCTTTTTGTCGCAAGTGAGCCGTTGCTTCGTAGCCATCCATTTCCGGCATTCGACAATCCATAAATATCAATTCGTAATCTTTGTTTTTAACCGCTTCTAGCGCTTCCAAACCATTGGCTTTTAAATCAGGAGTAATGTCGAGCTTTTTCAGCATCTGCGTCACAATGACTTGGTTCATTCGGATATCATCCACTACCAATATCGAGCGCCCAGCTAAGTCGCTTCGTTCGACAACAGCCAACTCACCCGATGCAGCACCTTGAGCTTGCCCCTCTTTTAATGGGATGGAGACTTTAAAGGTTGTACCTTTGCGCTCTTCACTTTCGAAACTGATCTCACCTTGCATTAAATCCACGAGGTTCTTACAAATCGCTAAGCCCAAACCTGAGCCTTCAAAACTGCGTTTTGCCGAGCGGTCAACTTGTACAAAAGGGTCAAACAACGAACTTTGCGCCGCTAACGGTATCCCAATCCCGGTATCTTCCACCTCAAAAAACGCAGTGCCGTTTACCCACTCGACTCGCAAGACCACGCCGCCCAAATGGGTAAATTTGATCGCGTTCCCAATCAGATTGACTAAGATTTGGGTGATTCGTTCTAAATCGCCAATCAGAAACTCCGGAATGCCTAACTTCTTGTCGATAGAAAAATGAATGCGCTTCTCTGCCGCTTTCGCCGCAAATACGCCCGTAATGGCTTTTTCGAGATCACCCCACGCAAAAACCTTGTCGATAATTTCCATCATGCCAGCATTCATCTTGCTGAAATCGAGCAAGTCGTTGATGATGACGCGAAGTAAATCGCCCGACTGAATCAAATTACCGAGATATTGCCGCTGATCTTCTCCCAACTGAGTTTTGCTTAACAGCTCTGCGCTGCCGAGTACGCCATTAAGTGGCGTTCTTAACTCGTGATTAATCATTGCGACAAACTCTTTCGTCGCTTTTTCTGACTCTTCCGCTCGCTTTCTTATCTCGACTTCACGTTCAAGGCTGAGGTGACGACTGATCACGCCGTGAACCAAATCAGAAACCAGTTCCATTTGTTTGGAGATAAAAGCTTGCTCAATTTGTTCCAGCGACACAGAAAATATCAGTTCGCCAACGACTCGCTCATCAATGATGATGGGCAAATGTAGCGCCTCATTCTGCCAATTGGGTGTTCGAGCGATAGGTTTGTCACTTTTTAGATCCAAATGCCCGAAATGATGACGACGCAAAGAAGTGAGTTGGACAGGATCAAGGTATAAATACGAAGCGGTAATAACAGAATTGGACGTCAGTTGCTCAAGAAAACTAGCAATCATTGTCTCGTCGAAAGTACTGGAAAGGAATGTCCGTCCAAACCGAATAAGCGTGGCATCAATTTTTTCTTCAAACTCAAACTTGCGCAGATCGCTTTCCGAGCGAAGTTCTAGCTTCTTTAACGCGACACTCAATTTTTGCGTCGATTCGTAGAGCTCATAACTTTTTTGCTCTAAAAGCAGTTCTGCCGCCTTTCTTGAGGCGATTTCTCGTTTGAGTTTCCTTTCTAATGAGGAGTTACCCGTCATACTCTTCTTATTGTGCCTCCAGCCAAAATCGAACTTGGCTTCCGTCTTCGGTTTGGTTTTGATGCGTAATATGAATGACCTGTCCAAAGTGCGCAGCACAGCCTTTGAGCAACCCTAAACAAACATGCGCCATACACCTTGCACTGTGGTAGTCGAACACCAGTTCTGACTGCGTTTCACTGATAAAATCGAACTTAGGCGGATTGGCGTCTGGGTAAAGTTTTTTAACTTCTACATGAATAAAGCTTTCTACATGTCGAACAAATTGAAAGGTATTGTCGCGCTGCTGCAAGCTTGCATGACTGGGAATGGAGCGTAGCAGGTTCAAAAATACGCTTTCACCAAACACTTCTTGTAACTGCTCTGGGGGAATATCAGAAACTTTGCTGAGATTGACGATCAGTTTGACTAAGTCTCGGTGATCATAACTGCCGACAGAGGTATATACCCCTTCGTCATCGGAAAGTTCGAGCACTTGGTCAAGCACTTCAAGTCCAAATTTGCTTTCCACTAACTCCATGAACTCGGTAAAGATTATCCCTTTCATTGGCAAACACCAACCTCATTGCAACGCCTTAAAAATAAGAATGGTGTATAACCCTATAAGTTTCAAATCAATATGCTTCGGCAGAGTGAGACACAAAGCACAAAGCAAAAGGTTGCCTAGATGTGAAGCGATTTTCCTTTAACATTTGAGCTTACTGTTTTATTAACAATGAGGCGGAGTGCACTCACCACTCATTTTCTCACTCAAGCACGCTCGCTTCCGGAGTTTAGGGTTATTATCTTGGGTGTATAATAATGAGTAGACACGAAAATTAGGGGTTCGGTTTGGTTATCGACAAAACAAAATTGCTGCAGAACTTTCAATTTCATCTTCCGACGGGGTATCACAAGGAGTCTCTTGCCCGCCTGAATTTTATGAAAGGTAAACCGCTTCGAGACGCCGCGGTTCTGATTGGTTTTGTGGATAGACCTGAAGGCCTACAAGTGATTTTGACCAAGCGAGCCGAACATCTTCGGCATCATCCAGGGCAAATCAGCTTTCCTGGCGGTAAGTTTGAACCCGAAGATATCCATCTGGTGAATACGGCGCTTCGTGAGACTAATGAAGAGGTCGGTATAGAAGATAAACACATTCATGTGTTCGGTCAGTTGCCAAAACTGCCAACGATTAGTCAATTTAATGTGACACCATTTTTGGCCTTTATTTCTCCAGATTACAAAACGCATATTGACCCAAATGAGGTCGAGTCGGTTTTTGAGGTACCAGCCAACCATATTTTGAACCCAAATAAGCTCTACAGCAGTAAGTTTGAGTTAAAAAGAAGCAGTCATCGTGTATTTGCTATCCCATATCGTCAACATTTCATCTGGGGCATGACGGCGCAGATCATTGAGTCGATGCAAAAGCACATCATTTCCGGCTAAATCTCTCCTCTTTCATTCGATAATGATCATACGACCAATGCGATCATTATGTGCATCAATATTAATAAAACGTTACTTCATAAACATTCATTCACATTAGATTAATTTGCCATTTTCACCGCAAACGCTTGCGGTGAAATAAATTTATACAAATCGCCCTATTGATAAGTTTTTCTAATTTTACTCATTAGCAATAATCACGAGTAGCACATCATTTTCGTGATAAAAAGCAGGTTTTTGACATATCATTCAATAAGCACGAGCAATACATGATTTAGATCTAATTTTCCTAGTGTAAAATCTTGCAAAATTGCTCGCGACTTATTTCCTGTTCCCAAAATGAGTAACTCAAAAATGAATACAACTACTTCTGCGGTTTCTACCGCACAATCGTCTAGTAAGTTTACTTACAAAGACTTCACCTGGTGTCTGTCTCTGTTCGGCACAGCAGTAGGTGCAGGTGTACTTTTCCTTCCTATTAAAGCTGGTGCGGGTGGTTTTTGGCCATTAGTAATCCTAGCTCTAATCGCGGCACCAATGACTTGGTTCGCACACAAATCTCTAGCTCGCTTCGTTCTTTCAGCTAAGAACCCAGAAGCAGACATCACTGACACAGTAGAAGAACACTTCGGTAAAACTGGCGCAAACCTTATTACGTTCGCATACTTCTTCGCTATTTACCCAATCGTACTTATCTACGGTGTTGGTATCACAAACACGGTTGACTCTTTCCTAGTTAACCAAATGGGCATGGAATCGATTCCTCGCTGGCTACTTTCTGGTGCGCTTATCGCAGCAATGACAGCAGGCGTAGTATTCGGTAAAGAACTGATGCTGAAAGCAACTTCAGCAATGGTTTACCCTCTAGTGTTCATCCTATTGGCGTTGTCTTTCTACCTAATCCCTGAGTGGAACACGTCTATGATTGAAGTGGCTCCAGACTGGGCTGCAATGCCAACTATCGTTTGGTTAGCAATTCCTATCATCGTATTCTCATTCAACCACAGCCCAATCATTTCTCAGTTCTCTAAAGAGCAACGCATGCAATACGGCGACGAAGCTTACAAGAAAACAGACATGATCACTGGCGGTGCAGCGATGATGCTAATGGGCTTTGTTATGTTCTTCGTATTCTCTGTAGTACTTTCTCTATCTCCAGAGCAACTAGCATCTGCGAAAGAACAAAACATCTCTGTACTTTCTTACCTAGCGAACATCCACGAATCTCCACTGATCTCTTACATGGGTCCATTGGTTGCATTCGCGGCGATCACTTCTAGCTACTTCGGTCACTTCCTAGGTGCACACGAAGGTCTAGTAGGTCTAATCAAATCTCGCTCACAATCTCCAGTAAGCAAGATCGAAAAAGGTTCTCTACTGTTCATCGTTATCACTACTTGGATTGTGGCTATCGTTAACCCAAGCATCCTAGGCATGATCGAAACAATGGGCGCGCCAATGATTGCGGCAATCCTATTCTTGATGCCTGTATTCGCGATGCAAAAAGTTCCAGCAATGGCGAAGTACAAAACTTCAGCACCTGTGCAAATTTTCACAGCAATCTGTGGTCTTGCAGCAATTACTTCTGTAATCTACGGCGCTCTTTAATCATCCCTGTTTTTTAACAGAATGATTAATCCAAAAATATAACGATAAAATTAAGCCTCCCAACTCCCCTTGGGAGGCTTTCTTCTGAGGTAATCGATATGATTAGTGTTTTTGATATCTATAAAATCGGTGTTGGTCCTTCAAGCTCACACACTGTAGGCCCAATGAAAGCGGGTAAAGAGTTTATTGATGATCTTCGTGCAATGGGAAAACTGCGCGACATCACTAAAATCACCGTTGACGTTTATGGATCACTATCACTGACAGGGAAAGGTCACCACACAGATATTGCTATCATCATGGGTCTTGCGGGCAACTCCCCTGAGAAAGTTGATATCGATTCTATTCCGGGCTTCATCGCTCGCGTAGAAGAAACTGAGCGCCTTCCTGTTGGCATGCACTGTCATACAGTATCGTTCCCACGTGAAGGTGGAATGAACTTCCACAAAACGAACCTTGAGCTACACGAAAACGGCATGCAAATCCACGCTTGGATTGATGACGAAAAAGCGTACTCAAAGACTTACTACTCTATCGGTGGTGGCTTCATCGTTGATGAAGAGAACTTCGGTAAAGAAGCTGAGAACCCAATCAAGGTTCCTTACGAGTTCACAACAGCTGAAGAGCTGGTTAACCAGTGTAAAGAAAGCGGTCTTTCTATCAGCGCGCTAGTGATGAAGAACGAACAAGCACTTCACTCAGACGAAGAAACTCGTACTTACTTCGCGAACATCTGGCGCACGATGCGCGAATGTATGGATCGCGGTATGAACGAAGAAGGCATTCTGCCTGGTCCACTACGTGTACCTCGTCGTGCTGCAGCACTTCGTCAGCAACTGCTTACTTCTGAGAAAACAACGAACGACCCAATGTCTGTTGTTGACTGGGTAAACATGTTCGCTTTCGCAGTAAACGAAGAGAACGCAGCCGGTGGCCGTGTTGTTACCGCACCGACTAACGGCGCTTGTGGCATCATCCCAGCAGTATTGGCTTACTACGACAAGTTCATCCAAACTGTAACTGAAAAAGATTACATCCGTTACTTTGCCGCTTCTGGCGCAATCGGTGGTCTTTACAAGCGCAACGCGTCAATCTCTGGTGCAGAGGTTGGCTGTCAGGGTGAAGTTGGCGTGGCATGTTCTATGGCGGCGGCTGGCCTTGCGGAGCTTATGGGTGGTAGCCCAGAGCAAGTATGTATGGCTGCAGAAATCGCGATGGAGCACAACCTAGGTCTAACTTGTGACCCAGTTGCAGGTCAGGTTCAAGTTCCATGTATCGAGCGTAACG
Source organism: Vibrio sp. VP6 (assembly GCF_028823755.1). NCBI lineage: Bacteria > Pseudomonadati > Pseudomonadota > Gammaproteobacteria > Vibrionales > Vibrionaceae > Vibrio > Vibrio sp. VP6. Next base: position 17,704 of record NZ_JAPEID010000024.1, read on the forward strand.
GTATCGCAGCTGTAAAAGCGATCAACTCAACTCGTATGGCTCTGCGTCGTTCTTCTGCTCCTACTGTATCTCTAGATAAAGTTATCGAAACAATGCTAGAGACTGGTAAGGACATGAACGCGAAATACCGCGAAACTTCTCAAGGCGGTCTAGCAATCAAAGTGATTTGCTAATCGTCTCGTTATAAAAAAGATATCGATAAGCCCGAGTGAATACTCGGGCTTTTTTTATCCAAAATACGATAAGGTATGCGCATGCAGACGCATTTGAAGCATCACCCGTCATTGCCTTATTCCTGCCGATATTTTTGTTTGTTCCGGCTAAAAACCAGTCAGGGCCTACTCTCGCTGTAGCTCATAAAAAAAACTAAAACTGTTACTATATCCAAATGTTTAGGATATCCCCGTACAAAATCACACCCTTCACTTCTCATTATTGATAACGTAGCCAAAATTTAAATTGGAGCTTATCAACACATGATTAGGTTTGAACTTGGAAACCAAATCTGCGTTTGCTTGTCCGAAAACGACATTTCTTTAGAGATCAACAACACACTCCACCACGCCATCCCTGTTAGTTCAAATGAGTATGCCATTCTTTCAACTATTGCTACTTACGGCAGCTTAAATGCGCCGATCAGTCAGCGCGTTATTGAGAGAAAAATCACTCAACACTACAAGATGGCTTTGCCAGAAAATGGATTTAAAAACGCGGTGGCAGCTTTGAGAAAGAAGTTTCGCAAGCTCACGGAAGATCACGTTTCTCCCACGAGAAACATCATAGAAAACATTCACAGGACGGGATATTTCATCCCTTTTACCATGCTACATACTCACCAAAGCGGCATCTATCAACAAAAGAGAATCAACCAACACACGAAAAACAGCGTCAGAAAAGCCCTTCGTATTTGCTTGCGGAATAAAAGGATATACACCGACATCGCTTGGGTGCTGCTGGTTACTACAGCTATCTTTTTCTCGGTCTGCTATTACGCCATCAACAGCATTGTGAAACACAACTATTTAGATAGCGCATTGGACATTGCCGACAGCCTGTCTCAGGTGAGTTGCTATGCTGATGAAGACCAACTAAAAGGGTTGTTTGATAACGTAAAGCTCGTTGAATCCAGCATGATGTTGGATCGCTTTAATATCCGCTGCTTGGTCACGCCAGAGGCGGTGGTTCCCGTCAGCCAAAAAGCGTTCAACGAGTGGAGCGATAACAGCAATTACACGACTCAATCCTTCGACATCAACAACGCCACCATTTTAGTTCGTGTGAAAAACATCAACTTACAGAATAACGTTGAGAGCCACATCTCGCGCTTTTTCCTTTCAGGGATGAAGCTTTACACCAACACAGGTACGTCGTTCGAAATTGGTAACACCAACGGGCGCTACTTTCACTATCAAATTAAAGATACAGGCTATAAAGAGGTGTATTACATCTCAGGACCTTTTAAGAGCATCATTTTGTTGAGCCTGTTCTTTCTGGTGATACTAAGGCATCGGTCGCTACAAGCGTTCATCACGTATCTGTTTGCTATTCGAGAATTTCATATCAAGCTCGAACCGATCTACAACACCTCAACGCAGCAGAATATTCACTACGAAGCCCTTTCTCGATTCAAAGTGAAGAATACCCAAAGATTCATCGAAACACTCATCAGCAATGGACTGCTTTTGATCCACACGATCTTGGTGATCCGAGCAATTTACGCCAAACAGCCGACTTTGTTGGTGCCCATCAGCATCAATGTGTGCCCTTCTCTTCTACGAGGTAGAAACTTCTCGACTCTTTATCAAGAACTCGCGAGCAGAGACTGCCGCTTACTGACCATCGAAATCACGGAGAACGCGTCCATGTACTACACCTCCGAGATCTACGACAACGTCGCGAAACTAAAATTACTGAACTGCAAAATCAGCATTGATGACTTTGGTACCGGCAACAACAACGTGTCGCTTATCAGCAAAATCAATCCAGATTATTTGAAAATAGATCGGGAGTTTGTGATTGGTTTGAAGTCGGACGATAAGAAAGTGGAAATGCTGCGTCAGTTGATTGCGATGGGAAACACTTACCGCTGCACAGTCATCGTCGAAGGCGTCGAAACCGCAGATAGTGCTCACTTACTCACAACGTTAGGAGCCTACATTCATCAAGGTTACTTCTATCCTCTGCATTTCTAGCTTTTCTTAATGCCGCGAGTTACTTAAACTAGCTGATACCCAAATGACTTCATAATGTATTCGCGCAAAGTGTGCGAAGTGATTTGGGTATCACTAGCGTCTATAACTGGATGAAAGTTAAAGACGTTCGTACATTTTTGTTAGGTGGTGAGACCATCCACCACCCACTCGTGATTGAAACCATGATTGCTATTAAACCAACCAAACTGAAAGATTTTTCGAGTTTGATGCAATTGGACGTGCAGGAAGAGCAAATAGGATTTGCCAAGCCGTTTGAACAGGCTTACCAAAAGCGAAACAAGTCAGAAGTATTTTTTACTATTTATTCGGACTACCTAACCGTCGGCTATCTGATCATCGATAAAGGGTTTGCTCAGCATGCTCCTTTTGCAATGCGGCATGAGTTGGGCCTTAATTATTTGATGATTGATCGCCGCTTTCAACGCCAAGGTATTGGTGCAGAGGCGCTGAAAAAACTGTTTGTGTACGCATATACCATCGACCCAGAGAGCACCTCGCTTTGCGTGACAGTACCAAATAGCCATCAAGGTGCACTCGACTTTTTCTCGGCTTGTGGCTTTACGAATACAGAAAAAGCCATTTATGGCGAGCAAGAAAAAGAATGGTTGATGCGTCACCCGCTTGGTTAAACGCTCAATAACCAAACGCTAGATAAAACAAAGGCAAGCGATAGGCTTGCCTTTGTTATTGAACATGGGATTACTACGAAGGTTATTCACCCTTGTAGATACAACCTGCTGTACAAGTTTCTTTGATCTCTACTTTGCTTAGTAACGGTAGGTTTGGTTTTAGTTGTTGCCAAATCCATTTTGCTAACACTTCGCTGGTCGGGTTTTCTAGACCTTCGATGTCGTTTAGGTAGTAGTGGTCTAAGCGATTGTAAATTGGTTTAAATGCAGATTTTATCTCTGCAAAATCCACAACCCAACCTGTATGTGGATCAACTTCACCTTCTACATAAAGACGAACAAGGAAAGAGTGTCCGTGCAAACGACCACACTTGTGACCTTCTGGTACGTGTGGCAAATGGTGTGCCGCTTCGAACATAAACTCTTTGTACAATTCTGTTTTCATCTTGATTCTCAGGCTTTAAAAAAGACAGGCAATACTAAGGAATTCGCTGCCAAGAGACAAGCGTTACCCCATACAAGCGTAGCAAAAACTGCTGCTTATTCCTGACCTCTTTGCCATCACGCACACCAAAGCGTCGCATTTTTGTCATGCGCCAAACATTTGATTACACAGCACTCACATCACAATTACATATCCCCAACATGTGTAGGGTCACAATCATTCATTTCGCTCATCGCGCAACCTATGCGAGAAGACTAATATTGTGCAGTTCGTTCCAATTACACTTATAAGAATATGCGCTCAACTATTACCTTTAAGCTCCTGCTTGCGTTAATTGTCGTTTTTAGCTGTGTTCTCGCCGCGTCGACGGCGTACCAACACTATCAACAAAAAACGCTGATAAATGATGTTCTTAGTGAACAACTGCACGACAAAGCCAGCAACTACTTCGATAGTCTGAACATGATGATGCTCACTGGCACCATGTCTCAAAAGGAAACGCTGCGACAAAAAGCACTCGCTCAAGAAGGTATTGAGCAAGTTCGAGTGCTACGTGCCGATGCCGTTACAAAACTGTACGGTGCAGGGCAATCCAATCAGCAACCTATTGATGAGATTGATCAGCGTGCACTAGCGGGCGAGCTAGTGATAGAACCAATTACTGCAGACTGGGGCAAAGGCATTGTTGTGGCACTGCCAATGAAATCGAGCCAAAACTATCGCGGCACCAATTGTGTTTCTTGCCATGTCGCGCCAGAAGGTGAAGTATTGGGCGCGATTCGCTTGGAATACAACATGAACCACGTGAGTTCGATGATCAATAAACAAGCGATGTACGCGATGGGCATCATGTCTGCCATTGCGTTGGTTGGTTTTCTCATCACCATGGGATTGATTCGTAAGATCATCGTGCGACCAATTCAAAAAACCTCGCACTTTATGTCGAACGTTAGTGCCAGCAAAAATCTCTCCCAGAGACTTGTCCATAAACAAAATGACGAAGTTGGCCAACTTTCCCAGTCTATTAATTCCTTTATGGATACCGTTTCGGAAAGTCTTGAGCGCGTGCAAGACACCTCACACTCGTTAGCAGGGTCTGCAGGTCGTCTCACCGACGTTGCTCAATCCACTGATGAGGCAGCAAACAATCAGCAATTAGAAACCAATGAAGTGCAAAACAACATTATTGATATGTTGCAGCAGCAAGTCGTGGTTGAAGAAGCAACAATCAACGCAACGACGTTGGTAAACCACACCGTTGACGTAGCCACAAACAGCGCCAGCCAAGCGCACAATGTCAGCGAAGACATCAAGAGCTTAGTCAGCGACATTGAACAAGTGCGTGAGAAGATTACTTCTCTAAATCAGAGAACCGAAGAAGTTTCCTCAATTCTAGGTGTAATTAAAGGCATCGCCGAACAAACTAACCTACTCGCTCTAAACGCAGCAATCGAAGCAGCGCGCGCCGGAGAGCAAGGTCGTGGCTTTGCAGTCGTTGCCGATGAAGTGAGAAATCTGGCCTCACGTACCGCCGAAGCCACCAGCAACATTGAAAGCATCATTTCCCAATTTCAGCAAGGCAGCGAAGAGTCTCTGTCGTCAGTCGATCATGTTTGTCAATTTGCTCATCAACGTTCACTGGATGTCGAAGCGCTGTCTGAAACCATGCACAATGTCGTAGACGAGATGCATCAAGTGCTGAAACACGCAGAAAACATCCAACTGCAAACTCAAACCACCTCGGATGTCAGCAAGCACATTCAATCGAAAATCGACGTGATTACTTTGCACGCGAACGACACGTCTCAATCTGCCTCTCATACACGGGATATCAGTGTCGATTTGGAAGAACTTTCTGACCGTTTAGAGCAATTACTTAACCAATTCACCCTTTCTGAGCAACAAAGGGCGAATAAATAGGAAATTTCTCGCGTCCAAATTGAATATAAAGGTTGAAGCTGACGAATTGACGGGTAATATGTCCCATTGAATCTGTAAAATTCTATCCAACTCAATGCTTCGCTTGTTTTTTAAACAAAAATGTTTTGAGACAAGCACTTTGATAAGCGTTGAGTTGAATTTTTACCTCAATGGAGAATATTTAAAACATGACTTACGCGCCTGTATCAGACGTACTAAGCGGTAAGCTAGCAGTAGACAGTGAAGTAACTGTTCGCGGCTGGATCCGTTCACGTCGTGATTCCAAAGCTGGAATCTCTTTCCTTGCCATATATGACGGCTCTTGTTTCGACCCGATTCAGGCCGTGGTCCCTAATAATCTTAATAATTACGACAATGAAGTGCTTAAGCTAACGACTGGCTGCTCTGTTGAAGTAACTGGTAAGATTGTTGAGTCTCCTGCGCAAGGTCAGGACTTCGAACTGGCTGCAACTGACGTTAAAGTTGTAGGTTGGGTTGAAGATGCTGAAACTTACCCAATGGCAAAAACTCGTCACTCTATTGAGTACCTACGTGAAGTTGCGCACCTACGTCCGCGCACTAACGTAATCGGTGCGGTAGCACGTGTACGTAACTGTCTATCTCAAGCAATTCACCGTTTCTACCACGAGCAAGGCTACTTTTGGGTATCTGCGCCACTAATCACGGCTTCTGATGCAGAAGGTGCTGGTGAAATGTTCCGCGTTTCTACGCTAGACATGGAAAACCTACCTCGCACAGACGCAGGCAAAGTGGACTACAACGAAGACTTCTTCGGTAAAGAAACGTTCCTAACCGTATCTGGTCAGCTAAACGCGGAAGCTTACGCTTGTGCACTAAGCAAGGTTTACACTTTCGGTCCTACTTTCCGTGCTGAAAACTCAAACACAAGCCGCCACCTAGCAGAATTCTGGATGGTTGAGCCTGAAGTTGCGTTCGCAGAACTAGACGATGTAGCGAAACTGGCTGAAGACATGCTTAAGTACGTGTTCAAAGCAGTACTTGAAGAGCGTCGCGATGACCTTGAGTTCTTCGCTCAGCGTATCGACAAGCAAGCGATCGCTCGTCTAGAGCAATTCGTTTCTTCTGACTTTGCACAAGTTGACTACACTGACGCGATCCAAATCCTTCTGGATTCTGGTCGCGAGTTCGAATTCCCAGTTGAATGGGGTATCGATATGTCTTCTGAGCACGAGCGTTTCCTAGCTGAAGAGCACTTTAAAGCGCCAGTAATCGTGAAGAACTACCCGAAAGACATCAAAGCGTTCTACATGCGTATGAACGACGATGGCAAGACTGTAGCCGCGATGGACGTTCTCGCACCTGGCATCGGTGAAATCATCGGTGGTTCTCAGCGTGAAGAGCGTCTAGACGTTCTAGATGCACGTATGCGTGAAATGGGCATCGACCCTGAACACATGAGCTGGTACCGTGACCTACGTCGTTACGGCACAGTGCCACACGCTGGCTTTGGTCTAGGCTTTGAGCGTCTAGTCTCTTACGTAACAGGCATGGGCAACGTTCGTGATGTGATCCCATTCCCACGTACACCTCGCTCTGCGAACTTCTAATCACTTTTTAGTGACTCAGAATTAGAAAGACCTCCCAAGTGGAGGTCTTTTATTTTGTACGAATAATTTTCTCGCAATCTGCGTGTGCAATTTAGCTGTTGCTTTCGTCTTCATCCTTATCTGCTCGCGCGGCGTATTTCACTCCAACAACACACAAACCAAACATGACGAATGGAATCACGGCAGCGGTGTATTCCGTCCAAACCATATGAGAAAAAGACTTCGCCAATATCAGGTGCGCAAACACCAACAAAAATGCGCTAAAGATAGCAACACCCATTAGCCTAAGTTCATGCTTTACCAACTGCTTTTTCATTATTGCTCCTAACCTAAAATGGTTGTCTGCTAGTAATTGAAACACAGCTTCGGATTCGTTCACTGATACAGTTTGAGCAAAAAATAGGTAAACAGTTGGCTAGTGAAGTAATTCTCCGATCGTCTTCACGGCTTCTTCTAGTTCATCGTTGCAGGGTAACGATGTATTAAGCCTTAGGTAGTTCTCATAATCTGTGCCGACAGAAAACAACTTACCGAATGCAACGGTGATGTTGTCTTCCAATAACTTCTGATAAATCGCTTTTCCGCATTTTGATTCCGGCAGTTCAACCCATAAAAAATAGCCGCCTTCTGGCTTTGTGTAATAAATCGATTTAGGAAAGTACTTATCGAGCAGTTCAATGAACGCGGATTGTCGCTGCTCAAGATTCTTTCGAAGTTTTCTAAGGTGATTATCATAGCTGTCATTTTGCAAATAATGCGCAATACCTTGTTGGATAGGTGCACTACCTGACAAAGTCGAGATAAGTTGCAGTTTTTGCAGATGCTCATTAAAGCGCTTGTTGACCACCCACCCCAGCCGATAACCCGGGCAAAGACTTTTTGAAAATGACCCGCAATGCAACACACGATCTTGTGTATCAAAAGTTCTCAGCGAACTTGGTTTCTTGTTAGAAAAATAGAGCTCTGAATACACATCGTCTTCAATCAAATACACATCGTGTTTATCAGCAAGCTCGACGATGCGCTGCTTCTGCTCATCGTTTAATGACATTCCGGTTGGGTTGTGAAAGTTCGTCATCAACCAACACGCGCGAACATCATGGTCAGTAAAAGCCGCTTCAATTTGTTGCAATGAGTGCCCGGTGCGCGGGTCTACTGAGATTTCTATCGCCTTTAAGCCCAAACGTTCTATCGCTTGAAGCGCTCCGTAAAATGTTGGCGATTCAACCACGATAGTATCTCCCGGTTGTGTCACGGCCTGAAGGCTCAAATTCAACGCTTCTAACGCCCCTGAAGTAATGACAATGTCATCATGGGTTAACACCATACCTTGTTGAATGTCTTAACGCCCCTGAAGTAATGACAATGTCATCATGGGTTAACACCATACCTTGTTGAATGTAACGTTGAGCAATCAAACGACGCAGTGATTCAGAGCCCGGCGGTAAGTTATCCAATAGCGTCTCTGGCCCCATCTTCCTACCAGAGCTGGCCAGATTGCGATTCAACGCATCCAATGGAAACAACGCAGGATCTGGAAAGGCAGATCCGAACTTCATCGCATCCGGTGACGCTTGATTTTTGAGGTAGTCGTAAAGCTCATCATTGATGTTAGAACAATAAACAGAGGTCGCAGGAGGGCTCGGTTCCAAACGATCCAGCTCTGCGGTAACAAAGTAGCCAGACTGAGGTTTTGCCGCGACCCAGCCTTGCGCTTCGAGCAACTGATAAGCTTGTAACACCGTTCCGGCGCTGACGGAATGATTTCGGCTGGTAACACGCACTGACGGCAGCTTTTCTCCTGCTCTCCATGTGTTTTGCTGAATCTGCGTTTTGAACAGTTCAGCCAGTTGGCGGTATCGGTTCATGTTTCCCTCATTTATCACGACCGAGCGAACCTTAGCATACTTCGCGCCCGTATTCTGATAACGCGACTATCAATCTCGAAACGTAATTAATCAATCTTAGTGATATCAATTCGCGATACGAAGTGAGAATTTATGTTCCATACTTTCAAAGGTATGACTTTTATTTCGGGAGAAAATGATGAAAGTATTTACTATGGATGACCTCTCATACCGAGGTGCTCATAAAGGCGTACACAGTTGGGATCACCCAGCCAGCACAACGCCTTACTACTGGCACCCTGACTGGTTACATATTGCAGAAGACGCGCTAGGTGTGCACAAAACAGCGGATCTAGTCGTTCCAGAAGGCGAAACACCGACAGAAGAGCACGCAAAAGAGGCGATTGTTAAGCACATTAATGGTGAATAGCCAGAAGCGAACCTTCTGTTATGCAAGGTTGAGAGCCTTTTGGAACAAAACATGTCTGAATGAGAACTGTGCATCATCGTGAGCAATCTATCGACAGGATAAATAGATTGCTATCACATTAATTTTCATGCCATCTGTTACATTTAGAGGCTAATGGTGATGCACACCTCAACTCATAGACTATGAGAGACGATTATAATGACGAAATACAACGAGAATGACATCAAATATAAAGGCGAGACCAATGGCGTACATACGTGGAGTGTGCCATCAGGACAGCCTTACTACTGGCATCCAGATTGGCTGCACGTTGCCGAAGATGCGACAGGGTCACACCCAAAAGAAAAACTAGATGTTCAAGCTGGTGACACCCCAACACAAAAGCATGCGCTTAAAGCAATCCTAAAACACATGAACGATTGGGCGACAGATAAGTTGTCTTCAAATCCTGACATCGAAACCAATGCGGTAGAGTCAGAAATTGAGCTAAAGAAATAGACCTCAATGTTCGATGTAAATTGAATATGCAAGCGCCCCTCACCGTTGGGGCGTTTCTTACCCTTCCCTACTTTTTCCTCCACAACAGGCTCTGCTTACCTCGCTGGATTCACGTTTTAAACCGCCTAAAATCGCTCCTCAGTAGCCATCAGATTCATGAATTGTTCGATTGAATAAATTAGCACCGAATTGCTACAAAACTCCCCTTTACATCCGGATTTAACCAAGGTTTTCATAGCAAAAGCATCGGTTATGTTAGCATCCTGTTTCAAATCGAAATTTTTTTACGTTTTCTTATCAGTAAGTGTTGTAACGAATATTGCTGAAAGGTATAAATACGAGCAGACCCCTTCGATTAACATGGATGAAGATTATGTTTGAAAAAGTAGTTGCCGCTCCGGCCGACCCTATCCTTGGCCTTACTGAAGAATTTAAAAAAGATCCTCGCGCTGAAAAGATTAACCTTGGCGTTGGTATTTACAAAAACGAACAAGGCGAAACACCTGTTCTTGCTACCGTAAAGAAAGCCGAAGCAGCACTGATTGAAACGGAAAAAACCAAATCATACCTAACCATCGAAGGGACTACTGAGTACGGTCTGGCGGTACAAAAACTACTTTTCGGTGCAGACGCTGAAATCGTAGCGGAAAAACGCGCGAAAACAGCTCAAGCGCCTGGTGGTACAGGTGCATTACGCGTGGCGGGTGAATTCATCAAACGCCAACTTGGTAACGTAAAAATCTGGATCAGCAACCCAACTTGGGCAAACCACAACGGCGTGTTTACCGCTGCAGGTCTAGAAACGGCTCAATACACTTACTACAACGCAGAAACTAAAGACAAAGACTTCGATGCAATGCTAAACGATCTTCAAGCTGCATCTGAAGGTGACATCGTTCTTCTACACGGCTGCTGCCACAACCCAACCGGCATCGATCCAACTGCTGAAGAATGGGAAACACTAGCGAAGCTGATTGCTGAGAAGAAACTGCTTCCTCTGTTCGACTTTGCATACCAAGGCTTTGCCAAGGGTGTAGAAGAAGACGCAGCTGGCCTACGTACTTTCGCGAAATACAACAAAGAAATTCTCGTTGCGAGCTCGTTCTCGAAAAACTTCGGCCTATACAATGAACGTGTAGGCGCATTCACGCTTGTCGCTGAATCTGAAGAAGTGGCAACAACAGCATTCTCTCAAGTAAAAGCGATCATCCGCTCTATCTACTCTAACCCACCAGCTCACGGTAGTGCTGTTGTTACTCATATTCTAAACAACGAAGAACTACGTGCTGAATGGGAAGCGGAAGTACAAGAAATGCGTGACCGTATTCAAGAGATGCGCGAGCTGTTCGTAGCAACTCTAAAAGAAGAAGGTGTGGATGCAGATTTCAGCTTTATCGAACGTCAAAACGGCATGTTCTCGTTCTCTGGTCTATCTAAAGAGCAAGTTAACCGTCTGAAAGATGAGTTCGCAATTTACATCGTTGGTTCTGGCCGTATCAGCGTAGCTGGTATGACAAAATCAAACATGGGCCCGCTATGTAAAGGTATCGCAGCGGTTCTATAATCTGTCGAAAACAGAAAAAATAAACGAAAAGGTCAGCGTATGCTGACCTTTTTTATTGTTCTTAAATCTGTTGATTACGGTTGATGTTACTAAATGGGATTAAAATACGAACTTCAAACTTAAGCCGACTTCGTTGATGTAATCCGAACTTTCACCACTGTAATCTGTATCACGGTATTGGTAATACAAGCCCGTGCCAATCACATCATGCCATTGGTAATTGAAGCCGATTCTGTACTTGTTCTCGTCAACCACATCACTTCGGTTGGCCTGAATCTGTGCTGACACCATCCATTGTTCATTCAAAAGATAGTTTGCACCAATGGTCATCGCTTGAAGAAACTCGGTGTCAGAGGAAATGGTGCTATCCGTTTTTTCATCCGTCGCTTTCGCTTTCAGCGCACCAAGCCCATAAGTACCATAAACGTCCAGTTGGTCGTTAATCCCATAACGATAACCACCACCAAACAACAATCGATCCACACGTAGTGTTAGATCGTCAGGATGGAAAAACTGCGCTGAGTAATCAACATTAAGCAACCAATTATCGGTGATGAGATAATTGCCACCCAATCCCAGCGTGGTCGCATTCGAGTTGTCTAGCCAATCTTTATTGGTCGTACCCGACCCCACATCCAAATAAATGTGCTCATACCCAAATTTTGCAGCTTGTTCCGCTTCCGAAGCGATACTGATTGCGGGCAAAACTACAAGAGGTACAAGCAATAACTGTCTCACCATCTTACTTCCTTTCATGAGAGTCACCTAAAAACTTAACTACAATTGGCAATTTCCATATTAGCCGAATTAACAAAACCTTGTCGCGGGAGATGTCCGAATCTTATGACTCAGTACGAAAAAGCGTGATCCAATAAGATTCTGTCTTAAAACTGCGTTAAGATTACTTTATTATTTGCGAAACAAAAGGCACCCGAATGGATGCAGAACTTCTCGAGATATATAACTTTCTCGCCAAGTACCCCCCTTTCAACGAACTTCCAGAAGAAACTCTGACCAAAGTGACAGAAAGCGTTGAAATCTCTTACTACCGACAAGATACCCCAATCATTCACTTTGGTGATCATATTCAAGATCTCTTCGTGGTAAGAAGTGGCGTGGTGGAAGTTTATCGCCGCAAAGGTGAGCTTTATAACCGTCTCGATGAAGGCGACTTATTCGGTCAAATGGGGCTGCTTACCAACAACAAAGTTCGTTTCCCGGTAAAAGCTATTGAAGACACCCTACTCTACTGCATTCCGGTCGAGGTGTTTCAAGAGATCTACGACAACTTCGACTCTTTCGCCGATTTTGTTGAAGTAGAAAACAGCGCCCGCTTGCGCCAAACCATTTCAGAAAACAAAGACGCAAACGACTTAACCACCTCTAAAGTCAAGACCCTACTTACTGGCGATGCCCCGACCATAAACCGCGGCCAAACAATCCAACAAGCAGCGCAGTTAATGGCTCAGGACAACATTTCATCACTCTTGATTGTCGACCCCGATTTTGTCCGTGACGAAGATGATCCGCAATCGCCCGTTTTAGGCATCATTACTGACCGAGATTTATGTACTCGAGTGCTTGCAGAAGGCTTGTCTCCTCAAGATGATGTTTCAACGGTCATGACGACGGAAGTGATTTCTCTCGACCATAATGCTTACATCTACGAAGCCATGCTAACGATGTTACGCTACAATGTGCATCATCTGCCGGTGGTCAAAAATCAACTGCCGATAGGCATCATCGAAACTACCGATATTGTTCGTTATGAATCGCAAAACTCACTGCTTCTTGTAAGCAGCATTTTTCAGCAGCAAAGCATCGAAGATTTAGCGACAGTCGCAGAAGAAGTCAAAAGCAGCTTCGTACGTCTGGTTAACGAAGACGCCAATTCACACATGGTTGGCAGCGCGATGTCAGTAATTGGCCGAAGTTTCAAACAGCGTTTGTTGGAGTTGGCCGAAGAAGAACTTGGTGCGCCTCCGATTCCCTATTGTTTCCTCGCATTAGGTTCAATGGGACGCGACGAACAGTTGCTGGTTACCGACCAAGACAACGCCATTATTCTGGACGAATCCTATCAAGAAGAGAAACATGGCAAGTACTTTGAAGATCTCGCTAAGTTTGTCAGTGACGGCCTTGACGCTTGTGGTTACAAATATTGTACCGGTGACATCATGGCCACAAACCCGATGTGGCGAATGACTCGCTCCGAATGGGAAGAATGTTTCGCTGACTGGATTGACGATCCCAACCCGAAAGCGTTACTGAATGCATCAATATTTTTCGATTTAGATGGCGTGTATGGCCGCTTAAAATGGGCCGAACAGCTCACTAGCTTCATTGTGCGTCGAGCGCGTAAAAATAATCGCTTCTTAGCATGTTTGGCTCGAAATGCGCTAAACCGCACACCGCCATTAGGCTTCTTCAAAGATTTTGTGATGGAAAAAGACGGCCAGCACAAAAACTCGATCAACCTAAAACGTCGTGGCACCGCGCCGCTGGTTGATCTGATTCGTGTGCATGCCTTGGCGGTTGGCTCTCGTGCACAAAACTCGTTTGAACGTCTCGACGACATTATTGATGCAGGCATCTTGCCAAAAGGTCGAGCACAGGACTTAAAAGACGCGTTAGAATTCATCTCTATGGTACGAATTCGACATCAAGCAACCGATGTTGAGCTCGGAATTGAGCCAGATAACAACATTGAGCCAGAAAATCTTTCCGATTTTGAACGCCGTAATTTGAAAGATGCCTTCCAAATTCTCAGCAATGGGCAGAACTTCCTTAAGTTCCGCTATCAAGCAAATAAGAGCTTTAAGTGAGGTTTGGCATGATCAAAAAGCTATTTCAAAAGCCTGCGATTCAATGGCCAACCAAGTTTCAGCAAAAGTTGGAGCTCGTCAATGATGAGAATCTTGTCGCCTTTTACGGCAGCGAATTACCAGCGCCCAATACCCCCATTTCAGAGGTTGAATTTGTCGCGTTGGATTTCGAAACGACAGGGCTCAATCCCGAAAAACACGACATTATTACTATCGGTTTAGTACCTTTCAATCTGAGACGTATTTTTCTGCGCGATGCTCGACATTGGAAAGTAAGGCCTCAGAAAAAGTTGGATGAAGATTCCGTTATCATCCACGGTATCACTCACAGCGAATTGATTGATGCGCCAGATCTGAGCGATATTTTGGGTGAGTTGCTGCCTTGCTTAAGCGGCAAAATCATCGTTGTGCATTACCGTCGAATCGAGAGAGAATTCTTGGATCAAGCGCTGAAAGCGCGCATAGGGGAAGGGATTGAATTTCCCGTGTTAGACACGCTACAAATCGAAGAGAACATCCAAAAGAGAAGCGCTGGCGGCATTTGGAATCGCCTGAAAGGAAAGAGACCAGAGTCTCTACGTTTGGCGCAGTCTCGACGCCGCTATGGGTTACCAGACTACTCTCCGCATCACGCGTTAACTGATGCGATTGCTACTGCCGAGTTGCTTCAGGCGCAAATGGCGCATCACTACAATGATGACCAACCCATCAGTGATTTTTGGTTGTAGATAGATTTTTTGTTGTAGCTATTTACCAACAATCATTCACCGAAAAACATGCATTAAAAAGGAGCCTATCGGCTCCTTTTGTTTTTTAGTCAAACTGAGAATTACAGTTTAAAACGTTTGATCTCTTGCTCAAGCTCGTGAGACAGCTCAGATAGGTGCGCTGCTGAGTGAGCTTCTACAGAAAGCTCGTTCGATACGTCGCGGATGCCTTCTGTGTTACGAGTGATTTCTGTTGTTACAGATGCTTGCTCTTCCGCCGCAGACGCAATTTGCGTTGCCATGTCGCTGATGCGCTCTACCGCACTGTGGATTTGCGTCAGGCTCGCTGCTGCAGAATTCGCGTCATCCACACTGGTATCAGCCAAACGACGACCATCTCCCATGATATCAACCGCTTTCTTGGTTGTACCTTGAAGCATTTCGATCGTTTCTTGGATTTCTTTCGTCGATGCGTGAGTACGTTGGCTCAATACGCGAACTTCGTCAGCAACAACCGCAAAACCACGACCTTGATCGCCTGCACGCGCCGCTTCGATCGCCGCGTTCAGTGCCAACAAGTTAGTTTGCTCTGCAATGTCTTGAATCGTCGATAGAATCGTGTTGATGCTATTACCGTGCGCTTCAAGTTCTTGGATAACATTTGTCGCGACTTGAACTTCTTGCGCCAGATTCTGGATAGAGCCTTGCGTTTGATTCACTTGGCTAGACCCGTGAGCACATGCTTGCACCGCTTCTTCAGAGCTATGCGCTGTGCTGTCTGCGTTACCCGCAATCTCTTGCGTTGCTGCTGCCATTTCATTAACCGCAGTCGCAACCATGTTGATTTCGTCTTGCTGGTAAGAAATACGCTGGCTACGTTCTTCCGCTTGCTGTGCCGTTGTACGTGCTTGCTCAGAAAGTGAGGCAGAAACTTGGCTTAGCTTGGTAACCATCGTGTGCATGTTACCCACAAAGCGGTTGAAGTTCTCAGCCAGTTTGCCCACTTCATCGTCACTGCGAGGTTCTAGGCGTTGAGTAAGGTCGCCCTCACCAGATGCAATTTCTTCCAATGCATCAGACACGCGGCCTAGGTCACGGAACAAGAAGCCAACCAACCAAGATACCGCAAGAATCACAACGATGGTGATCATCACAGCGGTGATCAGCAGGTCACGAAGCAGTACTGCATGGCCTGCTTCTTCTGTTGCGCGATCCATTTCAATCGCGAACATCCAATGCGTGCCAGGTACTTTCTTGAAGTAGTAAAGCTTCTCTTGACCTTTCAGCATCGTGCTTTCAATCTTGCCTTCTGCTGCCGCACGCTCAATAGCCTCTTCTGAAAAGTCTTTTAGAAAGCTGGTGATAGGCTTAAGCGTTAGGCTTTTATCTGGGTGAGCAAGGAACGTACCTTCGTTCATATCAATCAACATTGCGTGCGCATTTTCACCCGCATCAAGATTGATTACGTCATCGATCAGCTGATCAATAAGTACGTCAGCACCCACTACACCGATAAACTTGCCGTTTTTCATTACTGGTTCAGCAATGGTCACTAGCAATGCGTTAGTGATAGCGTCTTGGTATGCTTCTGTGATGATCTGCTTACCTGCTGCATTGGCATCTTTATACCAAGGACGAGTACGCGGATCGTAGTCAGCACGGTTGCGCTCTGGGTGAGAACGGTACATATCTCCGTTTGGTGTACCCAAGAAGATGTCGTCAAAGCCACCAGCTTTGCGTGCTTGCTGTAGGAAAGGAACAACGTCTTGCTCTGTCGAGTAGTCGTTGAATGCGCTTGCAATATCCTTACGGATATTAACCCAGTCCGAAATACCTTCTGACGCTGTGGTACTTAGACTTTGTGCTCGTGAATAGACACCTGAACGAGTCTGATCAAATAATTGACCAGCCGACAACCAAGTAAGTGCTGTTGCCATCACAACAACAGCAGAAAGGCTTGCGCCTATTAGCTTTTGTTTTAATGATATTTTCATAATTATAATTGAGTTGGGAGAACAGTTAAGGTGGGTGAATATTACACACTTTTTCACGACTATTCACTAATTTTTAAAAAACAAAATAGCGCATTAACTCTTTGTAAAATATGGACTTTTACGTGTCATTTTTTTGTCTAGCGTCAGAAAAACCGCACAAAAAAAGCCAGCAGGGTGCTGGCTTCTTAATTACTTGTTATTTAAGCAAATTTATAAAATTAATGGATTATTGACGCTCTGTCTTCATCCCCATCAATAAACTTACACACATTGCTAGCAATATAAAGGTAAATGGCAGTGCTGTAGAAATGGCGCCCGCTTGTAACGCTTGTACCGCTTCTGAGCCACCAATCCAAAGCAATGCAACCGCAATCGCACCTTCCATAAATGCCCAGAAAACACGTTGCAATACAGGCGCATCGACTTTACCACCCGCCGTAATGCTGTCGATAACTAGCGAGCCAGAGTCTGAAGAGGTGATAAAGAATACCAATACCAGAACCACAGCAATGATCGACAATATGTTGCCAAATGGCAGCACATCAAACATTTGGAACATCGCCAGTGATACGTCGGTCAGACCGTTTGCGCCTAACTCGCCTACTTTGTTGACGACTTGATCAATCGCCAGACCACCAAATACCGACATCCAAACCACGGTGACTACTGTCGGAACAATCAGTACCGCTGTGATGAACTCACGTACTGTACGGCCGCGTGAAACGCGAGCGATGAACATACCAACGAATGGTGACCAAGAGATCCACCAAGCCCAGTAGAATACCGTCCAGCCTTGGAACCAAGCTTCGTCGGTACGACCAAACGGGTTACTCAATGGAATGATGTTTTCTACGTACGCCATTAACGTTGTTGGGATCGAGCCTAAACTCGCCGCCCAGCCAATCAAACCAACAAGGATAAGCAGCAAAAACGCTACAACCATGTTGATGTTACTGATCACTTTTACGCCGCCGTCGATACCGCGAACAACAGAAACCACTGCGAGCAGAGTAACCACAGTGATAACGACAATTTGCAAACCTAAACCAGGTTCAACACCAAATACATGGTGAATACCACTTGCTGCCTGCTGAGCGCCCAAACCAAGTGATGTCGCTAGACCAAATAGCGTGGCAAGTACTGCAAGAATATCAACGATATGGCCAGCCCAGCCCCAAGCGCGATCGCCCAATAATGGGTAAAAGATCGAACGCATTGATAGAGGCAACCCTTTGTTGTAGGTGAAAAATGCAAGTGAAAGTGCCACAACGCCGTAAATTGCCCAAGGGTGAAGACCCCAATGGAACATCGTCGCGCCTAGCGCCAAACGTGCGGCTTCTGGTGAGTTTGCTTCTACGCCAAGTGGCGTTTCGTACCAACCAGTGAAGTAAGCCACTGGTTCTGCCACACTCCAGAACATCAAACCAATACCCATACCGGCTGCGAACAACATCGCGAGCCAAGACATGAATGAATAATCAGCGACGGCATCTTTACCGCCTAAGCGTATTTTCCCGAGCGGCGACACAATCAACGCTAAGCAGAAAATAACGAAAATGTTACCAGCGATAATAAACAGCCAGTCGAATGAACCAATGATCTTCCACTTAAGCCCATCCAATGCCGTCTTCGCGGTATGAGCATCTAGAACTAATGCTGCGACAAGAAACAGTGCAATAAAGCCTGCACTAATACCAAAAACTGGGTTATGAACATCAAAGCCCCACTTTTGAACGTTGTCTTGACCTACCGTATAGTCGGTACTGTCAATACTGTACTTATCTATACCCTTTGTCATCGTTCCTCTCTATTTTTGTATTATTTTTTCCGCACCAAACAAAAAATCGTTCGAACACGATACGTTTTACATTCCGTGAAAGCGGAAGATCCTATCATTTGAGGCGTTTTTGTCTATCTTTTGCTGTTAAAAAATCCAATAACTTACTTTTCAGTCGGTAATTTGCATTACAAAAGCGCAAATCTCCACACCATTAATTAGACCACAAACAATTATTGCTATAATAATTTTAGGTCTTTCTGTTTCAGTTGCACGAGCGAATAAAAAGAAATCACCAAAGACAAATAAATAGTTGAAAAATGTCGACCTAAATTTTGACTGCAGCCCTTTAAATAACAGCGCATTTGAGTTAGTGTCGCGTCGTTACATGTTCCCTACAGACTGGATGAAAAAATTGGAAAAGTACGAAGAAGTATTGGTCTCGATTCGTCAGATCATCCGCGCTATTGATTTACATTCTAAAAAGCTGAGCAAAGAGTCGGGATTGACCGCTCCGCAATTGATTTTGATGCGTGCTATCAATGAGTTAGATAACGTGACTATCAAGCAGTTGTCTAACCACACCAATATGAGTCAAGCAACTGCGACCACGATTTTGGACAGATTAGAACGCAATCAACTCGTTGAGCGTCGTCGTAGCGTTGAAGATAAACGTAAGGTACATGCGGTACTTACCGAGAAGGGCGAAGAAGCTCTGAGACAGGCGCCAACTCCGCTGCAAGAACACTTCATCAATCGATTCCAAAAATTGGAAGAGTGGGAACAAACATTGCTGCTTTCTTCTGTCCAGCGCATCTCCACCATGATGAACGCAGAAGACATCGATGTAGCGCCTCTTCTAGAAATCGGCAGCATCACCAAACCAGAATAATCACCTCTTTAAGTGCTCGTATTAAACGGGCACTTTTTTATTCCGTCAGCCCCGTTTCAAATGCGTATTTGGCTAATTCCGCTGTCGAATGCAGATCTAATTTGTGTTTGATATTGTGACGATGCGTTTCTACTGTTCGATAGCTGATATTGAGTAACGTCGCGATTTTCTTACTGCTATTGCCTTGTGCCACCAACCTCAAGACCGCCTCTTCTCGTCGACTAAGCGGATTGGGTTTGTGATGGGCGGGTTTGATTTCTTGCGTAAAGAGCGTCTGAGTTACGGACTCGCAAAAATAGGTTGAACCTTGGTTCACGGTTTTGATGGCTTGCACCATTTTCTCGGCTGAAATTTCCTTGAGCATGTACCCCACCGCCCCTGCCTGCATCACTTTCATGATGTATTCGCGGTTATCATGCATCGTAAGCATGAGAATTTTACTCTCTGGTAATTCCTCCTTAATCACACCTGTTGCTTCGATGCCATTCATGATTGGCATGCTGATGTCCATAAGCACAACATCCGGTCGCAAATGCTTAACGACCTCAATCGCTTCCAAGCCGTTGCTTGCCGTGCCAATCACATCAATGTCCGGCTCCAGCTCTAAACGCGCGATAAATCCATCTAACACCACTTGGTGATCATCGACGATCACCACACTAATCGGTTTGTCCATAAACTAATTCATCCAAATTCAAAAGCACGGTAATTTCCGTGCCTAAACCAAGCTCACTCATGAGTTCGAACTCGCCACCAATAAACTCCACACGTTCTTGCATGTTGCGCAAACCAATCCCTTGGCGATGCACAGCTTGGTTGACGACAAACCCTGCGCCATCGTCTCTAATGAGTAATTGCAGCATATTGCCCATTTTTTGCAAAATAACCGTCACTTTTTTCGCTTTTGCATGCTTTTCAATGTTATTTAGCGACTCTTGCGCAACTCGGTACAGTGTTGTTGCGACTTCGGAGGTCAGCTTGTGCTGTTGAGTGTCAAAATGGCTGTCGATATCAATTCCAGAGTGTGAATGGAAATCTTGCAGCAATGTCGTCAACGCAGCTTCCAAACCGATATCATCCAATGCGCTTGGGCGAAGTTGATGGGAAATGTGCCGCACTTCATTAATTGCCGTCACCAAAGAACGTTGTGATTTGTCGAGATGTGACTTGAGCTTTTCATCTTGCAATCGATGGCTCATTAAATCCAAATGACATTTACTCGATACCAGAAGCTGATTGATCCCATCGTGCAACTCGCGCGCTAAATGTTTCTTCTCATCTTCTTGAAACATCACCGTTTTGTGAGCAAGTTCTTTGAGGTTTTTATCTGCAAGTCGATGCTCATGTAAATTGATGGCTAACGTCAGCACAATGATCACCGCCACGGTGACCACCAAAATCACCACCACGGAAAAAAACGTGGTCTCGATGTTTTTGTTCACCGCAGCACGCATGTTCGCGACTTCTTGGCTAACATCTTCAATGTAAAGACCAGTGCCAATCATCCACTCCCATTTATCCAACCATGCGGCGTAACTGAGCTTGGGTACAATGTCGCCAGTCGAGGGTTTCTGCCACAAGTATTGGTGAAAGCCGCCTCCGGATTGCGCTTGGTAAAGCAACGCTTCTATAAGCCTGTCGCCATTTTCGTCTTCTAGGTGAAGTAAGTTCTCCCCAACCAATTCAGGAAGAACGGGATGTACGAGGTTAGTGCCGTGTTTATCGTAAGCAAAGAAGTACCCGTCAGAGCCGTAAGTTAGGCGATTGAGAATGGCCTTCACTCGAGCTTTAGCGACACGTTCTTCAATCGTCGAATCGTTGTAAATGTGGGAAATGGCATCAAATGCGACATCAACGGTATCTTTGAGCGCCGCTTCTTTGGATTGAATGAGGTTTTGATGGAAGATCTCTACCTCTCGTTGACCCAATGTTTTGGCCTGATAAATGGAAATCCAACTGATGCTTGCCGACACTAAAACCACCGGAATCAGTGTCAGCAAAATTAACTTGGCTTTGAGAGGCATCCTTCCCTCCATGAAACGCTGCCCAACGGGTCAATATGCCCCAAGAGCAGCTTAACAACTTGTCTCAAAAGGTGAAGACTCTCAGCTCACAAAATCTCTTTTATTCCTTACTCATTACCCCATGCCGTAGAAACTTGGGAAAAACAGTAAGGAGGCAAGGACGAGAATTTGAATCGCAATGAATGGCATCACGCCACGATAAATATCCCGTGTAGTCACGCCTGCAGGCGCAACCCCTTTCAAATAGAACAAGCTGAAGCCAAATGGCGGTGTTAAGAAGGAGGTTTGTAAGTTCATCGCGATGAGAATAGCAAACCACGTCATGTTGATGCCGAGCAGCTCAGCAACCGGTGCGATAATAGGAACGATGATGAAACAGATTTCAACGAAATCGATAAAGAAGCCCAGAATCAAAATCACAATCATCGTAATGATCAAGAAGCCCCACTTCTCACCCGGGATCTGCAACATCCATTCTTCGACCAGATAGTCACCGCCTGTATACGTAAACGCCATCGAGAACGCCGTCGCACCCAGCAAAATCGCGAACACCATCGCGGTCACTTTAACTGTCTCTTTCGACGCATCGTAGACCATTGACCAACTAAATTGCTTGTACAGTACGGCGAGAACAATCGCCCCAGCCCCGCCCAGTGCTGCCGATTCCGTTGGCGTTGCAACACCGGCAAAGATCGAGCCCAACACAACAATGATCAACGCCAATGGTGGTAATACAGCTTTCAGCGCCTTGATCACTTCTTCCCTGCGGCTGAGTGACTCATCACGTTCAATCGGCTGCGCTGCTTCAGGGTTAAGCTTGGCGTAAATAAGGATGTAAACAACGTATGCACCCACTAGCGCGATACCCGGCCACACGGCCGCTTGGAACAAATCTCCCACTGGCACGCCAAGCACATCGCCGAGCAAAATGAGTACGATGGAAGGAGGAATAATTTGCCCCAACGTACCTGAAGCACAAATGGTTCCGCACGCGAGGCCTTTGTCATAGTTGTATTTGAGCATCACAGGCAGCGAGATCAACCCCATGGCAACCACAGATGCCCCCACTACGCCAGTCGATGCCGCAAGTAGCGCGCCCACCAGCACCGTCGAAATTGCGATGCCGCCACGGACGCCACCAAACAGACGCCCCATCGATTCCAGCAGCTGCTCTGCTAGCTTCGTTTTTTGCAGCACGAGCCCCATGAAAACAAACAGCGGTACAGCCATCAGCACCGTGTTTTCCATGATGGATTGAATTCGATATGGCATGAAGGCAAACATGTCCATGCCCTCTGCCCAAACACCAAAAATAAGAGCAATACCGCCGAATGTAAACGCGACGGGAAACCCGAGCAGTAGCGCAAAGAGCGCCACAAAAAACATCACTATACCGATCATAATGACTTCCTTTTACGACTTACCGTTGCTACCGGCATAGATAAGATGAGGGTTAACGATTTTATTGACTGAGTGCAGCAGCAAACCAACGCCACTCACCGCCATAAATAAGAAAGAAACCGGGATCATGCCTTTGATTATCCATCGATACGGCAAACCACCTGGGTCACCAGACGTCTCGCCCAAGGCATAACTCTCTTTCGCGAAATCAATACCAAACCATGCGACAAGCAAACAAAAAGGAAAGAGGAAAAACAGGGTGCCGATGATGTCGATGATGGATTGCGCTTTATATGACAGTCGCTCATAAAAAATGTCGACTCGGACGTGACCGCCGGATTTGATGGCATAAGGCACGCCAAGCAAAAAGACAGCAGAGAATAAGTGCCACTCCATTTCTTGAAACGCGATAGACACGTCGTTAAACACGTAACGCATCACAACGTCATACACCACGTTCAACAACAACAAAATGAAGAGGATGCTGGATAACCACCCCAGAAAATCACCAAAGCGATTGAAGATTCGCTCAATATAGATAAGGCTTCTCATTCCGAACTCCATGGAACGTGTGGGTTGGCTCCGCAGTATCTACGGAGCGTCTTCTCATTCCGAACTCCATGGAACGTGTGGGTTGGCTCCGCAGTATCTACGGAGCGTTTTTATGATTTTTATTTGAAATTTTTCTTGGGCTTCCTCGTCGGCCAAATCATACGATTTGGCCAGACCGAGTTTTTATTGCGCTTGGCTATTCAAGTACGCTCGGTGCGAGATGTTCGACCATGGACGAACTTGCTTAATGTAGTTCGCTTGAGATTCTTGAATCTCTTTTGCCAACGCATCTTCTTCAGCATGCTGTTTAAGCAGCTTGTCATTGGCAGCACGCAGCGCATCCATCACCTCAGGTGGGAAATCTTTTACTTCCACATTTGGGTACTCAGACTGAATAGATGCCCAGTTTTTGCCGCTTTCATGCTTCGATTGCGTGTACATGTCGTACGCAGCGGTTTTCATCGCGACTTGGAGAATTGCTTTCAGATCATCCGGTAGACGCTCCCAAGTTCGCTTATTGACGAGGAACTGAAGCTCAGTCGCAGGCTCATGCCAACCTGTGTAGTAGTAAGGCGCAATTTTGTGAAAGCCCATACGTAAATCCAAAGACGGACCTACCCACTCCAACGCATCGATAGTGCGACGCTCAAGTGAGGTATAAAGCTCACCCGGTGCAATGTTGGTTGGCTTCGCGCCTAATTCTGCCAAGATTTCACCCGCAAAACCCGGAATACGCATCTTCAACCCTTGCAGGTCATCGACCGACTTAATTTCTTTTTGGAACCAGCCACCCATCTGAACATCGGTGTTACCACCAGGGAAAGACATCAAATTGTGCGGAGAGTAAACCTTCTCCATCAACTCCATCCCGCCACCGTAGTAGAACCATGCGTATTGTTCTGTCGGCAACATTCCGAAAGGCATAGAAGTGAAGTAAAGCGTGTTTGGCACTTTGCCTTTCCAGTAATAAGACGCAGAGTGTCCCATGTCGTATTGGCCGGATTTCACCATGTCAAATACGCCAAATGGTGCTTTGTGTTTGTTCGCAGAGTCGATACGAATTTGTAGACGACCATTTGACATTTCCTCTGCCATTTTCGCCATATTTTTCGTCGTGTCGCCAAAGATTGGGAAGTTAGGCCCCCACGTTTCAGCCAGCTTTAGGCGATATACTTTTTCAGCAGCACTTGCAGAAGTTGCCACGAATGTCATCGCTGCCACTACGGCAGTCATTTTGAGCACTCGTTTCAAAGATTTTTGGATAAGACTCATCGTTCACGTCCTTTGTCACCAAGGTTATTGTTGTCATCCATTTCATACGGATTTGAAGTACGGCAAGCTGACCAGCACCATTCTCATGTCAAAACACGAGCCGAGTAGCGACGCTTGAAGTAACTTGGGTATAAAGATGTAACAATGTTGTCTAATTCGAAATGGGCGTGAACACGCAAGTTATCTTAGTATCAATAACCTGATTAGCCCTTAGTATTACGTATTTATACGTAGGAGATTAGATGGTGGTAATGTTATAACGCCTTAAATCATTAAGTTATGAATCAGGCATGAAAGGCATTATTTGGAAAGCTACTTACGTATTAACTTGCCAAAAAATTTACACAGTATTTAAAAAAATGTGACAAACGCCATTTTTGTATCGCTAAAATACACGCTTGTTTAGAAGGGAAAGTTAAGAAATTAGGGCAAAAAAATACCTCGGCGATCACCGAGGCATTGTATAAAAACAGAACAATAGCGGTAATTAAACTGCTTTGTAGATAACTTTGTTACCTGCCAACTGCTCTTTTTGAACTAGGTTTTCTTCAAGAAGCTTCTTCAGTGCGCCAGTAGCCCATGATGCTGCTTTAGCGTCTTCTTGACCCGCTGCTAAACCGATGCCTTTAGGGTTGATACCTTCAGCATTCGCTACAACGATGTCTAGTACTTGTTGTTGCTTAGGAGTAAGTGCAACATCAACAGTTTTCGCTGCAGCTACTTTCTTCTCAGCTACTGCTTTCTCCACAACAGGTTTTACTGCTGCTTTTTCCGCAACAGGCTTTGCTGTTTTTGGTGCTGCAGCTAGGTTTGCTACTGTCGCTTTAATGCGTTTTTGCAGTTTCATCTGCACTTTACGCTTATGAGCAAGTCTCATTGAATATTTCTCCAGTTCACTGCATCTCAGCAGGGATGAAAATTTGAAGCGCGTTTTATACCAAAATTTACAATCGATTTGTAGGTTTTAGCGGCGAAACGCTACGAAAAATGCGCTCAAAGCTTAGAACGTCTACTATTTAAACAGATCATTTGTGAACGGATTTATTGAATACTGGGTATAAAAACAGAGGTTTCGTTTTGATTAAAAGCATCAAGCTGCATATCAAGAAATCTCGATTTTATTTAGAGTATTCATTGAGGTATGAGCATGGAAACGCTGCATCTAACAAATTCACACTTCAAGTCTGATTCGCCAATCAACAGATTGATTTTGTTGCTGGTAGCGCTCATTACACTATTTCTTGTCGTGATTTCTCCGGGTTGGAAACAAGCAATGCTTTCCGTCATTTTGATGGCAATCATCGTCGGTTTCGCCGTCTTGATGATTAAGAAAAGCCAAGTCACTTTCACACTGACCGCCTCGCACTTTCAACAACACCTGTTTAAAGGCGGTTGGGTTGTCCGTTGGCGAAATATTGAGTCCATTGGTATATGCAGTTATCAACAAGACGGTTGGCATCAACCGCTCCCGTGGATAGGCATCCGCTTGAAGCACTATTCCCCTTACCTTGATGCAATTTGCCCGCGTATCGCGACGGAGATTTTACTTAGCCAACGCGCTTTGTTGTATTTGGGCGCAAGGCAGAACCATTGTGAAGAGAAATTTGAAGATATGGTGCTCGACCCACAACCGTACACTAGCAAAGCGGGAAAACAATACGACGGTTTGCAAGCCATGCTGGCGAATAGAATGAAGTATCAGAGAGAATTTTACGGCTATGATGTGTTTATTTCTGCCAGTGATTTAGACAGGGAAGCCGACGAATTTGTAGGGCTGACTCGGCGATACTTAGCGGCCGCCGAGCCAGAATAATAACGAGTACAGATAAGGCGCTAGTATAGTGGCATCTCGTCAGCAACAAACGGGTTGGTTTTGCGCTCGTGACCGAAGGTAGATTGAGGACCATGACCCGGTACAAATGTAACATCGTTACCTAGAGGCCAAAGTTTCTCTTTAATTGAACTAATCAACGTATTGAAGTCACCTTGAGGGAAGTCAGTACGACCAATGCTACCGTTAAACAGGACATCACCAACAAACGCTAAACGCGCTTCTTCACTATAAAGCACTACGTGACCTGGCGTATGGCCAGGGGTATGGATAACATCCAGCTTTTGATTACCAAAAGTGACAACGTCACCATCATTCAACCATTGATTCGGCTCAAATGCCTCAGTTAGAGGGAAACCGAACATTTTGCTTTGCCCTTCCAAACCTTGTAGCCAGAAGTTATCCGCTTTGTGCGGACCAACGATTTCAGTTCCGCCTAACAGCGCTGATAATGGCTCAGTACCGCCAACGTGATCTAAGTGACCATGGGTCAATACCAATTTCACCACATCAACACCCAGCTCTTTGATGAGCATTGCAAGCTGTTTTTCGTCACCGCCTGGGTCAACAACGATGCCTTTCATCGTTTCGTCACACCACACGATAGAACAGTTTTGAGAAAAAGAAGTCACTGGGACAACTTGGTATTTCAGAGCCATAGATAACCTATTACCGAATAAATTTGCGTTAAAACTGCCGCAACTATGACACTAACCCTAGGCGACTTCAAGACTTACGCCAGCCCTAAAATAGGCTTACCAACTGCGTACTGCACCCGTATCAATGTGGACAAAGTTGCTGCCCGGATAGTATCCAACACCACCAGCCTTCAAACTGATTGCCGCATCACGCACCGTAGACAGCTTTACACCATCGAGACGAAAATCAATCGCCTTCCCTTCCATGTGTAGACTCTTCTTAGCAACACCAGTAGAACCGCTGCGCAGGGACGCATTGGTCACAGGAGAACGGTAGCCAGAAATCACGATAACTTCGGATTCAGTACCGATGAGCTTTTGAATTTGGCTGATTTGATCGAACAGACGTTTATCCATTGGATGCACTTCATTACGGCGATGATCACGGCAGAACTCATTCAAACGCTGCAATTCTTTGCCGACGTAGCGATTGCCATCGAAGTAGCACGTCTCGAGAAGCTCACCCGTATTCAAGTTATTCATGGCTAACACGCGTGGTTCATCCGGAAGTGAAGCCCATGAAAGTGTAGGCATTGCAGACGCCAGTACGACACCACCAGCGGTCATTTTAAGGAAATCACGGCGAGAAAAATTACGACTTACCATAAACAAAAACACTGCTCAATTACTAAACAAAGAAAGCGGACGATACCGAAACCAATTTATCTCGTCAAATGCATAAATTGGTCCGGAATATCGAAGTCGCGCTGAATTTTTTGTTTACTTATTGAACAGAAAACGATTTTTTAGAATTGTAAATTTTCTTAAATTTACGAGCCATGGCAGGCTTAGCCTTGATGGTCGTATTTGTAGATGTCATCTCGGTAATACAGCGTACCTTCTTCCAACCAAGCTGTTTGGTAGATGATGTGTACCGGAATACGCTCCCCTAGTGGCACCGAAGTCGTTGATGAACGAGCGCTTTCCCGCTTTTTCTCTAAACGCTCTTCCAAACCTTGAGTTTTGAACAGAAGCTCTGCAAGTTGATCGGCGTTTTCTACTCGAACACAACCCGAGCTAAACGCCCTTCTATCTTGTTGGAACAAGTTTTTACTTGGAGTGTCGTGTAGATATATGGCTTGTGGGTTCGGCATGTTGAACTTGTACAAACCCAACGCATTGTGCGAACCAGAAGCCTGACGCATGCGGTACGGGAAGGTTCTTGGATTAACTGTTGCCCAGTTGATCGTGGTTGGATCGATGATTTCGCGCGAGGTCCAAGAACGGATGATTTGAATGTTATGTTCCATTAAATACATCGGATTGCGTTTCACTTTTGGAATAATGTCTTTCACCATGATTTTCCAAGGCACATTCCAAGTAGGATTTAAAATCACCGAATCTAGCGTTCCAGTCATGATTGGGGTTTTTCTTGAAGCTCGACCAACCACAACTTTTGATTCAAACAGTGGCTGACCATCATGCCAGTACGTAACTTCATAACCCGGCACGTTCACAAACACGACATTGTCTCGTTCTTTCGCCCAAATACGAGAACGCTCAGCATTCAATGCCAGCAAGTGCAAACGTTGTTGAGGAGAGAAGTTGATCCAACGAATGGTGTTCGGACCAATTACGCCATCTTGGTTCAAGCCATGAATACGCTGGAACTCTTTCACCGCCAGCTCCAAATTTTCATCGTATTGCGGTATTTCTGAATCGATGTAACTGACATCCACTCCGACGATCGCCATGCGTTCAACAAGGGTTGATTTGTTTTCTATCGGATCACCGACGCGCAACAGACCTTTTTGCTCATAGAAAGGATATTGATATTGCGAGAATTCAGAAAGCGAAGCAAATACCGTATTAAATGAGGCATCCATTTGCAAAGGCGAGCGCAAGCTGGCTAAAAACTGATCCAGCTTCCCTACCGTGATCTCATTGCTCAGTACCGATAGCGTATCCACACTAGGCGCAGGAAAGCTCACATGGGCTTTATTTGCAAACAACCAGTTAACGCCTTCTTGAGGAACCTGCTCAAGATAGCTGAGGTACATAAGGAGGGAATCGGTCATCACCAAATCGAAGTCAAGGTTGTCTCCTTTCCATCTTACTTGGTTAATACGATGCAGTTGGTTGTCAAACTCTTTAGAAACGTCAGCAAGCGCAACCAGCTTCATCTGAAAAATGAACTGTTCAACATCGCTCTCATTTTCCCAATTCAAACGGTAATTCGTACTTTGATAAAGTTGATCAATCACCGTTGGATAATGGATCATTTTTTCGACAGACAACTGCTCTACGGCCCCTTCTTGCTCCGTTTGGGCAGAAGCATCGAGAGAAACCACGGTAGAAAAGCTGCAAAACGGCACCATAAGTGCCGTCATTATTAAAACCCTAGCAAACACTGAAACGATCCTTGCGCTACTTGCCATAAAAAAAGTATGGCAAATATCTCACAGCTTGCAGGTTTAAAATTAAGAATCTGGTGACGAAATCGACAACAAATCTCTCAATAAGAGATTATTTATTGAACTTTTTAAATAATTCGTGACCAATGATTGTCCCATTGAACGCCGCTTGAGTATGCGTTTTTGAATTGCGAAGGTTTCTGTTCAACGACTTTTCCCGCTCCAGAACTGACGCGAAACTCATCGCCGTAAATCACCACACCAGACGCATCTGGCAGTGCATTCAGCTCCACCAGCTTGCCCGTTTCTTTAGACCAAATGCCATAACAACTGCCCGGAGGTGATGTTGCTAAAATCCAATCATTGGTTGCAGCAATACTGGCTATATAGTGATTAAAGCGTGCCCATTCTTCAGGTTCTGCTTGCAGTGTTTGCATCTCTCCTCCACGCGTATGCATGGCGAGCAAAGCAGGATATTCGTCAGGTTCTCCGCGATATTGCTGGCCGCACAACACCGTTTCTGAACCATCATGCGCAAGATGACGAATGCTCAGCTTATGATCCGGCAACGCAACTTGATCAAGCAACTCGCCGTTTTGCGAAAGGTAGCTCAAGCTTGGCGTCATGCTGTCCAAATTCAAAGGCTCACGACCATTAGTATGCACCCCACCCACACCAATCGCTAACGTGCCATCGGGCATCATGATCACTTCATGAGGCCCAATGCCGAATCCCGATAACTCAGCGATTTTTCGGTATTGGTTTTTAACATCGTAAACACCGATGATACCTCGGCTAGTGCCTCTTTCGCCTTCCGTAGCGAAGAGATAAAGACCATCGTGAGAATAAACGCCGTGGCCGTAAAAATGGCGCTCCGGTTTTGCCAGTTCCAACTTGAGCATTTGTTCTGTTCGATAGTCGAACACCATAAAGAAAGTGCCAGGACGTCGACCAAAAACAACCGCGTGGCCATGCTGATTGGTCGCCACGCCATGTCCACGTTCAGGGATAGGTAACGTCGAAATAGGCATTCCATGTTCATCAGCCACCACGGCAGCAAACTTATCTCGCCCGACAATGGAACAACCAATCAATGCGGGCTCTCGCTTTGTTGTCGCCGCACAACCAAACGGCAACACGGGAGTTGCCGCTCCTAACAATGCCGCTTTTAGAAGCGTTCGGCGGGTTTGATCAGTCACCATCGGTTGCATTAAACCCTATAACGACACCAAGCTCGATAGCCACCTCTTCATGGATGAGGTATTTAAGTTGTTCTAGCTTGTTGTATTGCGCGAGAACCAAACGATATCCGTCCACACTTTGTAGTGCAGAGAACAGGCTTTTATCTTCAGGCCAAGTCTCTAAAGCCATGTCAAACTGATACGCGACGCGATCCGCCAATTGCGTTTTACCTTGCGCCCTTAACAGCGCATCTAAACCTTTACCGTTCGCAAAATACAACTGATGCAAGCTTTCTAGGTTAGCTTTTAAGTTAGAGAGCGAGGTTTCTGAGCGCCAAGACTCCGAGAAGTAAGGACGAGGATGCCCTATCTTGGCTAGCGGACGGCTGAGCTTTTTCATGCTGTATTCTAGCTGGTTAGAAAGCAGCGAAATGTACTCCGATTCCCACTCTGTCTTTTGCAAAGACTTCCACGGGTTTTCAGCCCAAGAGTTAGCGATGATCTGTGCTTTATCGTGCAAGTTTTCGGCAATCGCAACACCTGATTCACACACATTGCTATTGGTGTTAAGCGTGGATGCATCATCATAAAGTAACCATTCCAACGCCCCCAGACCTTGCACAGTCACGCTTTGTGTCGAGATCTCTTCCACTGTCCAAACTTTATCGGCTTTAGTCAGCGCCGACATTTTACGCCCGGTGGTATTTTTTTTATCGGGCCAGAATTGTACGTTCCAGCTTTGCTCCAGCGCGGTCGCGGGGCCACGTTCCTGTCCTTGAAGCGCCATCCAAGCCAACATGGTGCTGTGCCATTGTTGTTGTACTGATTCCACGTCATTTTTCGGCGCCGAACAAAAATCAGCAAAGCTCTGCTCTAACTGCGAAGCTTGGCTTAAAAATGACTGTGCGGCATGAAACTCCACTTCGTAAACAGCTTGAGAAATATGGCTAGTTTGCTCAGGTTTTGCATCCGACGAGCTCGTTGTCGATTGGCAACCAACTAAGCTTAGCGTCGCAACAACAGCGCTCACTAATGTTGTTTTCTTCATGGTTGCATCCTTACAGAGAGTTCAGAAACGCGATCAATGCGTCACGTTCTTTTTGGTTCAGCGATAACACGTTTTGTTTCGCTTGTTCCGCTTCACCACCATGCCAAAGCACCGCTTCCATCAAGTTACGTGCTCGACCATCATGTAAGAAATACGTGTGACCGTTCACTTCTTCTGTGTAACCAATCCCCCAAAGTGGTGGCGTACGCCATTCACGGCCATTGGCAAGATATTCAGGTCGATGATCAGCAAGGCCCTCTCCCATGTCATGCAACAGCAGATCGGTATACGGGTGGATAAGTTGCTCTGAAAGCGCAGTCCGGTCTGCTCGTTTTGTCGTTTTTACACTGGTTTTATGACAGCTTTCGCACCCCGAAGCAGCAAAGATCTTTTGGCCAAGCTGGACAACAGGATCATTCACATTTCGACGAATCGGCACGGCTAAGTGTTGGCTGTAAAACTCTACGAAGTCGAGTATGTTTTGGCTTACTTCTGGCTTGCCGCCATTTGGCAACTCCTCACAAAGGGGTTGCTTCGCCGTGCAATTTTCATTCGGGAACAAGTGACTTGTTAGACCAACATCACCATTAAACGCGGCCGCATTTTGCTGCATCAATGTTGGTTGTCCTGCTTTCCATCCAAAACGGCCAAGCGAAAAGTCGCCTTTTTCGATGTCCCAAACTTTATTCACCTTGCCTGAGATGCCATCGTTATCACGGTCATTTTCGTCTGCCCACTTAAGCAACGTTTCATCAGGAATACTTTCTAGCAAACCTAAACCAATCATAGGTGGCGCGACACGAGCGGAAAACTGCGTATCAGGGTGCATGTCCCCATAACCTAAATCGGTAATTTTCAGCGTAGGCTTTCTCAACGTCACTTTTTTGCCATCTTTAAACTCAACGGGAACGTCCGTATAAGTAATAGCAATTTTGCCCTCCGGCGTTTGGTCTTGCAGAGCAAAATCTTGCAGTTGCCCACCATACGTAGGCTCCGGAATACCGCCATCCATGATGTAAGCTTTCTTCTGCTTTGGCGTCATCGCCGGGATACTCAAACGCACCAACATAGACACAGCATGAATGTCGTCTTTTTCAGGAGGATGCCCACGACCATCTTTTATGTGGCAATTCTGACAACCATTGGTGTTGAAAAGCGGGCCAAGACCGTCTCTAGCATCTGTAGTCGCTGGCGCTTGCACCCATGGGTTACGGAAAAAACTATTACCCACACTAAAATCAAGTCGCTTACTCATTGGCAAGTTCGTCGCGGGTAATGAATAGGCATTAGCACCGTCTTTTTTGACACTGGTGTTGCCACCAGACTTAACATCGTAAGCCATGGCAGAAGTCGAAAGGATCGCGGCAAAGGCGGAAAGTAGGTATGGCTTCATATCACTGCTCTTATATGAATGGATAACAACGAGCTCTAACGGCAAAAGGGCTCACGATGAGCCCTTGTTTATTATTATGTGTTCTTAAAACTCGTGGTCTGCGGTGTCTGGGCTTAGGCTATCGATGCCGACAATACCCGCTGCGCGCTCAATAGCACCTGTTTGTGCAACCAACGCCATGATGGTGTCGTTAACCAGAGCATTGCCTTGAGCATTACCCGCGGCAATAAGTTGGTCGAAATGCTGATTGTGTTTTTCAGCAGAAGTCACCAACTCGCCAACTTGACTGCGTGTTACGTCAAATTGCTTCTGGATTTCTTCAGCGGCTTTCTTATCTTCCTGAGCAACTAGGTTTGCGATACTTGGACCAGTAAGAACCGTGCCATCTTGGCGGCTGTATGTACCCGTATAAACGTTGTAGATACCTTGCTCGTTGTAGTAATGCGAGTTGTGCGTGTTATCCGAGAAGCAATCGTGCTCGTCTTCCGTAGAGTTCGCTTCTAGCGCAACTTTCATACGCTCACCAGCTAACTCACCCAAAGACAAAGAGCCCATACCAAACAGCATTTTACGTAGACCATTCTCTGCAGAACCTTTTAGTAGCTCTTGACGGTAGTTGCCTTTTTCATCAGCAGACCACTGTTTTTCCATCCATTCAAGATCTTGAACCAGTAGATCGACCGCGGCTTTTAAGTACTCACCGCGACGATCGCAGTGACCATTTGTACAACCAGAACCAACAACAAAGTCCGTGTACGCACGCTGACCTGCACCTGCATTTGTGCCGTTCAGATCTTGTCCCCATAGAAGGAATTCAATCGCGTGATAGCCCGTGGCTACGTTTGCTTCTGAGCCACCCACTTCGTTCAAGCTAGCAAGTAATTCTGGAGTAATTTTTGCCACGTCAAGCTTAGACGGGCCGATAGTTAGGCTTGTGTTGGCAATGATATTTGCCGCTGCACCTTCGTTACCAAGCTCATATTGGTAGTCAGCAGCTACATAATCGATAAGACCTTCGTCAAGTGGCCAGGCATTAAGTTGACCTTCCCAATCGTCGACTACTGCGTTGCCAAAACGGAAAACTTCAGACTGTTGGTATGGCACGCGGGACTCTAGCCAAGCTTGCTTAACGTCTTCAAGCTTTGCCTCAGATGGTGCTTTTAAAAATTCATCGATTTTCACTTCCAACGTTTTTGCCGTCGTCAGTGAGTCAGCAAATACGGCGTGAGCCACATCTGCATAATGTTCAACAACTTGTTGTTTTGTTACTTGAGCAGCAACGGTAGTACCACTGGCAATGAGGAGTGAAGCAGCAATAGATTGGACTAATACTGTTTTTGCATTCATCTGAAGCATCCTTGTTGAGCAATTCATTTGTTATATTCGTAGTGCTAATTATTCTTATTTGCACTTTTAGTCACGAGATAATACAAATTTACAATTTATTTGCAACTACAGATACAAAAAAAGCCTCATCACTGTGAGGCTTTTAACATTCATAATTGACAGTTTTCTCTTTAGGATTAAACCTTTAGGTTATGTTTGCCGTGAGAAACTTTCGCTCTAAGATAGTTTTCATTACCATCTTTAATGTGCGCCGAAGTATTGACAACTTCGACAATCTCAATTCCGTATTCCGCTAATTCACGGATTTTCTTAGGGTTATTGGTCACAAGACGAATTTTCTTGATACCTAACGCTTCTAACATTTGTGCCGCTTCGGTGAAGTCTCTTAAATCATCATCAAAGCCTAAATGGTTGTTTGCTTCGTAAGTGTTCATCCCCTGACTTTGCAGACGATACGCATCAATCTTGTTGTACAAACCGATACCACGGCCCTCTTGGCGAAGGTAAAGGATCACGCCGCCAGATTCGCCCATACGTTGGATCGTTTCTTCTAACTGCTCACCGCAGTCACAGCGAGATGAGTGGAAAACATCGCCAGTCAGACACTCGGAATGCATACGCACTAGCGGCGTGTCTTGCGTTTGATCCACTTGTTTAAAAATAACTGCCACATGCTCTTTATCTGTCTTAAGGCCACGGAAAGACAGGATCTCAGCATCGATATTACTTTTAGCCCCGACTTTAAAATCTACTCTGGCACGTACTTCCGCCATATCTATACTCACTCGATTTATTGCTTGATGCGCTTGATGCGTTTTTGTTATTGCATTCATGGGATTCACTTATTGCTCTTCAACTATGGGGATTGATACCGCATTTTTCAATGTTGAGATCACAATTGGGTTGATCTTATCCCCTTCCGCGAACAAAGACGATCACTTATCTTGCTGCGCTGATGAATTGTTATAGTATAACAATTTTATAAAACTACAATAAAAAACCCCAGACAAATTTTTGCCTGGGGTTGGTAAAGGTTAGAGCATGAAAAGGAATCTTAATGAGTTTGGCTACGTTTCCAAACCGCTAATTCTATCCATACCGCTTCGAGTTCTTGAATTTCTTCGTCTGTTAAGACGGCGAGAGTTGAAGTCACTTGTGGCAGCTTCGGTGTTTGAAACGCACGAATCTGCGAATAAAAGTCCTTCTTTAACTGCAATATAACTGAATCCACTGCGTACACCTACTGTTGTTCTTTTATTACTTCTCCAGCTCAAATTTTATCGTCAGCTTTATACTGGAGGCTTCATAAATTCCAAAAAATGATAACACTCTGCTTGTTATATGCACAATTTATTTTCCATACTGGAATAATGGTCACATTAATTTCGCTTGATTAGTCGGATCGAAAATAGAGCAAAAAAGATCAAAAATATAATAGGAAAGATCCACAATAGCGCAGTTGAATAATTAAATGGAGGTTGATACAGAACAATATTTCCATATCGTTCAACCAAATAATCTTTTACCTGCTGATCGGAGCTACCTTCATTGACCATGGTATAGACCTTTAACCGAAGATCTTTAGCCGCTGGCGCATTGGACTCAATCAAGTTCTGGTTTTGGCATTGTGGGCAGCGCAATGTCTTAGCGAGCGAGGTTGCTCGTTGTTGCACTTCTACAGATTGAAATTCAAAAAGATCAACGTTCTGCTTAATTTCACTCCCATTGCTCACAGGAGAATATAATGCAAGTGCAAAAACGGTAATAAATATATATTTAAATAGCGCCATTAAAATACCTAGAAAATATTGAGTTCCATTTGTCGATCGTGATTGCTCCCCGATATTTGATCAAAACCTTGCCATTTTGATCAATAAGATAAGTTTCTGGTGTACCTATCACTCCCAGCTCAACCGCTAATTCGCCATTTGGGTCACTAATCACTTCTTGATAAGGATTGTTTTTAGAGCTCAAGTAGTTTTGAGCGGCAGAGTTATTATCTCGATAATTCAAACCAATGATCGGCACTCCCGCATCCGCTATCTGCAAAAGTGTTTCATGTTCTTTCTTACAGATCCCACACCATGACGCCCACACATTCAGCAACTTATAGCCATTGTCTTGAAACAACACCTGAGTGACCTCTTTTCCAGAGATAACCGATACAGCGCTGAAATTTGGAACCATTAGCGTGCTTTCCTTTGCTTGCTCAACGTTGGGACGGTCAGATAACGCCGCAACGACCACGACTGAAAAGACGGCAACAACAATAAATAACCCGAATAGTTTAGGCATAGTTTTCGGTGACATTCACGGCCCTCTTTCTTTTGCGATACACAGTCGTCAGTGCGCCAAACACCGCTATCAAACCGCCTGACCATATCCACCAAATCCCCGCCCGGTACTGAACTTTTATCGCATAAGCGTTTGTGCCAACTTTATCCCCTAACGTCAAATAATAGTCTCCGTGCCATAAACTCAGAATCGCGGGCTCAGTCATGTTCATTACTCGCACGGGATAATGGCGTTTTTCAGGTTGTAATACATAGCGGGTCTGATCATCAAGGCGCAAAATGATCCTTGCTTGTTCTGCGGTGTAATTTGGTCCTATTATCCAATCCATACCTTGATAATCGATACCAATGTTTGCTCTTTGATGTGAAACGCCAGGCTCTACTCGCAAGTTGTATTGATACGAGTATTCACTGTTGAAGACAGCTCCTACAACGGCCACAGCAAAACCGACGTGTGCTAATACCATCATGATTAGTGGCCCTTTGTTTTCGGCATTAAGCCATAGCATAGTGTGCGTAGCAATAACCCAAGCCGCTAAAAATACACTTGTAATTGTCCCAATACGTACGGTATCAACCGATAAGATAAAGACGGCTACGAGACCTAATGCGATTGTACTTGCAAAGACGAATTGCCCTTTCCAGTTCGCGCGCACTCCTTTTGTCCACCGCAAAATTGGCGTCATGGCTAACGCCAACAAAGCGAAAATACTAAGAGGAAATATTAAGCTATTAAAATACGGCGCACCAACAGAGATGTTTCCCAACCCAAGCAATTGATAAATCATCGGGTAGAACGTACCTAAAAAGACGATCGCCGTGGATATGACCAAAAGTCCAATGGCCACATACACCATATAAGAACGACTAATCAAGGAACGTAATCTAAATGGTTTGATGGCATCTCCACGCACAATCAGTACGCCAAACGTCATCAATACTAACGCACTAAGCACAGTAAGCAGGGCTAAACCTTTGGTAGGATCCACAGCAAAAGCATGCACCGATGTTAATACGCCAGAACGTACGATAAATGTCCCGAGAATGCTTAAACTAAAGGTTGCAAACGCCAACGCGTATGTGCTCCACAACGCTCCCTGATTTTTCTTTGCTAATACCCCGCTGTGCAAGAGTGCAGTGCCGGTTAACCACGGCAATAGAGAGGCATTTTCTACTGGGTCCCAAAACCACCAACCTCCCCAGCCAAGTTCATTGTATGCCCACCAAGAGCCGACGAGGATACCAACAGTCAGGGTTCCCCAGGCAAAATATGCGGCCTTTCGCGTACAACGGTACCATTCATTGACAGGCCGTTTGCTTAATAACGCCGCAAGTGCAAACGCCAAAATGGCGGAATAGCCAACGTAACCTAAATATAAAAGTGGCGGATGAATGATCAATCCAATGTCCTGCAGCATTGGATTCAAATCACGTCCTTCTATTGCGAATGTTTTTGCGAACTCAAAAGGGTTAGACGTTGTTAACATGAACCAAGCAAAAACGGCAATCAGGACATTCATAATGCCAAGGCAATCTGCGGTGTAGCATTGGTTAATCGGAGAACTAAGAGCAATGTATGATGCCCATAAACTGAGCGTCACGACCCAAAACAGCATGGAGCCTTGGTGCCCACCCCATGCCGCTGCAACCTTGTAAGCGGTTGGCAACTGGCTGTTGGAATGAGTGACCACATATTCAAGAGCAAAATTGTCT
This sequence comes from Vibrio sp. VP6, assembly GCF_028823755.1. NCBI lineage: Bacteria > Pseudomonadati > Pseudomonadota > Gammaproteobacteria > Vibrionales > Vibrionaceae > Vibrio > Vibrio sp. VP6. The sequence continues at coordinate 56,142 of NZ_JAPEID010000024.1, forward strand.
TGGATAAAACAGACAATCAGCAGTAATAGACAAACTACAGAGGCCAAACTGATGAGATGTGAGGTCGCAAGTTGGTGTTCTAACATAATGGGCTTAGCCGCTGCACGGCGATACCAATGCAGTACAGCGGAACAACTCGCCCCCATTGCGACGAAAATCAGTAAGAAGAACCCTAGTTCAGCCTCCATTGTTCCTCCTTAGACAACGGTCATTTGACCAGCATAGAGTATGAATGTACGCAGCATCAGCACGCCGACCAAACTCAATGTCGTCACGACAAAGACGTAACTACCTTTATGGCGAACTTCAGAAGGCATTAACCAGTTCAATGTTAGCGGCATCAACATACCAATCAACACAACACCAACCCAGAACCACTGCGCCCAAAAGCCGTTGGATATTGCATTCCAAGCTGCGACTTCGTTTTGTCCCCCGCTGAAAATCAGGCCAGTAAAGAACGTGACTAAAACGAACAACTCGAATAATACAACCGGACGTTCAAAGCCATGCACCCATGAAACACTAGGACTGGATGTCGGCTCTTTAAACACTAAGATTCCGAACATCAAACATGCCGCTGCGCCCGAAGAAAGGCTTGAGAATAGGAACAAAATCGGCAACACCGGATTGTTGAGCATCGGGTAGGTTTTAAGTGCCGATAGTAGGAAACCAGTATATGCCGCCAGTACTATCGCCAAGAAACCCAAGAACAACTCGATGGCATTACTCACCTTTCCAGCCTTGATCAAAAAGCCATCCACAAAGTCGAGTAATCCGCTCGGTAATTTGCCTTCACAAAAGCTGATGATTTGATGGCGAAAGATCACGCCAATCCAAACAAACAACACAACCATGTAGACTTGAAACAAGACAACGCCCATCGACATCACCGACGTCGGGTTGTAGTAAATCATGATTTTCCAAAACTGGAGTGGCTTAGTTAAATGGAAAATCAAAATCACCAAACCGGAAATGATGCCAAATGGCGCGAGCCAAGCCATCGCTTTCATAATGCCATTGTTCGCCGGATCACCCTCAATGACTTTGCGTTTAAGGTAGATAGAAATCATCACTGCACCAGCAGACATCCCAGCTAAGAATAGGTAAATCGCGATGATCCAATCCCACACTAATGAATCAAAGTGGAAAGCACTTTCAAAACCGTTCATGATGACACCTCCCCTTTGTTATGCGGAATTTTAAACAGCTTAGGTTGCGTTCCTAAATGTGACTTATCGCGATACACAAGATGGTTATCAATGACTTTGCTTACCTCGCTAGTTGGGTCATTCAGATCACCAAAGATGAGTGCTTTTGTTGGGCAAGATTCCACGCAAGCTGGCTGCTTACCTTGTGCTAGGTTGGTATCACGGCAGAAATTACATTTGTCTGCAGAATGGTCAACAGGGTTGAAAAAGCGCACTTGATAAGGACAAGCCGCCAAACAATAGCCACAGCCGACGCATCGCTCTTTGTGCACATCAACTATCCCCGTAGCTTCATCCTTGTACGCAGCACCCGTAGGGCAAACATACACACATGGTGGATTATCACAGTGCTGACAAGATTCACGCGTAAACTGGTACTCAACATCAGGAAATTCCCCAATGGGTTCACTGCGATGAATTTTTAGGCGGGTCACCCCTTCTGGCACTTTATTCACTTCGCGACATGCTTCGGTACACGCAGTACATCCTATACACGTATTTTCATCATGCACCATGCCAAAACGTTTGGTTTGCTCACTATCACTGGCATAAAGAGAAGCACTAACAACAGAAGTGCCAGCAACGCCAGTGGTCAAAATCAATGCGCCGCTACTGGCTAAAAAATTTCGTCTTGAACACTTCATGCTATCTCTCCTCTTCTTTTGCAAGTTCAGGTTCAGCAGCAAACTGAGAGTGGCAATCGACACATTGCTTGATGAGCTGTTTTCTGTCGTAAGAAAGCGCTTTCGTTTTGGCAGCGTGAACATCGTGACAATTTGAACAGGTCAAATTTTTAGCATGAACATCATGCGTCCAATTACTTTCTCTCAACTGAGTTGGAGCATGGCAATCTACACACTGGCTATTCGCTTTGAGAATGGTACTTGGATCAAGAAAAACCTTGTCATGCACTGCTTTTGACTGCGCAGCAGCAAACTTGATCACATCAGGTGCCCCTTCACGGTGATCAGGCCCGATATTGCTGTGACAGTTTGTGCAGTTAAGTGTTTTACCTTGGCTAAGCAGCGCTTCTGGCTCATGCGACAAATTCAGAGTTTCTTTGGCATCCTTATGACATTGAAGACATTTGTAGTCTCGGTCACGAATCAGCTCAACTTGATGGCGAGTGGTTTGTGCACCCTCAACAGGCTCTGATGAAATCGCATGGGCGGAGATAGAAAAACCATAGATGGCAAAGGCGAAGAGAAATTTCAGCATTGTCACTATGGTCAATTTTATATTGCCCATATTTTTCTTTCCTTAGCTCTAAAATAATTGATAACTGTTCTCAACTATTTAATGGAGCGACAATTAATTTCTTCTGAAGATATTTTTATATCTTCAAATGACATCAATTCTTATTTTGGAAAGCCACAACGCTAAACCTATATTCATAATACCCCTATTATTCCTAAGAGGTAGAAGGCACTGTTCAAAAAGCGAACTTAATCACCTTATTTATAAAATGGTTACACCTCTAACCTACTGTCAATAAAGGGGATTGAATCATACCACTTTAGAGGTATATGAAATTAAACATGATTAAGATCACTAGTGTAAATTGATCTAAAGCAAGACTCATTCCGCTCACTATTTCATCTCTTTATTTACACAATAATACTATTTGTAGATCTCCGATTCTTATTTGGAATAGCTTCTCACAACGCTGCTAATAAAAACGAATATGGAGATAACACCGTGAGCATAAAACACTGGATGAGCGCACCTATCGCGGTTGCGACCTTATTCGCTAGCCAATTATTGTTGGCCGGCTCTGTGTTGGCGGCAGAAAACAACGATCGACTTGATCCTCGTAATGACGCCTTCGAACAAAACCATCCTGACCAATATCATTCTTGGAAGGCGACATCAGAAAGTAAACATATTGAAGACGCCCTAAGTGAAGACCCAAATATGGTGATTCTTTGGGCTGGCTACGGATTTGCTAAAGATTACAACAAGGCTCGAGGTCACTTTTATGCGCTCGACGATGTAAGGCAAACCCTAAGGACAGGCGCACCGGCAGATGAAAACTCCGGGCCAATGCCAATGGCGTGTTGGAGTTGTAAAAGTCCTGATGTCGCTCGCGTGATAGAAGAACGTGGCGAGGATGGCTATTTCTCTGGTAAATGGGCACGTCTAGGCTCAGAAATCGTCAATCCTATCGGATGTTCTGATTGTCACGACACTCGCTCAGAAAAATTCAACCAAGGCGAGCCAGAACTAGCACTAACCAGACCTTATGTTGAGCGAGCATTCGATGTAATTGGAAAAAGCTTTGATGAGCAGTCACGCCTTGATAAACAAGCGTCTGTGTGTGCTCAGTGCCATGTCGAATACTACTTTACAGGACCAACGAAAGCGGTGAAATTCCCTTGGGATATGGGTACGACTGTCGGTGACATGGAGAAGTATTACGATGCGTTGGACTTTAAAGATTGGACTCACGCCGTTTCTAAAGCACCGATGCTAAAAGCACAGCACCCTGGCTTCGAGACTTGGCGTGAAGGGATTCACGGCAAAAACAAAGTAGTTTGCGTCGACTGCCATATGCCGAAGGTGACAAAAGAAGATGGTACCGTTTATACCGATCATAAAGTAGGCAACCCTTTCGACCGCTTCGAAGAAACATGTGCGCAGTGCCATACTCAAACCAAAGAGCAGCTACGCAACATCGTGTCGTCACGTAAAGCGCAGGTGTTGAACATGAAATTAACCGCCGAGAAGCAAATTGTCGCGGCGCATTTTGAAGCTGGAGAAGCATGGAAAGCAGGAGCAACGGAAGAAGAAATGAAGCCGATTCTCCAAGATATTCGCCATGCGCAATGGCGTTGGGATTATGCGATCGCCTCTCACGGTGTTCACATGCACGCACCAGAAGTGGCGCTGGAAGTTCTCGGTACCGCAGTAGATCGCGCCGCCGATGCTCGTACTAAATTGGTACGCTTACTGGCAACAAAAGGCATTACTGAACCTGTTCAAATTCCAGATATCTCGACCAAAGCAAAAGCCCAAGAAGCTTTAGGAATGGATATGGAAAAAATGAACGCGGACAAAAAGCACTTCTTAGACACCGTTGTGCCAGATTGGGATAAAGCAGCGGCCGAACGAGAAGCAACCTATTAGTCAAATCGAAAATAGGATTCGACACCTATGATGCAACAACAAAGGGCGCGTTCTGCGCCCTTTGTTTTCATCAGTTCATTCTAGTCGAAGTACATCATCAAAATGCAAGTAAACCATTAACGTCGACGAATTCTTGGCACCGGTTGGATGTTTGGTCGAGTCTGAGGTCTCTGAATATTTGGTTTGGTAATCGGACGCGGCACGTTATGCGCGGGTAATGGCTGTGTCTTCAATGTTGATTCTGGCAACGTCGTTTGTTTTGGTAATGTTTTTGTTTCTACACGCTGGGGACGCTCGTGCCATTTTGCTTGAATCGCTTGTTTTTGTTCATCCGGCAACATCTTCCAGTGGTTATCCAGTTGTCGCTTCATGTTATCGAAGTTGGCGTTCATATCGCCATCTTTCCAATCTTCAACTTTGTCTTTGATTGACTGTTGTTGATCGTCGTCGAGACTATTCCACCATGCCTCGAGCTTTTCTCGATGGTCATGTCCGTCGTCACAGCAACCCGGATAATAGTAAATCCAATAGTCATCGTGACCATACCACCAAGGGTCGTAATACCCACTCGAATAATAGACAGATGAAGAACCAGTTGAAGGAGACGAGCATCCCACCAGCACTGTACCGCACAACAATACCAACAAACCCGCTTCTAGCTTCTTCATACTGACTTTCCTCTTTACTCTACATTGTATACTTACATGAGCTTTTTCGCTTTGTTGATGGACTCGATGATCGTCACTCTGTCTAAATTGGGGTCATTGGAATCTAGGAGTAGAACCCAAGTATCGATGGCTTCTTGAAAGCGGAAAGAAATGAAGTGATCGTTCGCTATCAACGACAATGCGGCTTCATTATAAGGTTCAAGTTGCAACGCCTGTTCTAATAGTAAACTGACTTCATCAGTCATCGCTTGTTTATGCAGGTAGTATAATGTTGTCGCCTTAGCGGCAAGTTGCGTCGCGGTTACGTTGTCAGTGAGTTGGAGTGTGTAGTCGAAACAAATCAACGCGGCATCAAATTCTCCCTCCAACAGATAACCTTGACCTAACTGAAACCAAAGCTCATCGTTATTAGGCTCTTGTTTTAACTGTTGCTGTATTTCATCCATGATGTCTCGCGAGGTCATCATTCGAGCTATCTCCGCTTGGATAGGTTTCGGTGGGGTTTGCTTCAACAACAAGTAGCCAGCGCTAGTGAGTGCTAACACCATCAAACAAAAGCCAAACCACTGCGTAGGCTTAACTTTAGAAGCGCTAAGTGACAAAACGACGATAAAAAGCCCCATCAAAGTGATGGCAATGAAGAACCATAAAGACATAGCGATACCCGTGAGTAAACATAAGTTTAGTGTACTGGTTTGGTTGAGAGATTGCGTTGATGAAGATACAAAAAAGCCGAGCATCTTGCTCGGCTTTCATATTTAGCGATGAAGGAGAAGATTACTCTTCTTTGCCCTCTTCCGCGTCGTCTGCTGCTGGCGCTTCAGGAGCTTGCTGTTCTGCATTCGCTTCTGTTGTTTCTGCTTCTTCGCCTTCTGGCAATTCCACTTCTTCAACTTCATCGATACGTTGTAGACCAACAACTGACTCGTCTTCTGCTGTACGGATCAGCGTTACACCTTGAGTGTTACGGCCTACTTGGCTAACTTCTGCTACACGTGTACGAACCAGAGTACCAGCGTCGGTGATCATCATCATCTCGTCGCCTTCTTCTACTTGCACTGCGCCAACTACTGGGCCATTACGCTCAGAAACCTTGATAGACACAACGCCCTGAGTTGCACGACCTTTCGTTGGGTATTCAGCCAATTCAGTACGTTTACCGTAACCGTTTTGAGTAACCGTTAGGATGTCGCCTTCGTTAGACGGAACGATTAGTGAAACCACTTGGTCGTCGTCAGCCAGCTTCATACCACGTACACCTGCCGCGGTACGACCCATTGCACGTACTTTGTCCTCGCTAAAGCGAACAACTTTACCTGCTTTAGAGAACAGCATGATGTCGCTTGAACCCGTTGTGATATCAACGCCGATTAGAGAATCGTCATCACGTAGGTTCACCGCAATTAGACCGTTTGAACGTACGTTCGCAAACTGGTCTAGAGAAGTCTTCTTAACGGTACCGTCGCCAGTTGCCATGAAGATGAACTTATCTGCTGAGAACTCATCAACCGGAAGAATTGCAGTGATACGCTCACCATCTTCCAATGGAAGGATGTTCACGATCGGTTTACCACGTGCAGTACGGCTCGCCAATGGCAATTGGTAAACTTTCAGACGGTAAGTCTTACCGCGAGTAGAGAAACATAGAATGTTGTCGTGGGTATTCGCCACTAGAAGACGTTCAATGTAGTCTTCATCTTTCATTCGAGTTGCACTCTTACCTTTACCACCACGGCGCTGTGCTTCGTAGTCGCTTAGGATTTGGTACTTAACGTAGCCTTCGTGAGATAGAGTTACGACTACGTCTTCACGAGCAATCAGCTCTTCCATGTCGATGTCATGGCTAGCTGCTGTGATTTCAGTACGGCGTGCATCAGCAAATCCGTCACGAACTGCTTCTAGTTCTTCACGAATCACTTCCATCAAACGCTCTGTGCTTGCAAGAATGTGCATTAACTCAGCGATTTCTTCTAGAAGCTCTTTGTATTCAGCAAGAATCTTCTCGTGTTCTAGACCGGTCAATTTATGTAGACGTAGATCTAGAATTGCTTGCGCTTGTTGTTCAGTCAGGAAGTATTGACCGTCGCGGATACCGTATTGAGGCTCTAGCCATTCTGGGCGAGCCGCATCAGTACCAGCACGCTCAAGCATTGCTGCTACGTTACCTAGATCCCAACCACGAGCAATAAGACCAGCTTTTGCTTCAGCAGGAGTCGGCGCTTTGCGAATTAGGTCGATGATTTCATCGATGTTCGCTAGAGCAAGTGCAAGACCTTCAAGAATGTGCGCACGCTCACGAGCTTTACGCAATTCGAAGATAGTACGGCGAGTCACGACTTCACGACGGTGATCCACAAAGCACTTCAACATATCTTTCAGGTTGAATAGCTGTGGCTGACCATTGTTCAACGCAACCATGTTGATACCGAAAGTCGTTTGTAGCTGAGTTTGAGCGTAAAGGTTGTTAAGAACCACTTCGCCTACTGCATCACGCTTACATTCAATAACGATACGCATACCATCTTTGTCAGATTCGTCACGTAGCGCACTGATGCCTTCAACTTTCTTATCTTTAACAAGTTCAGCAATCTTCTCGATCAGACGAGCTTTGTTCACTTGGTAAGGAATTTCGGTAACGATGATGGTTTCTTTACCGTTTTTCTCTGTTTCGATTTCCGCTTTTGAACGCATGTAGATCTTACCGCGACCTGTTTTGTACGCGTCTACAATGCCTTTACGACCGCTGATAAGCGCCGCAGTTGGGAAATCTGGACCAGGGATGTAATCCATTAGTTCATCAATAGTGATTTCTTCATTATTGATGTATGCAAGACAGCCATCGATCACTTCGCCAAGGTTATGTGGCGGGATGTTGGTTGCCATACCTACCGCGATACCAGAAGCACCGTTGACCAATAGGTTTGGAATTTTGGTTGGAAGAACCGCTGGAATCTGTTCTGTACCATCATAGTTAGGTACGTAGTCTACGGTTTCTTTGTCTAGGTCAGCCAAAAGTTCGTGGGCAATTTTTGCCATACGTACTTCGGTGTAACGCATTGCCGCAGCAGAGTCGCCATCGATTGAGCCAAAGTTACCTTGACCATCGACCAGCATGTAACGAAGTGAGAACGGCTGAGCCATACGTACGATTGTGTCGTACACAGCACTATCACCGTGTGGGTGATATTTACCGATTACGTCGCCGACAACACGGGCTGATTTTTTATATGGTTTGTTCCAATCGTTGCCTAGTACGTTCATCGCGAATAAAACGCGGCGGTGTACTGGTTTTAGGCCATCACGCACATCTGGAAGAGCACGACCCACGATAACTGACATCGCGTAGTCTAGGTATGAACCTCTAAGCTCATCTTCAATGTTTACGGGCGTGATCTCTTTAGCTAAATCGCTCATAGAGCCATTATCCCTCTATTTTCTGATCGTAATTACGATACGTGTAAGGTGCAAAAATATAACACACAATTCATCACTGGGGCATCACTTTCCCGCTCGTTTTATCAGGTTGTGAGCTTCGTTATGAGTTAAATGAAGAGAAATTGCACATTCATCCCATATCTTTCTGAAAACTGACTATATTTCCACCAACTGTCGCCAAAAAAGTCTCCTGTAACGATTGTGAGAAAAGAAGCAGTTTAAACGTATCGTACCATTAGAGTATAATCTCGCCTTCCAAAGGACTATTAGCGAAGCAAAATAACTATCATGACTAAAGCACAAAACGTCGACCCTAGTGAAATTAAGAAATTCGAAGAGATGGCTTCTCGTTGGTGGGATTTAGAAGGCGAGTTCAAACCTCTTCATCAAATTAATCCGCTTCGCTTGAACTATGTCCTAGAAAAAGCCGATGGCCTTTTCGGCAAGAAAGTTCTCGATGTTGGTTGTGGCGGCGGCATCTTAGCAGAAAGCATGGCAAAGGAAGGCGCCACCGTGACTGGTCTAGATATGGGTAAAGAGCCACTAGAAGTTGCTCGCCTACATGCATTGGAGACAGGGACTAAGCTGACCTACATCCAAAGCACCATCGAAGACCACGCTGCGGAAAATGCCGGGACTTACGATGTCGTGACCTGCATGGAAATGCTAGAACACGTGCCAGACCCACTCTCTGTAATTCGCTCATGTGCCGCGTTGGTTAAGCCTGGAGGACATGTGTTCTTCTCGACGTTAAACCGCAACATCAAGTCGTACTTGTTTGCGATTGTAGGCGCAGAAAAACTATTGAAGATTGTGCCAGAAGGCACGCACGATCATGAAAAGTTCATCAAACCTGCTGAAATGATGAAGATGATCGACCAAACAGATTTGACTGAAATGGGCATCACAGGCCTTCATTACAACCCGCTAAATGACAACTATAAGCTAGGTCGTAATGTAGATGTAAACTACATCGTCCACACTAAAAAATACTGAACGGCGTTACATTAAAAACGCCTTCTTGTGATTGACATTTCAGTCATAAAATGAATCAAAAGCGGTAGCACAAAGTTGCCGCTTTTTTTGTCTTTTTATGTATGAAATTCGTGCTCTAGATTCCATTTTAACCAACCCATTTTTCGCAAATAAAAACAGGCAAAGATCAAGGAATTTTTTTTTGAGGGCGGTTATTTATAAACCGATCTTCAAAGCTTAGTTTTCCCCATTCAAGTCAGCCCTTTTCTCATCGGTTAGTGTTCACTTACTGAATTTTTTTATTTTATTACTTATCCACAAGTCATCCCAAATCTGTACCTTGATAAATCAGTGCAATAGCACTATCTTGTAACCCGCAAACAAATGAACCCCTATATGTTGTGTTTAAGCTACAATATATAGATAGACTTTGATCACAAAGCCGCCGCAAGCTTTACAAACTTTGCACATAAACAAACAAAAATACGGCTTTTATCAGTTTTCTTAGGGAAATAAAGCAGAATGAACCAACAACTTACCGTCACTAAGCGTGATGGCCGTAAAGAAAGTATTGATCTGGATAAAATCCATCGCGTTATCACTTGGGCTGCAGAAGGTCTAAATAACGTTTCAGTCTCTCAAGTAGAACTTCGCGCTCACATCCAGTTTTACGACGGTATCACAACGACAGATATCCACGAGACTATCATCAAGTCAGCGGCAGACCTGATCTCTGAAGAGACCCCGGATTACCAATACCTAGCTGCTCGCCTAGCGGTATTCCACCTACGTAAAAAAGCGTACGGCCAATATGAGCCGCCAACGCTGTTTGATCACGTGTCTCGTCTTGTAGATATGGGTAAGTACGACCAACATATCCTCGAAGACTACTCAAAAGCTGAACTGGACGAACTAGATTCTTACATCGACCACAAACGCGACCTTAACTTCTCTTACGCTGCGGTAAAACAGCTTGAAGGTAAGTATTTCGTGCAAAACCGTGTGTCTGGCGAGATCTACGAAAGTGCTCAGTTCCTTTACATTCTAGTGTCGGCTTGCCTGTTCGCTAACTACCCGAAAGAAACACGTCTTGACTACATCAAGCGTTTCTACGATGCGACGTCAACATTTAAAATCTCTCTACCTACACCAATTATGTCTGGTGTACGTACCCCTACTCGTCAGTTCAGCTCATGCGTACTGATTGAGTGTGGTGACAGCCTAGATTCTATCAACGCAACTGCAAGTTCTATTGTTCGTTACGTATCTCAACGTGCTGGTATCGGTATCAACGCGGGTCGCATTCGTGCGCTAGGTTCTGAGATCCGTGGCGGTGAAGCATTCCACACAGGTTGTATCCCGTTCTACAAGTACTTCCAAACAGCCGTAAAATGTTGTTCTCAAGGTGGTGTACGTGGTGGTGCAGCAACGGTGTTCTACCCAATGTGGCACGGCGAAGCACGTTCACTAATGGTGCTTAAGAACAACCGTGGTGTCGAAGAGAACCGCGTTCGTCACATGGATTACGGCGTACAGCTAAACAAACTGATGTACCAGCGTCTGGTTGAGGGTGGCAACATCACTCTATTCTCACCTTCAGACGTACCGGGTCTATACGACGCATTCTTCGAGAACCAAGAAGAATTTGAACGTCTATACGTGAAATACGAGAACGATCCTTCAGTTAAGAAGGAAACGGTAAAAGCCATCGAAATGTTCTCGCTACTCATGCAAGAGCGAGCTTCAACAGGTCGCATCTACATTCAGAACGTAGACCACTGTAACACTCACAGCCCATTCGACTCTGAAGTTGCACCAGTTCGTCAGTCTAACCTATGTCTGGAAATCGCACTTCCAACTAAACCACTGACTAACGTTGAAGATGATTCAGGTGAGATTGCACTATGTACGCTTTCCGCGTTCAACCTTGGCGCAATCAAATCTCTGGATGATTTCGAAGAGCTTTCTGATCTTGTTGTTCGCGCTCTAGATGCACTACTGGATTACCAAGATTACCCACTACCAGCGGCGTACAAGTCAACAATGAACCGTCGTACGCTAGGTGTTGGTGTTATCAACTTCGCTTACTACCTAGCGAAGCATGGAGTGAAATACTCTGACGGCAGCGCAAATGGCCTGACTCACCGCACGTTTGAAGCAATGCAATACTACTTGCTAAAAGCATCGGTAGCGCTAGCAAAAGAACAAGGCAAGTGTCCTTCGTTCCACGAAACAAACTACGCGAAAGGCTTACTGCCAATCGACACTTACAAGAAAGATATCGACCTAATTTGTGATGAAGAGCTGCACTACGATTGGGACAGCCTACGTCAAGAAATCATGGAACACGGTCTTCGTAACTCAACACTGACAGCGCTAATGCCTTCTGAGACCTCTTCTCAGATCTCGAACGCAACAAACGGTATTGAGCCACCACGCGGTTACGTATCTGTAAAAGCATCGAAAGATGGTATCTTGAAGCAAGTTGTTCCTGAGTTCACAGAACTGAAAAACAACTACGAACTGCTTTGGAATATCGGTTCTAACGACGGTTACCTTCACCTTGTGGGCATCATGCAGAAATTCGTTGACCAAGCGATCTCTGCAAACACAAACTACGACCCATCGCGTTACGAGACGGGCAAGGTTCCAATGAAGAAACTTCTTCAAGACCTACTTACAGCGTATAAGTTTGGTGTTAAGACGCTTTACTACCATAACACTCGTGATGGTGCGAAAGACGACCAGAAAGACGCAGTTCAACCACAAGATGACGATTGTGCAGGCGGCGGTTGTAAGATTTAATCTTCCCTACCCTAACAATCCGCAGTAACAGAATATCGAACACCTCCCCTTATGGGGAGGTCTAAAAGGAATTGAGGCATTATGGCTTACAGTACTTTTAACCAGAACAAAAATGACCAACTAAAAGAACCTATGTTCCTTGGTCAATCAGTAAACGTTGCTCGTTACGACCAACAAAAATTCGAAATTTTCGAAAAGCTTATCGAAAAGCAACTGTCTTTCTTCTGGCGTCCGGAAGAAGTTGACGTATCTAGTGATCGTATCGACTACAACAAACTGCCAGACCACGAGAAGCACATCTTCATCTCTAACTTGAAGTACCAAACGCTTCTAGACTCAATCCAAGGTCGTAGCCCAAACGTGGCACTACTTCCACTCGTTTCTCTTCCTGAGCTAGAAACATGGATTGAAACTTGGTCTTTCTCTGAAACGATTCACTCTCGTTCATACACTCATATCATTCGTAACATCGTGAATGATCCAAGTGTTGTATTTGACGACATCGTAGAGAACGAGCACATTCTAAAACGTGCTAAAGACATCGCACACTACTACGATGACCTGATCCAAACGACTAACGACTACCACCGCTACGGTGAGGGTGAGCACGTCATCAACGGTGAAACGGTTAAAATCAGCCTGTACGATCTTAAGAAGAAACTGTACATCTGTCTGATGTCTGTAAACGCGCTAGAAGCAATCCGTTTCTACGTAAGTTTCGCGTGTTCATTCGCTTTCGCAGAGCGTGAGCTAATGGAAGGGAACGCGAAAATCATCAAGCTGATCGCTCGTGATGAAGCGCTTCACTTGAATGGCACGCAGCATATGATCAACCTGCTACGTAACGGTCAAGATGACTTCTCATTCATGCAAATCGCAGAAGAAGCAAAACAAGACTGTTTTGACCTATTCAAAGAAGCGGCAGAGCAAGAGAAGGAATGGGCAGAGTACTTGTTCAAAGACGGTTCAATGATCGGCTTGAACAAAGACATCCTGAGCCAATACGTTGAGTACATCACCAACATCCGTATGCAAGCGGTAGGTCTACCAGCAGCGTACCCAGAAGCAACAACCAACCCAATCCCTTGGATTAACGCTTGGTTGTCTTCAGATAACGTTCAAGTAGCACCTCAAGAAGCGGAAATTTCGTCTTACCTAGTCGGTCAGATTGACAACGAAGTTCGCGCAGACGACTTTGAAGGGTTCGAGCTGTAATGCCAACCATCAAAATCAACAAACTTGTTAGCATTGAATCCAACCCATCCAATACCATTTTGGAGACCATGGAACAGGCGGGCTTACTTCCAGAATACAACTGTCGCGACGGTCACTGCGGTGCATGTCGTTGTAAGTTGGAATCTGGTGAAGTGGAGTATGTTGGTTTTGCCATGGCTTACACGCAAGGTGATGAGATTCTCCCTTGTATCTGTAAAGCCAAATCAAACGTTTCGCTGACTGGTGTGAACTACGCGATGAAAGAAAAGCGCGCATAGTTCCAGACGAAGAAACACGAAAAAGCCAAGGCGATCGCCTTGGCTTTTTGTTATCTGTAGATGGTGAATAGCCTAAAGTGCGCTGTTAGGAATATGCATCTCTTTCACTTTCTCTAAAAACGCATAGTGGGCAAACATAGGTTTTCGCTCTAAGTAACGGCGTAATAAATCCAGCGCTGCGGTGCTGATCACTTTCACTTGGTCGTCACGCTGATACTTTTTCGCTAACTTATAAGACGCGCCCCATTCACCTGATGGTGTAGACAAGGCGACAGAAAATACCCCACCTTCAACCTGTCCGGTCACTAATGCTAAATCGGTAGCGCACTTTTCGCGAGTCGCTCCCGCTAACGCAAATGTCGCAGCCAATGGATCGCCCTCATGGTTTACAGTTTGGTTACGCCCTGCCAGCACCCAACCGTGACCCAATTGCTTTTCTGCATTTTCATCACTGTTTAACCAGTAGGTTAAATATCCAGCACTGCTTTTTTCAGACACAGAAAGTGTGAGATCTTTATCCGCCAGTAGTTGTCCTACATGCTCAACCATCGGAAGGTCGATGCTAACCGTATTGCTTTCGAGGTGCTTGTTGATCAACTGCATCAGCTTCAAACGTTGTTCAAGCTGATCTGCCGGGCCAAACAGCTTCACTTCAATAAAAGGAAGATAAGAGCGATATCCAAGCTCATATCCTTGTGGCAGTTTTAACTGATCCAACTTATCCGAGATCCCAGATTCAGAAAGACCAAAAGTGTAGATTCGACTACAGCATGAACCTTTTACATCAGGAAATACTCTTCGAAGATCAGGCAAAATTTGTGTTTCTGCCATCAATTTGAATTCGCTTGGTACACCAGGAGTGAAATAAAAAATCGCGTCATTAATCAGCATCTTAAAGCCACATGCCGTGCCAATAGGATTGGCTAAAATTTCTGCGGTTTCAGGTAGCATGGCTTGTTTTAAATTGCTATCAGGCATAGGAATGCCACGTCGAGCATACATGCTCTCCAGTTGCTCTAGCCATTCTTTAAACAATACCAGTTTGCACTCAGCCGCTTTCGCTGCCGCTGCGGCGCTCATGTCGTCGGTCGTTGGCCCCAATCCACCGTTAACAATGACTACGTCATTGTTGAAGCTCAGCATTAAAAACTCTTCGATTAAGCTCGACTGCTTGTCTCCCACAGTGGATCGTTTGGTTAAGCCAAACCCATGCTGATAAAACAAACTCGACAGCCACGCCGCGTTAGTATCAACAATATCTCCGTGAAGCACTTCCTCACCAGTACTTAGCATTGCAATTTTCACAACTGACTCCTGAACATAAGCACAATTCTATTTCTATACGGAGCACTTATATCGTTTTCTTTTTATCAGACTAATCGCTTAGTCAATTTGTTGGGATTAAATTAAGGTCAAGTATTTAAATGGGTTTTCTTTTAAGGGATAATTGTGAGCCCGATCATCAAACCATTAACTCGGAGACCTTTGTGTCAAAATCATCCATGTTCAAGAAGACTCTCGCAGGACTCTTACTGACGACGTCGGCCGTTGCTAACGCAAGCCAGTACGATATGAGCCGCCACTCAGAGTTTTCTTACACGCCTGATTGTATGTCAGGTTACTGCGAAACAACCAATCTGTACACCTTCGAATCTCAAAATCGCAGTCTTGCTTTTGAACAGAATAACGATGATTCTTTAAATCTTGACGCAGGCCTTCAGCCTAGACACCTTATCGTTCCTCAAGATAAGGACTGGGATTACCTAATGGGCCAGACGTACACCATCCTTGGCCTGAGTGTGGCTACTGTTGGTTTGATGACGTTTCTTCCTGAAAGCATTACTAAGTGGGACGAAGAAGACCGCGACATGAGCAAGCTGGGTAGCAAATGGAAAGATAACGTTTCTGATGGCCCGGTATGGGACCGTGACGAACACTTCCTAAACTACATCATGCACCCATACTTTGGCGGTGTTTACTACACAGCGGCAAGACATGCAGGTTACAACGAATTTGAATCATTCTTGTACTCTGCCACCATGTCTACTTTCTTCTGGGAATACGGTGTTGAAGCGTTTGCAGAAGTCCCTTCTTGGCAGGACATCTTTATCACGCCATTCTTTGGTGCGGTCGTGGGTGAAATGATGCTAACAGCAGAGCAAGACATCGTAGCAAATGGCGGCGAAGTGTTAGGTTCAGAAACTGCAGGCGACGTTTCTCTCTTCTTCCTAAACCCTGTTGGTCATATCCACCACTGGGTGACTGACGCATGGGGCGGCAGCGCTGAATTGAAATTCAACTCCTCACCTTGGTTCGGCAATCAAGATGTTGCGAAGTTTGCCATGGACGCAGGTGCAAGCTACGACAGTCAGTTTTACGGCGTAGAGCTGAAAGTAACGTTCTAAGCCAACCATATTGAACGACATTAATGAAGAGCAGCCAAACGGCTGCTCTTTTTGTATCTAGTGCACTGTTTTGATTATTTGCTTCGCGAATTAGTGTGAAAAATTGACTTCTATCAAACATAACCCCTTCCTAGGACCTACACTGAAGAAAAGGACTTATTCCAATAACTTAAGCGATGCGTTCCACCGCACTGCGTCCAAACCTTATTCCAGGAGGGGACATCATGAACACTGTGTTTATCGTTAACTTTGTCGGTCAAGCATCACCGGCGACTATCAAACAACTGGCTGCTGTTACTCATGAAAACGGAGGCAAATGGTTAATCAGTAAAGTAAACTTTATTGAAGACCAAGTCGCTGGGGTGATAAAAGTTGAGTTACCTGAAGAAAACGCGGACACGGTGAAAGAAGCGTTTTCAGCCTGCCAGACTCTAGTAGTTAAATTTGTGGATTCAGAGCCTCACTCACACAAAGAAGATACCATTTTCCAACTTCGTCTCGATTCCAATGACCGTGCAGGTATCGTCAATGAAATCACTCACGTTCTGGATGCACAAGGCATCTCTATTTTAGATATGGATTGTCAACGCGTATTTATTGCCGGGGGTGGTGGTGTGAGTTCTAGCTTGTTCAGCGCCAAAATGGCTATCAAGCTGCCAAGCGAATTGGAAATCGAAGATGTGGCGAACGAGTTAGAAGCGCTCAGCGAAGACACCAGAGTGATAATTGAAAGCTAGTCGATTTAGCCTTTTATTCATAGAAAAAGAGCAGCTATAAATAGCTGCTCTTTGTCATTGTAAGCATGAGAAAAACATTACTTCACAGACCACTGTGACAGTGAGCGTTTGAAGTCTGAGTAGTCAAACTCATTCAGTTTTTGAATCTCGCCGCTTGAACGCTCACAGTAAACAGAAGGCATACGTAGACCATTGAACCAGTTTAGTTTCACCATCGTGTAACCAGCGCTGTCTAGAATGTGCAGACGTTGACCAATCTCTAATGGCTGATCAAAATTCGCCACACAGAACTGATCACCGGCAAGACATGAACACGAACCAATCACGTACTCGTGCTCGCCGTTGTCAGATGCCTCTAGAATGGAAGCTGGTTCATTGTAAATCAGCGTATCAAGACGGTGTGCTTCAGTTGCAGAGTCAACAATTGCTGTCTTCTTCACGTTCTCAACGATATCGACCACAGTAACCACTAAGTCTGTCGTCTTAGTGATAATGGCTTCACCCGGCTCTAGGTACATTTGCACGCCGTGCTTCTCAGAGAATGCTTTTAACGCTAGACCTAGCTTCTCAATATCGTAACCCGGCCACGTGAAGAATACGCCGCCACCCATGCTCACCCAATCCAGCTTGTTTAGGTATTCGCCAAAC
This sequence comes from Vibrio sp. VP6, assembly GCF_028823755.1. Lineage (NCBI taxonomy): Bacteria > Pseudomonadati > Pseudomonadota > Gammaproteobacteria > Vibrionales > Vibrionaceae > Vibrio > Vibrio sp. VP6. The sequence goes on from NZ_JAPEID010000024.1 coordinate 73,642, forward strand.
TGCTCTGAAATCGCATCTAATAGGCCGATAAACGCGTCCACATCTTTGTTCTCACAATTCATATGGAACATCACGCCATCAATACCTTCAAATACTTCAGGTTTGATGTGATCAGCTTGTACTCCTAAGCGAGAGAATTTGCGCGCAGGGTTTGCGAGGTCTTGACCCGCGTAGCTCACGCCCGGATTTAAGCGTAAACCAATTGATGCTTTGCCTTCAACGATGTGGCGGTAAGCTGCAAGTTGAGATTGCGAGTTGAAAATCATTTTGTCACAAATGTCTGAGACTTCACGTACGTCATCTTCGCTGTAACCCACACTGTAGGCGTGCGTTTCGCCACCAAACGTTTCGTAGCCAAGTTTTACTTCGAATGGACCGGAGCTGGTCGTGCCGTCTAAGTAAGGCTTGATGATGTCAAACACACCCCAAGTAGAGAAACACTTCAGTGCTAGCACAAGCTTTACACCTGAGATTTCTTTTAGCTGTTTTGCTTTCTCTAGGTTCGCAATCAGCTTGTCTTCATTAATCATGAAGTACGGAGTTTTTAGTTCATTGTGTTGCATGTTAATACCTTGAGTCCCCTCGCCTAAACGAAGGCACTGTAAAATCGAACAAAGCCGACGCGGTTGCATCGGCTTAGATTTTAATTATTTAACTTTGTTTGTAATTCGCTGAAATTTGTCTCTGTAGCGAGGAGAACGCGTGGAGTTTACGAATGTAAATGAGCACGTTCGACAAAGCCACAGAGGCAAATAACAAGAATTACTTCAAAGCGTGGATAACTGGTAGACCTTGAGCCGGTTCCAGCTCCTGAACATGCCAATCTAGACCGATTTCTGGCATTGTTTCTAGGAACGGATCTGGGTCTAGCTGCTCCATGTTGAACACGCCTTTGTCAGCCCACTTGCCACGGAAGAATTGAAGTGCGGCTGTGATCGCTGGTACACCTGTTGTGTAAGAGATCGCTTGATGCTCTACATCTTCGTATGCCACTTCGTGGTCAGCGTTGTTGTAGATGAATACGCTACGCTCTTTACCGTCTTTCTTACCTTGAACCCAAGTACCGATACACGTTAAACCTGTGTAACCTGGCGCTAGAGACGTTGGATCTGGTAGTAGCGCTTTCAATACATGAAGAGGCTGTACTACTGTGCCATCGTGCAGCGTTAGCGGATCTGGACTTAGTAGGCCGATGTCGCGCATTACGTTGAAGTAGTTAAGGTAACGATCACCGAAGCCCATCCAGAACTCAATACGTTTCGCAGGGATGAACTCTTTCATTGAACGCACTTCGTCGTGCGCCATTGAATACACTTTGTGCGAGCCACAGTTCGGGAATTCGAACTCAAGCATACGTGAGTGACAAGGTACTTGCTTCCACTCGCCATTTTCCCAGTAGAAAGAGTCACCTTGGATCTCTAACATATTGGTTTCTGGGTCAAAGTTCGTTGCAAACTTCTTACCGTGATCACCCGCGTTTACATCCATCACGTCGATTGTGTCGATCTCGTCGAACAGGTGTTTTACTGCGTATGCTGCAAACACAGAAACTACGCCTGGATCGAAACCAGCGCCTAAGATGCCAGTGATGCCCGCTTCTTCGAACTTCTCACGGTAGCCCCATTGCCAATCGTAAGCTTCAGGGACTTGTTGACCTTCTGAACATAGGTCAACCGCGACTGATGTATCTAGGTATGAAACTTTTGCTCGGTAACACGCTTCCATGATTGGCATGTTTACCCAAGGAGGACCTGCGTTGATGACTAGGTCCGGCTTCACTTCTTCAATCAAAGCAACAAGAGAATCTACGTCGTCAGCATTTACTGCACGAGCTTCTAGTTTCTTAGTTGAATCTTTCAGATTGTTTTTCTTCTGAATCGATTCGATGATTTTCTCACACTTACCTACGGTACGTGATGCGATTGTGATATCACCCAGAACGTCGTTGTTTTGTGCTGCTTTGTGTGCAACTACCCAGCCAACGCCGCCTGCACCAATCTGTAGAATTGCCATAGTTTTCCGTTACCTTTGTTAAACTAGCTCAACTGCTAGCATATTGATTTTAGAGAGCAAAGATTCAAAGTCCGAAGTCGTTAGACACGGGTTCAAAATCGTAAATTTAAGCGCGGTTTTACCGTCGACAATGGTTTCACCCAATACCGCGATACCGCGAGTCAACGCTTCTAAACGTAGCGCTTTGTTCAGTTCATCAAGATCTGCTGTTTCGTGTGTTGCACGGAACAATACCGTCGACAGTGAAGGCTCAGCTAGTAGTTCAAACTGATCGTTTGTACGGATCATGTCAGCCACTTCAAGCGTTTGAGCGAGTAGATGATCGTACATGTCACCCAGAGCCTTCGGACCCACGTTTTGCATGGTCATAAAGACTTTCAATGCATCGAAACGTTTGGTTGTCGCGATGGATTTATCGACCAAGTTTGGTAGCTCATCGTGCTCACGGTTCAAGTAATCTGCGTGATGAAGCAAGAACTTAAAGTTCGACTTGTCGTTCACCAAAAGTGCACCACAGCTGATTGTTTGGTAGAACAATTTGTGGAAATCGACACTGATAGAGTGAGCGCGCTCAACGCCTTTCAGACGAGACTTATGACTGCTAAGGATCAGCGCACCACCGTAAGCACCATCCACATGCATCCACATGTCGTGCTTGACTGCCATGTCGGCGATGAAGTCTAGGTCATCAATTGCGCCGTGATCCGTCGTACCCGCAGTACCAACAATCGCAAATGGAATTACCCCTTCAGCTTTCGCTTGCGCAATCACTTCATCTAGCTTCGTAATATCCATGGTGCCATCAGCGTTTGCATCCACAGTCATCACCGCTTTCTCACCAAGCCCCATCCAAGATGCAGACTTTTGAACTGTGAAGTGTGATTTCTTAGAACATACGATGCGAAGTTTGTCAGCGTAGTCAGGCAGACCTAACTTCTGGATTGAATGACCACTGAGCTTATCTGCGATCCAATCACGTGCCAGCATCAAACCCATTTGGTTACTTTGAGTGCCACCGCTAGTGAAAATACCATCGGCTTTTTCGCCTAAGTCGTACTTGCCGCACAGCCAATTGACCACTTTTTGCTCAACGTAAGTTGCAGAAGATGCTTGGTCCCATGAATCCATTGATTGGTTCAGTGCTGCAATCATCGCCTCTGCTGCAACAGCCGGCATTAAAGGAGGCGTATGCAAATGCGCGATACAATCAGGGTGTTGAGTGAAGATAGCGTTCTTTGCCACCAGCTCTGCCGCATCATCGATTACGGATTTAAGTGGCGCATTTTTGTTGTCTAGGTCAACCGCGTTGATCGCATCTTCTAACGCTTTAGGCTCCATACCTGAGTATGGTGCGTTAACTTGTTCAAACACTGACTTCATTGCAGCAGTTGTGTGGTTCATTACTGATGCAAACTCAGCACTGCCTAGTTCACCGGTATGGATGAAGTGCTTTTTCCACTCTTCTTGTGGTGCAGCTTCAACGTGGCTACCGCCTGCGGCGATGATCGCTTCTTCAAGCACACGTAATGCGAAGTCAATCTGTTCGAATGAAATGATAAGTGGTGGAAGGAAGCGAATAACAGAACCTTCGCGGCCGCCTTTCTCAACCATCAAACCACGCTCAAGCGCAGCACGTTGAATCGCTAGGGTCAACTGACCGTCAGCAAGAGGTTCACCAAACTTGTTAAGCTCGCCGTTAGGATTCTTGATTTCAACGCCTAGCATCAAGCCTTTGCCACGAACTTCAGCAATACAGTTAACACGTTTTTGGATGCTTTCAAGACCAAAACGTAGGTATTGGCCAGCAACGTTCGCATGCTCAACAAGGTTGTCACGTTGGATAATTTCAAGCGCTTTAGCACCTGAAACCATTGCAAGTTGGTTACCACGGAATGTGCCCGTGTGCTCGCCTGGCTTCCACGTATCGTGTTGCTTATTGATCACAAGCAGTGACATTGGCAAGCCACCGCCAATCGCTTTAGAAAGACACAATACATCAGGCACGATACCCGCTTCTTCGAAAGCGAAGTTGTAACCAGATTTACCCACACCACACTGGATTTCATCAAAAATCAGCAGGATACCGTGCTCATCACAAATACGACGTAGTTCGCGCAACCAGAATGCTGGAGCAGGAATTACACCGCCCTCACCTTGTACTGGCTCTACGATGATCGCAGCAGGTTTCATGATACCCGCCTCATCATCGTTCAATAAACGCTCGATATAACGAATGCTTGCTTTCGCACCTTCGTCACCACCAAGACCAAATGGACAGCGTAGGTTGTATGGGAAAGGCATAAAGTGCACATCTGACATTAAGCCAGTACGACGCGCTTTTGTTCCTAAATTACCCATCATGCCCATCGTACCGTTTGTCATACCGTGATATGCACCACGGAAAGCAAACATGGTATTACGACCTGTCGTTTGTTTCGCTAGCTTGATCGCAGCTTCAACCGCATCAGCACCCGATGGTCCACAGAACTGAATAACACAGTTATCGCCCAGCTCTTGAGGAAGAAAAGACTTAACAGACTTAATAAAGTGAGTTTTAGCAGAAGTGGCAATATCAAGAGTTTGATAAGGCAGACCAGAGTCTAACTGCTCTTTTAACGCTTGGTTAATTTCAGGATGGTTGTAACCCAACGCTAAAGTACCAGCACCAGCTAAACAATCTAGGAAGACTTGACCACGAGTATCTTCTACCAAACAGCCATATGCTTGCTTTATCGCAATCGGTAGACGACGTGGATAAGAACGAACCTCAGATTCATGCTCCGCCTGTTCTAATAGAACTTGATCCGGCGTTAAGTCATACGTTCCCTCAACAAAAGGAACCTGAGAAGAAAAAATGTTTGCGATAGTGTTATCGACTTCAAAGGCAGTGCTCATACTACTTAATCCCTTGAATTGTAATAATTCTCGAACCTGTATTTATTTTCGTTTGAATTTAATTACAGGAGATATAGGTAAACCTCCGCATTTGTCGCTACGTAAAAGACAAATACAGATAGTCAGTCACAACATCGGTGACTTTTATTTGTGCTGGGAATTAATCAAGGTTCCGTAATGCAACCGTTTTGTAAAACAGGACATTTCGGCAGTATGAAGCTGATTAGTGTGTGTTTATTCAAAGGTTTCAATGTTGGGTTTCCCATTAACATGCTGCATTTACAGCATTAGTATCCCGTCTATCGACAAATGGCTTTACCGATACCTACCCTACGTAGTGTCACAATCAGCTTGAATGGTCACTACGCGTATCCCCCAGAGAACTAGCGTCATAAATTACGCTCCGAGATTGCGCGCGAATTTATCACAAAATAAAATCTTCTGGCAACGACTTTTCACAATTCATAAGTTGACAGCGATCACAACAAAACCATTCTTATTCTGATCTCAATAACTTACCTGATAGAGGTGAATTTATCTTGTTCTGTCGATATGCATCTAACAAAGTCATAAATAAAACTGGTTGAATAGTATGGATGTGCATTTAAAAGAACTGGTTTCCCAGATAGCTTAGAATTTGCATTTATTTGTTTGGCGAGAGTCGGACTTACTTTTTGAAGTTGTTGAGAAACAACAAATACGAAAAAGCCCAGCTAAAAAGCTGGGCTTATCAATCTGGAGCGACACACGAGGTTCGAACTCGTGACCTCAACCTTGGCAAGGTTGCGCTC
>NZ_JAPEID010000025.1:0-77795 GCF_028823755.1 Vibrio sp. VP6
CCGTCCGCTCCGCCACTTATTTGAAAGCCCTGCTAGAAATAGCAGGGCTTTTGTCGTTTTAGGGGCTGTCATTTTCCCTTCCAAGAGAAGTCATACCAATCTGGAAAATTAACTGGTCAGGTCTATCCATCTTCTCGAGCATATTTTGGTGACTCTTTTGGAGCAATCCAAAAACCAATACTATGCATCGCAGACTTTGGAGATGATGTCGTCGTAATCAGTAAAATATTGATTGGCTAAATAGTGTTGCCTCAACCAACGCCATACTTGTTCGATAGAGTATAGCTCTAGAGAATAGGACGGAAGTTTGATGATACTGACATTCTTAAAGTCATTGGCTTTATCTTTTATGCATTGGCTCAATTGCTCTCTTTGCTCGGAAGTTAAGAATGGTGGTCTTCCTGATCTTGGCTTTTCTTGTCGTCCTTCCAGCCCTTCTTCAAGAAAGGTTTGAACCTACTTATTGACACTGGTTCGGCTTACCTTGAGAAACTTGGCGATTTGTGTACGTGAGTGTCCATCTTTGAAATGAGTAAGGGTCAGTGGCCTCATTTTCATCTGAATGGATTTTTGCTGACTTGCGAGTTTTTTAAAGTCGATATTATTGAGGCTGGCCATAGCGAATCAGTTCTGTTGTTGGACAGCCTCAATTGGATCATGTTTTTACTTAGATTGGTATTGCTTGTCTGTTGAGTGGTGCTCATTGGCGTGGGAGGAGAAAAGCCGAAAAAACGATAAGGGTCAAACTGTAGCGAGTGGGTTAAGAGAGAGGCTGGGTTTCTAGTTAATTTAATACGTGTTGATGGTTATGGATAAATGGCAGGCAATAAAAAAGCCGACAGTAAACTGTCGGCTTGATAATGTTGTTACTGGTTAGTCGTGCTGAACCAGCATCAGAGCTTTACGAGAGACTTCATGAGCTGCTTTGGTTAGATTTTGCTTCTCTAGTGTGTCTGCTAGGAAAGCATAGTCAGATACGTCTGAGCGAAGTTTTAGAGCTATTTCAAAGTGCTCCTGAGCTTGTTGCCATTTCTCTTGACGGAAGTAGAAGTGTGCTAGAGCGCTGTGTGCCGCTGCGTTGTCAGCTTCTTTCTTTACTACGCCTTCTAGGAAGACTACCACAGGATGGATATCTGGTAGATTTAAGTCTGGCAGTAGTTGGTAAAGTTCTGGTTCAGGCTGCTTTTTCAGTGCTTCTTTCAGTACGGTAAAGGCTTCGGTATCGGCTTTACGAGCGATAAGCTCACGTGCAAAACAAGCAATAAGATGCGTGTCTTGCTTCACTTTACGAGCCAGACTGTTCCAATGAGAAATTAGCCCTTCGCTACCTTGTTGTTGCGCGACTTCATGCAGTAAACCACATTGTGCTTTCTGAATCAGTTCTGCTTGCTCTTCTTCCGTTACTAGCTTTGCTTTCGCCAGTTGTGGCATTAGGTCAATCAATGGCTGCCACAATTTAAGCTGCATGTAAGTTGTTTTGAGTAAGTTCAAGACAATCGAGTTATTTGGGTATTGGCCTTTTAGCGATTGCAGGGTATCGAAAGCGGCTTCGAACTCATTATCACGAATAAATTGCTTGGCTCGAGTCAGTTCGACAGCGAGATGAGCATTCTCCTGTTGGCTAGCTAATGCAAGATAATGATCGCGTTTTGCTTTATCACCTTGACCTTGAGCAGCTTCAGAAGCAACGAGATAGCAAAGTAGTGGCATATCGTGGTGATTTGCCCAACGAGTGACTTTCTTTTCAGCACCTTTCCAATCACCTTCGAGGAGCTTGATAATGCCTTCATTGGTGTAGCGACGAGAACGACGCATTTTACGTACGCTGAAGTAGTTCCAAGTGCTTGAGCTTGCGTAAACCAACTTTTTAATCAGGTATTCAAGGAGGAAAAGACCAGCTAGCGTAGCGATAACGAAGATCACCAAAGTGGTCACGCTCATTTCGATGGTCTTGTTTGCTATTGAGATCAGTACATATCCTTGTTGACCAGAAAACTGAGTACCGACAAATAGACCTGCACCTAGAACGACAAATAGGAAAATAAGGCGAATCATTATTTATCCCCCGTACCTGTCATTGTTGTGACTTCACGACGTAGTCGCTCACGAATCACATCCGATAGCTGAGATTGGCTTTCCAGTTTTGCAGGGTACTCAACTTGAATATTTTGTTGGCTTAATTGGTTGAGTGCTTTGTTGAATTCTTTCACCGCGTTGTCGTCTTGATTGAAGAAAGCCATCGCCCACTTGTCAGCTGTCGTTAACGAAGTGGTGTAGATTTCGCCTTGCTCTTGGTAAACCGCTTTGATTGCTGTTTCCAGTTTGGCCTTGATGTTTTCTTTTAAATAGAAATGCTGCTCTGGAGACAATAATGGGATGACGTTGCCATCGCGAGTACGGAAAGTAATAAAGTTCTCAGAGAAGTCTTTCAGAGAGGTCATCAAATTATCTTGCCAGTTTGAAATGTCTTCTGATACTTCATGTTGAGCAACGACTTGGGCTTCCGGCAGTAGTGCATTTGCTAGAGGCAACTTATCTACTTGCTGCTGTAGAGCGGTTAAACGCAGAACAAGACCGTCACGGTCAATCAATGGGACAGTGCGCAGTTTGGTGATGTCGTTTGCCATCGCTTTACGCAGTTTAACTAAGCTTGGATCGTTTAGCGCGGCAATACGTTGGTCTGCGCTTTCCATTAGTTGAGTTGCGCTTTCTACGTCATGCTCTAAGAACAGTTTACGACCAGCCAACTTCACAAGGTAATCCGCTTCTGCCAATAGCCAGTCGTTTGGACGTCGGCCTTTCACATCAGCGACGGCGAGTTGTAAACTTTCAATGCTCTTTTGTTGTTGACCAAGCACCACTTCTGCTTTGTGCGTTACAGTGGTCGCTTTCTCGATGGTTTCTTCTTTAACTTGGTTTAGCTCTTGCTTCATCGAAGCTTGCGCTTTTTCTAGTTGGTTTTGTAGCTGAGCGATTTGGGTTTGGTAATCGGCTTGTTGTTCATGAAGTTTATAAGCGAGACCACCACCGAAGATGATTGAAAGAATGATCGCTACTGTGCCGAGTTTGACACCACGTTTGCCTTGCTTCTCTTCAAATTCAACCTTTGTTGGCTCCGCTGGTTTTGCTGGCTCAACCGGTTTAGAGGCTTCCTTTTTAGATTCAGCATCCTTTTTCGGTGCGTCTTTTTCAGCTAGCGGTGCCGATGAGGTTTCTTCGGAAAGGTTTTTATCGTTATTTTTTTGGTCGTTATTTTTACTTGTCATGCCTATATCCTGTGTAGCTAGGGCTGGAGAGCAGCCAGTAATTCTTGGTTGGATGCGCTTCCTGTGCACCTCACCCGAGTGAACCCCCTTTGAATTGCAATGTCAGCGATGCGCTGGCTGGGGATATACAACTCTTGTTGATTAAGCCAAGTCAATTGCTCTGACGTCAATTGGCTGCACAAATAATCCAGTTGTTCACCACTGGTGACGACGATCTGGTCAATTTGTAGGGTTTTCCATAGTGAGACACAGCTTACTGGATCGAATGGGATGAATTCTCTCTTGTAAGTCTCACTATAGTGAACTTTTGCTCCGCGTCTCACCAATGCATCTTTGATCAGCTCTCTTCCTCCGTTACCACGAAGGATAAGAACCGGCTGCTGCTCTACATTCTGTAACGCTGGAAGTCGCAATAAGTGTTCACTATCACTGACTTCGGGATAGTGTACTTTCTGTTGGGTGCATTTGCTTAAATAGTGTGCTGTTTTTTGACCAACGGCAAGGTATACCGCTTGTTTCGGCCATGATGCGCCATTGCTGGTTAGGATTTGCTGGGCGCATTGCACGGCGTGTCGGCTAACGGCGATTACTATTTGAGCTTGATGGAGATGAGTCGTGAGGTGCGTGTCCGTGAGATCGGCAACAATGTCGATCAGCGGATGGTGGTGTGCGGAAATGCCGTGCCTTTCGAGCAGAGAGCAAAGCGCGCTGCCTTGCTCTCCCGGCCGAGTGACCAACACTGCCATGATTAATCGTGGTCTGCGTACAGCTTGGTTAGAATGTCGCGGGCACCGTTATCAAGTAGCTCGTTAGCCAACCGGATACCGAGCGCTTCTCCATCTTTACGGTGACCACGCACTTCGCCACGCACAATTTCGCTGCCATCTGGTTCTCCGACGAGCGCGCGAAGCCAAACTTCATCACCTTCAAGTAGCGCGTAGCTACCGATTGGCACCTGACAGCCACCTTCAAGAGTTAGGTTCATGGCACGTTCGCACAACACGCGATCGGCGGTGTCTTTATGGTTGAGTGGCTCTAGAAGTTTGAGTAAGCGTTCGTCGTCTACGCGGCATTCAATACCGACTGCGCCTTGGCCAACCGCTGGCAGTGATTGTTCTGGTTCGATAAAGCTGCGAATTCGGTCTTCCAATTTCAAGCGCTTTAGACCTGCGGCTGCAAGAATGATAGCGTCGTACTCACCCGCATCCAGTTTGCCAAGTCGAGTCCCCACGTTGCCACGCAGTTCTTTGATAATGATGTCTGGGCGGTATTCTTTCAGTTGGCATTGGCGACGCAAACTGCAAGTACCGACGACCGCACCTTGAGGGAGTTCATCAATGCTGTTATAGGTATTAGAAACGAAGGCGTCGCGAGGGTCTTCGCGCTCGCAAATGGTCACGAGGCCAAGGCCTTCTGGGAAGTCGACAGGTACGTCTTTCATTGAGTGCACGGCTAGATCTGCACGGCCTTCAAGCATGGCAACTTCAAGTTCTTTAACGAACAAGCCTTTGCCACCAACTTTAGCCAGCGGTGTATCCAAAATCACGTCACCTTTGGTCACCATGGTTACCAACTCGACTTCCAAGCCAGGATGAGCGGCTTGAAGAGCGTCTTTAACAAAATGAGCTTGCCATAGTGCAAGTGGGCTTTTTCGAGTTGCAATGCGAATTGGTGTGGATTGGGTCATGATCTTCTCAATGCTGTTTGGATTTGGCTTTATCCTACCATTCTCATAAAGAAATGCTTACTGTTAGTTAGTTATCTCGTGGGGCTAAGGAAGGATTTACATAAGGTTGTGAAAATAGTGTGACTGGATTCTCAATTAGACTAAGGACTATTATTAGTTAGAGGCGATTACAAGCGACACTACCGCGTCTTCATTTTTGTGACTAAAGTATGGTTTTACGTCCGGTGCGAATTACGGGTGGAAAACTTTACCAACTCCAATGAAAGTGTTAAATTGATCACGTTTTTAGGCCATTTTGGTTTAAAACATCAGCAGATGTCCGTGATTGTTCAACCAAGGAATTACCCTTGCAGGCTTACACCTATACCATCATTCAGCGATTAGACAATTTGAACCAGCAGCGTATCGATCGCGCGCTGGCGCTTATGGATTCGCAAAGCCAGCAAGTTTTCCACTTGATTCCTGCCTTACTGAACTACAATCACCCTGTCATTCCGGGCTACTACGACGCTGACGTTCCGTACGGCGTACACGGGCTTGAACTCAATCCTATCCAACAGCAATTCATCGACGACATACAACTCGCCATTGGTCAGCCACTCAAGACGGCAGAAAAGCCAGCGATCTTGGGCTTATATACCATGGGTAGTACGTCATCGATTGGTCAAAGCACTTCCAGCGATTTAGACATTTGGGTATGTATTTCGCCAGAGATGGATTGTGACGAACGTGAACTGCTCACCAACAAATGTTTGCTGATCACCGATTGGGCGCAAAGCCAAGGGGTGGAAGCGAACTTCTTCTTGATGGATGAAGAGCGTTTTAGAAGTAACCATTCTGAAGAGATGACGGGTGACAACTGCGGTTCCTCACAGCATTTGCTTTTGCTTGATGAGTTCTATCGCAGTGCGGTGCGTATCGCTGGTCAGCGCTTGTTATGGCAAATTGTGCCACCAGAAATGGAAGAGTGTTACGACGAGTACGTTTCTCAATTGTGCAGCGATGGCTACATCGACTGTAGCGAGTGGATCGATTTTGGTAAGTTGAACCGCATTCCTGCCGAAGAATACTTTGGCTCGAACTTGTGGCAACTGTACAAAAGTATCGATTCGCCATACAAGTCGGTATTAAAAGCCATTCTGCTAGAAGCTTACTCGTGGGAATACCCGCACACACAACTGTTAAGTATTGACACCAAGCGTCGATTCTTTGCCCATGAGCCAGATCTCTATGGCATGGACGCATACTACTTAATGTTGGAAAAAGTTACGCGCTATTTAGAACGAATCCAAGACGATACACGTTTGGATTTGGTGCGTCGTTGTTTTTATCTCAAAACCCATGAAAAGCTGTCGCGTGAACCAGATGTCGGTTCAGTGGCCTGGCGTCGTGAAGCGCTGAGCGACATGATTGCGAAATGGAATTGGGATGACAGTGTGGTTGCCGAGCTCGATGACCGCCGCAACTGGAAAGTTGAACAGGTGAAAGTCGTACATCATGCGTTGCTTGATGCGTTGATGCAGAGCTACCGTAACTTGATTCAGTTTGCGCGTCGCAACGACATCACATCCGCGATCAGCCCGCAAGACATCAGCATTCTTGCGCGTAAGTTGTACGCTGCGTTTGAGGTGTTGCCGGGCAAAGTGACGTTGCTGAACCCACAAATTTCCCCTGATTTACATGAACCAGATTTGAGCTTCATCGAAGTTAAAGAAGGCGGGGTGAACAAGTCGGGTTGGTATCTCTACAAGCAACCATTGATCGCACATCGCATTCTTGGTCAGCCATGTCTTGAGCATCACGAGTACTTGAGCAAACTGGTCTCGTGGGCTTTCTTTAATGGCCTCATCACCGAATCCACGCGTTTGCATGCCGTGGTGCGTGAAGCACAGCTAGATATCGATAAGTTCTACCAAATGGTGAGTGACTTACGAAATACCTTTGCACTGCGTAAACGTCGTCCGACGATGCAAGCGTTAGCGAGCCCGTGTGAAATCAGCCAGTTGGCGATGTTCATCAACTTCGAAAATGACCCTACGTCGGAGCTGTCGGGGCGTTCACTGAAAGTGGATGTGAAAAATACCGATATCTTCAGTTTTGGTCCGGAACATAAAAACTTAGTCGGCAGTGTCGATTTGGTTTACCGCAACTCCTGGCATGAAGTGCGTACACTGCATTTCAAAGGCGAAACGGCGATGTTGGATGCGCTAAAAACCATTTTGGGCAAAATGCACCAAGATGCGTTGCCACCAGAATCGGTAGATGTGTTCTGCTACGCGAAAAACATGCGTGGAGTGATGCGTAATATGGTGTATCAGCTTCTTGCGGAATGCATCGACTTGCGTTTGAAGCCGGTGGAGCAAGAAAAACGCCGCCGCTTTAAAGCGATGCGTCTTGGTAACCAAACCTACGGATTGTTCTTTGAACGCCGTGGTGTGTCGGTGCAGAAGTTAGAAAACTCCATCGATTTCTACCGCAGCATTTCTACCAATAAGCTAAAAGGCTCGCCGCTGTTAATGCTCGACCGCGAGCAAGAATACCAATTACCAGAAGCGGTGGATGGTTTTGCCAGTGAAGGTTTGGTGCAGTTCTTCTTTGAAGATAACGAAGACGGTTTCAACATCTATGTATTGGATGAGTCGAACCAAGTGGAAGTGTATCACCAGTTCAGTGGCTCAAAAGATGAGATGATCGCTTCGGTCAACAGCTTCTACACTTCGGTTAAAGACGACAGCCGTGTGGCGTCTAAGTTTATTAACTTCAATTTACCGCAGTACTATCAGATCATTCACCCTGAAGAGGGTAACGCTTACATCATTCCTTATCGCAATGATGGGTGCTCACCGCATCGTCCTACTAAAGCGGTAAACGCGTAACGTAACCATATCCATAAACAAAAAGAGCACCTCGGTGCTCTTTTTGTTTTGGTGTTCATCGAGAGGATTTACGCCCAATCAATCTCTTCGCCAGCGTGTTTTTCACACTCTTGCTTCACCATTTCAAACAGCTCCATGCCCGTTTTTGAGCAGGTCCATTTGTCTTCTACTAACTTGAAGTGGAAACCACCCGATTTTGAGGCCAACCAAATCTCATGCATTGGCTCTTGGCGGTTGATGATGATCTGGCTGCGGTCTTCAAACTCTAATGTCATTACGTTGCCAGACACCTCGTAATCAATGTCTGCGCCTGAATCATCGATGGATTCTTCGATGATTTGCATCTGCGCATCCACCAGTTGATGAAATTCAGTATCGTTCATCCGTCTATCCTATTGCTTTTCCTGAGTGTGGTGCGATTATAGGGGGCATTGATTCAATAATCACGATATGCCAAATGAAAAAATTAGTAACAGTGTTGTTTGTGATGGCTGCCGCGATGCTGGCAGGGTGTGGCCAATCTGGCTCGCTGTACATCCCAGATGACGCACAACAAAACGAGCAATCACAATAAATAACCGCACCTTAGGGTGAAATTAGGGTTCAGCAGTCGAATTAAATAAGGGAAGCGAATTTTGGATTACTTCAACTATCAGGATGATGGCCAACTTTGGGCCGAAGACGTCCCACTTCAAGCTCTTGCCGAGCAATATGGCACTCCTCTTTACGTATATTCTCGAGCCACGCTAGAGCGCCACTGGAAGGCGTTTGATAGTGCTGTGGGTCAACATCCTCATCTTGTGTGCTACGCAGTAAAAGCCAACTCAAACTTGGGCGTACTGAACGCGCTGGCTCGTTTGGGTTCGGGTTTTGATATCGTATCTGGTGGTGAACTAGAGCGTGTGATTGCAGCGGGCGGTGATGCGAAGAAAGTCGTGTTTTCTGGTGTGGGTAAAACGCCAGCAGAAATGAAGCGCGCACTAGAGCTTGGCATCAAGTGCTTCAACGTTGAATCAGAGCCGGAACTCGAACGCTTGAATAAAGTTGCGGGTGAGCTTGGTGTGATTGCGCCTATTTCGCTACGTATTAACCCAGATGTTGACGCGAAAACTCACCCTTATATTTCGACCGGTCTTCGTGACAACAAATTTGGCATTGCGTTTGACCGCGCGCCAGAAGTGTATCAATTCGCCCAGAGCCTACCTAATCTGAATGTGCAAGGTATCGACTGCCATATTGGTTCTCAGTTAACGAGCATTGACCCATTTATTGATGCAACCGACCGTTTGCTGGCTTTGATTGATGACCTGAAAGCACAAGGCATCAACATTCGTCACCTCGACGTTGGTGGTGGTTTAGGCGTGGTATATCGTGATGAATTACCGCCTCAGCCTTCTGATTACGCGAAAGCGTTGTTGGGGCGTCTTGAAAATCATCAAGACCTAGAACTGATTTTTGAACCAGGCCGTGCGATTGCAGCAAACGCCGGTATTTTGCTCACCCGTGTGGAATTCCTAAAACACACCGAGCATAAAAACTTTGCCATCATTGATGCGGCGATGAATGACTTGATGCGTCCAGCACTGTACCAAGCTTGGCAAGATATTGTGCCTGTTTCCCCTCGTAATGGTGAGCCACAAACTTACGATTTGGTTGGCCCGATTTGTGAAACTGGTGACTTCTTGGGTAAAGATCGCGCGCTCGTTTTGCAAGAAGGTGATCTACTCGCGGTTCGTTCAGCAGGTGCCTATGGTTTTGTGATGTCTTCGAACTACAATACTCGTACCCGAGCGGCAGAAGTAATGGTGGATGGTAATCAAAGCCACCTTGTTCGCCAGCGTGAAGAGCTGACCAGTTTGTGGCAGCTGGAACAGATTCTACCGGAGTAACACACAACAAATGCATTTCCACTTTTCCAAAATGCACGGTTTGGGCAACGACTTCATGGTCGTCGACTGCATTACCCAGAACGTGTTTTTCTCGCAAGACTTGATCCGTCGTTTGGCGGATCGTCACACTGGCGTCGGTTTTGACCAATTGCTCGTGGTAGAAGCACCTTATGATCCTGAAACCGACTTCCACTATCGCATTTTTAATGCCGATGGCAGTGAAGTGGAGCAATGTGGCAACGGCGCGCGCTGTTTCGCGCGTTTTGTTCGTTTGAAAGGGTTGACCAATAAATACAGCATCAGCGTGAGCACCAAGAAAGGTAAGATGATTCTTGATGTGGAAGACGACGGTGAAGTGACGGTCAACATGGGTGTGCCAGAGTTTGAACCGAACAAAATTCCGTTCAAAGCGAAGCAGAAAGAAAAAACCTACATCATGCGCGCGGGTGACAAGACGCTGTTTTGTGGCGCTGTCAGCATGGGTAACCCGCATGTGGTGACAGTAGTGGATGACGTGGATACCGCAGATGTGGACACTCTAGGTCCGCTGCTTGAATCACACGAACGCTTCCCTGAACGTGTGAACGCTGGCTTTATGCAAGTGGTGAGTCGTGACCACATTCGTCTTCGAGTTTACGAGCGCGGCGCAGGTGAAACACAAGCTTGTGGTAGCGGCGCATGTGGCGCGGTGGCTGTGGGTATTTTGCAAGGGCTTTTGGATGAGAGTGTGAAAGTATCGCTACCTGGTGGTGAGCTGCATATTTCTTGGCAAGGCCCGGGCAAACCACTCTTTATGACAGGCCCTGCTACTCACGTATTTGATGGTCAACTGTCGTGCTAGTCAAAGAAAAAGGAAACGGTTTGTCTCAAGTTGAAGCTGACGCATTAACGGCAGAAGTGGTGGCTGAATACCTAAAAGATCACCCTGACTTTTTTGTTGAGCGCCCTGAGCTGGTGGATCGTCTGTCTTTTCCACATTCGGATTTAGGTACGGTTTCGTTGGTGCATATTCAAATGAATCGCCAGCGTCAGCGTATTGAAGAGCTTGAAGAAGAGATCACCACGTTAATGTCGCTTGCGGCAAACAACGATCGTACCTTCTACGAGTTCATGGATTTGCAGGGCTCGATTCTAAAGTGCGGTGACTTCAAGCAAGTTATTAGCGCGATAGAGCTAAAAGCCAAAGATCTCGGACTGCGTGCGTATGTTCGCTTGTTTAGCCAATGTGATGCATCGACGCAACTTAGCAAAGAACATTACCAGCGTTTTGCGACCAACCACCTAAATGGCAAAGAGGCTTATTTGGGCCGCTTGCGTAAAGTGGATCGTGAAGCGTTGTTTGGCAATATGGATGTGCCAGAAATGGGTTCCTATGTGGTACTGCCGCTGGTGAAGAAGCAGACGCTTGGCGTGCTTGCGTTTTCTAGCGAAGATGGCGGTCATTTCCAACCAGATATGGATACCTTGTTTTTGCGTCACCTATCCTTAGTAGTGGCACATCTTGCTCAAACATTGGTATGGCAAAGTTACGATGACGACAACTCCCAACACTCCTCTGCCAAATAGTCTTCAAAAGCCTCTTGAACGCTTCTACGAATTCTTGCGAAGCGAAAAGGGGCTCAGCTTGCACACTCAACGCAATTACAAGCAACAGTTGGAAACCATGGCGCAGCATCTTGCCGAAATGGGACTGAAAGATTGGTCTCAAGTTGATGCTGGCTGGGTTCGACAACTTGCGGGTAAAGGCATGCGAGAAGGCATGAAGGCCAGCAGCTTAGCTACGCGCTTGTCTTCGCTGCGTAGCTTTTTCGATTTCTTGATTTTGCGTGGTGAGATGTCAGCCAACCCTGCCAAAGGGGTGTCTGCACCTCGTAAAAAGCGCCCGCTGCCAAAAAACCTCGATGTGGATGAAGTGAATCAACTGCTCGAAGTGAATGAAGATGACCCATTGGCGATCCGCGATCGCGCAATGATGGAGCTGATGTACGGTGCCGGCCTGCGTTTAGCCGAGTTGGTCAGTGTGGATGTGCGAGATGTGCAGCTGCGCAGTGGCGAGCTTCGTGTTATCGGTAAAGGTGACAAAGAACGTAAAGTGCCTTTTTCGGGGATGGCAACGGAATGGGTAGGTAAGTGGCTGCGCGTTCGTGGTGACTTAGCAGCGCCAGGTGAACCTGCATTATTTGTGTCTAAACTCGGAACCCGTATTTCGCACCGCAGCGTGCAAAAACGCATGGCCGAGTGGGGACAAAAACAGTCTGTAGCTAGTCACATTAGCCCACATAAGTTGCGCCACTCATTTGCTACGCACATGCTGGAGTCGAGCAACAACTTACGTGCGGTGCAAGAGCTTTTAGGTCACGAGAACATATCGACGACCCAAATCTACACACACTTGGATTTCCAGCATCTAGCGCAAGCGTATGACCAAGCCCACCCACGAGCCCGCAAAAAGAACGGGGAGTGAGCCAAAGCATGAAATTTTACCGCCGTATCGAGCCGATTAAGGCCATGACATTCGATCTAGATGACACGCTGTATGACAACCATCCAGTGATTGTCCGTATGGAGCGCGAGTTACTGACTTGGTTGCAACAAACGCATCCTGCAGTGGCGCACATGGAAAAGGCCGATTGGTTGCAGGTAAAAAAACATGTGCTCCAGCAATGTCCTGCTCTCAAAAGCGATGTGACGCTTTGGCGCCTAGTGCAGTTAAAGCATGCTTTTCTATCCGTTGGCTACGATGAAGCGCAAGCTCAAGTTGCAGCGGAAGAGGGCGTGCAACTGGCGTTGGAATGGCGCAGTCAGTTTGACGTGCCGCAGCAAAGTCTCGATGTATTGGCGGAGTTGGGAGAACACATTCCTCTGGTGGCGATCACCAATGGTAATGTCGACTTAGATAAAATCGGTTTGACGCCATACTTCCAATGCGTATTAAAAGCGGGCCCTGACGGTCTCGCCAAGCCTGCTGCCGATTTGTTTGTCAAAGCGCAGCAGTTTCTCGATTTACCTGCCGAAAACATTCTGCATGTTGGTGACCACCTCACGACGGATGTACATGGTGCAAAGTTAGCGGGTTTTGCCGCATGTTGGTTTAATGATATGAATAAAAATGTCATTAATCATTCAAGAATACGTACGTTACCTGACATTGAAATCAATAGTTTGCAGCCGTTACTCACACTTTTTTAATTGCTTTCGCATTAATCCATTCTAAAGTCATTTTGTGCCTAGAAAAGCATCAAAAAGAAACGTAAATTACTAAGCCTAAAGTAAAAATAACGACGCCACTCATCGTGGTGAAAATAGTGTTACGGCAGTAGTAGGGTACATGCGAGCTTTTTCCAAACGGGTCCACGATGTAAGTCAGCTTAATGACTTTTTAGTCACTTCTCAGTTGCACCCAGATAAACAGTATTTGGTGCAAATTTTGTCTACGCAATCGCGAGAATGTGCGGCTGCACTCGCCAAAGCGGTTTTGTCGATGTTGCCCAATGCTCATGTCATCGGCCACAGCACTCGCAATGTAATTTTGGATGGCGACATTTTTACCTCTGGCTGCCTCATCAACCTGATTGAATTTGGCCAAACCACGCTAACGTCTGCCGTCCAAGCGTATTCTTTCTCTCCCGATATAGACGGTGGCGAGCTCAAACGTTCGCTGCAGTTACAAAGCAACTCTCAAGTCATCATCAGTTTTGCCGTGCAAATCGAACGTCGTGATTATCCTTTGTATCAAACTTTTGCGACCGAAAACGTGCGAGTGTCTGGTGGATTAGCGCAGACCATAGAAGACGGCTGTTGGGTGCTCTATCAAAACCAGACATACGACAACGCCGTAGTGGCAGTGGCTTTGCACAGTGATACTTTGAAAACTTGGACAGACGCGTATTCCGAGTGGAACCCAATCGGCATGCCGCACAAAGTGACGCATGCGAAAGGCACGCGCTTGTATTGCTTAGGAGAGCGTAAAGCCCTCGATGTTTACAAGCATTATCTTGCCGACGGGCACGACGTGACGATTAACCAATTACTCAGTTTCCCGTTGTATCGAGAAACGTTGGGGCGCAAGGAAGTTTGTACCGTCACAGAACTTCACGCCGATGGAAGCATGAGTTTCGATAGGCCGTGGTGCCTCGGTGATGAGGTTCAGTTTTGCTATAACCATCCTTCTCTGACGTTAGAACAAGTGCGTCATGGGGTGGTGGAACTTGCTATGCATCAGCCAGAAGTAGTGATGATTTACAACTGTGCCTCACGGCTGGATTTTATTGATAGCAGCGATGAAGTGCAGGCGTTTATGGATATTGCCGCGACCTTTGGCAGCTACTGCATGGGTGAGATACATGGTGACATTGGCCAGCCAGAAATTCTTCACCACAGTTTGACTTACCTTGCGATGCGCGAAGGCGATGAGGTGCAATCGCTGAATTTGCCTAAACCGCAAGTGAGCGCTTCGATTTCACCGCTGTTTAGTTTAATACGCAATGCGATTGGCGATTTGAATCATATGAACGCTCACATGGGTTATCAACTTGATCGTCAAACTCGCAAGTTACAAGAAAGCTACCGTCGTGACAGTCGCACGGGGCTGCAAAATCGCGTGGCACTGCAAGAGCGCTTAAGTCACATCGATTGTGACGAGCATTTGTTAACGCTTAAGCTACTCAATTTCAGCCACATCAACGAAAAGTACGGGTATCGAGTCGGAGACCAGCTGCTCAAAGATCTGTCGATGCATTTTACCAATCGATTGAGAAAGCGCTTAGGCATGCCAGCGGCGCTGCAACTGTACAGCATTGGTGTAGGTGAGTGGGCTTTTGTGTTTAAGGCTGAACAAAGTAGCGAGACGATAAAACAGCACTTTACTCGTTTTGCTGATGCGGTTGAGCAAACTAACTTTGAGCCGCTCGGCCTGCGCGAAATTGATTACCTGTCTATTTCCTTGTGTGGTGGCTTGGTTAGCCGTCGTGATTTTCCTTCGGCTTCTCCTGATGAGCTCTTATTAAAAGGCATAGAAGCGCGTCGTTCTGGCGTTCGCAGCAACACGCATATTTGCAACGCTAAAGACATCGAAGTCAGTGAAGATGTACGTAAAGAGCAACTAGGGTGGTTGAGTTGCGTCAGCCGAGCGATTCTCAAGCAGAACATTATTACGTATAGCCAACCGATTGTGCACGCTTACAGTCATCTTCCTGCCAGCCAAGAATGTCTGGTGCGGATTTTAGAAGAAGACGGAACAGTGATTGCTCCAGGGCGATTTTTACCGATCATCTCAGACACGCATTTGTACACCAGATTGAGTCGTCACATGATCCGCTCGACGCTGCATTACATGCGAGATAAGAAAGGGGATTTCTCGATTAATCTGTCTCCGCAAGATTTGTTGAGCGACAAAACGTTGATGTTGCTGGAGCATGAAATCAGCCAGTTGAATGACCCGACGCGGATAGGGCTGGAAGTGCTAGAGTCTGAACAGATTAAAGATTACGGTCGTATGATAGAAGTGTGCAGCCATTTCAGAAAACTGGGTGCGCGCATTATCGTGGACGATTTTGGTTCTGGATACTCCAATATTGATGAGATCTTAAAGCTAGAGCCGGAAGTGATAAAGCTGGATGGCAGCTTGATTCGAGACATCGATAAGGATTTAAAGCAGCGAAAAATAGCTTCTCAGTTGGTGCGTTTGTGCCAGGTGTTTAATGCAGAAACGGTCGCAGAGTTTGTGCACAATCGAGAGGTGTGCAAAATCGCGCAGGATATGGGCGTCGATTATCTGCAAGGCTACTACTTGGGTGAACCTAAGCGTCTGTTTTAGTCGTGTTTCACGTGAAACAATGCCAATAAAAAAACGCAGCCTTGGCTGCGTTTTTTGTTTCGTCGATTGGGTTTATTCGAGAGAGCGTGGTGACGGTTTGAGAGCATGGCCACTTTTCTCGGCTTGGAACAGTACAAGGTAGTGAGCAAAAAACGTATGCATTTGCTGTTGGTTATCCTGCTCACCAAGTTGACCTAATAAGTGGGCAGCAACCTCAAAGGTGCACAAATTGCCTTGTTGCTGATTACGTCGCAGTTGATATTGAGAATCGGCGAGTACGGAAAGTCCCATGGTAGGGATACCTTCTAACCAGCGACTCTTATTGATCATCTTGCGCGCTTCTTGCCAGGTGGCATCCAAAATAATGTACAGCGGCATTTTGGCTTGTTGCTGGCTTTGCATTTCCACATGTTCGAGTGTGATACTTTCTTCACTTGGGAATAAAATCACCGGGTACAGCGATGGATCAGCCAAGCGAGTGAGCAACTCTGCTGGTGGTTGTTTGCGATCCCAGATTGCTTGCTCGACGTTGAGTTGGCAATGCTGTAATAGCTGGCCCGTATTGGTGTCACGAGTTAGCTCATTTGGGTGCATCAATAGCAGTATTTCGAGCTTGCTGGTGAGTTTAGGCACCAGCGAGCAAATACAGTTGAACTGAAAACCGCAATGGGGACACGGTTGTGACATTACAGTCGAACCCCTTCACGCACAGGGCTAATACCATCCGAGAACAGACGAACACCACTGATTTGTTCTGGTGTGGCTGTTGGTGCCATGCTCGGGTTCAGAGGGTAGCTTACGCCAGTGTACTGCATGACATGTTTTGCTGGTGTTGCACCGCCGCCACTAACATCGAAAATCAGGTCGCGCCAACCGTGCGACGTTTGTTGGCCGAGCGCCGCCACTAACATCGAAAATCAGGTCGCGCCAACCGTGCGACGTTTGTTGGCCGAGCATCATTGGGCTTCTTACCAGTGTAATTCGACTGTTGAAGCGCCATTCTTTTTCATGGTTTTCGAACACCAAGAGCGTACAACCGCCTGAGCCGCACCAATCCAATTGAACCAGCAGTTCTTCATTACCATCACCATTGAGATCGTACGTTAACCAGCGGTATTGGTTATTGCTTGGGTCGGTTTGGTGAATGAAGAAGTAGTTACGTACCGCAGCATCGACTTTGGAATCGAAATCGGCACTGGATGGGACGTCAGCACTGCCGATAGGTTGGTCTGCGCGCTTCGCCGCCGGTTGTTGAACGCCTGCATCACGAACGGTTGCTGGGTAAAGCACTAAGCCACCATCGGCGATCGGGTACACCATGCTGCCCACTTTTTCCTTGATGGCTTTGAGTTGGTTGCCTTCGCGCGTAAAGAGTCGCTCAGACATCAAACGTTGTTGCTGGTGGTGGGTCATCACAACTTGAACTTGCGACGGGCTCAACTGTTGCCAGAAGCCGCGTTCCACTAATGGGTCTTGACCGTTTGAGTAGCTGTATTTCGTCGTGGCGCTGTGGTCAGGGTTTAAGGTCATTTGCACCTCAAAACCTTGTGATTGCGTTGAGGTGGCTACATAGGTATTTGCCCAGCCAAGTGTTGCATCAACGTTCGCGGCCATGCCACACCCTTGGTAAGTGTTTCCATCGTGTTTGAGTGTTGCTTTCCAGCCATACAAAGAGTCGCTCATGGTGTCTGAACAGAGGTTTTCCGTCATGCGTAGTTCACCATCATCAAGCCTATAAGTGCGTTGGCGTGGCTGCAGTTGACTGCTTTGAATAGACAGCATTTCGGTGGTTTTACCCATCTGTTGGAACTTAAGCGCATTGGCTTCAAAACTGGCTGCCCAAGACGGCTCGTTGCCAAATACACGCGTCGGTTTTTGCGGTTGGCTGCAACGATTTGGGTTTTCGGTAGTGAGGAAGTTCACTTGCTCAACCACAAAGTTGGCGTCGAAATCCGCAGAGAAACCATCAATGCCCGGAGGATTAAGATGACCGATGACTTCGCCATACATGGTTTGGTACGGTTCATTGCCGAGCTTAATGGCGCGTTGAATTTGTTGTGGTGACAGTTGCAACCAATATTGTTTGTCGCTGCCGCAAGGCATGATGTATTGGCTTTCATGGCCGATGATTACTTTGCCGCGCAACATAAAAGTTTGAGGTTGAATAGTTTCAGGCTTATCTAATGATGCTGGTGGAGAGGTTGGTGTTTCCGCGCCAGATTGTGGCGGTTGCGAACTACATGCTTGCAGAACCAGCAGAGTGGCGAGTGCCACTGGGTTTTTCAAAGCCTTCATGTTATATCTTCCTCATTATTGTTACTCAATCGGCATCGGATGGCATTATGGCATATTGGTTATTTAAAACAGAACCAGATACCTTTTCTATTGACACGCTTAGAACCCAAAAGGTTTCATGTTGGGAGGGAGTTCGTAATTATCAGGCGCGCAATATGATGCGTGACCAAGTAAAGGTGGGCGATTTCGTCCTGATTTACCACTCTTCCTGTAAAAATGTTGGCGTGGCGGGGATTGCCAAAGTCGTGCGAGAAGCCTATCCCGACCATTTTCAGTTCGACCCAGAAAGTGATTATTACGACCCAAAATCGGACCCAGACAACCCTCGTTGGATCATGGTCGATATTGAGTTTGTGCGTAAAACCGCGCGGGTGATCCCACTGTCGGTCATGAAAGCGATGCCTGAACTTGAGAACATGCCGCTGGTGAAACGCGGAAATCGTCTTTCGATCATGCCTGTGACCGAAGATGAGTGGGAAGCGATTCTTGGCAAAGAGAAGTTACCAAGCCAGAGATAAAAAAGGGCTGCAAGTAGCAGCCCTTCGTGATTTTGTTGTTAACCCAAGGGTTAGAGCAGGTGATCTTGCAGGTAATGCGCCACGGCATCGTCTGCGTTGCTGCCAATCACTTCATTGTTTGGCAGCGCTTTCATCACTTTCTCGTGTGATGTGCCCATTACTAAGCCTTTGCCTGCCATTGATAGCATTTCGACATCATTCATGCCGTCGCCAAATGCAATGCAGTTTTCGAGCGTTAAACCCAGAGTTTCTGCGACTGCTTGTAGCGCGTGGCCTTTCGAAACGCCCGCACTCATTACTTCCAAACACCAAGGAGTAGAGAACGCGATATTCAATTTATCGCCAAACTGTTCACGCAGTTTGTTTTCAAACACCACCAAACGTTCATGATCTTGCGCTGGATGGGTGAAGAAAATTTTCGCAATGCCGTCGGTTGGCGCTTGGTCTTCATCGAATAAGACGTATGTGAATTCGTCATGGAAATCACGCAGTGTTTCGTCGTCTTTATTCATCAACCAACTGTCGTTTTGATACATGTGGATAAGTATCTCGTGATCATGTTTGATCGTGTCGATCACTCCTTGAACCAAATCCGCAGGTACGTTTTCACTGTACATCAGTTGATCGTTTTGGTCATGAACACGCGCACCGTTTGAGGTGATCATGTAAGCCGGAATGCCCACTTGGCGACGAATGCTTGCAACGTCTACGTGGTGGCGACCCGTTGCAAAGACAAAGGTGTAACCCTTTTCATGCAGCGCTTTTAGCGTCTCTTTTGAGTAAGCACTTAGCTGATGGTTTGGTGCCAGTAACGTGCCATCCAGATCTGAGGCAACGATTTTAGTGATCTCTTTGCAAGGTAGCGATGTGCTCATGAAGCCCTCGTAAACGGTTTGGATAGAGTGGAACAGGTTGATTGCAAACGGAGTACAGTAGACTGACTAGATCATACTGCTCCGAATGCGGGGGAACTTAATGCTGCCTGCTTTCCTCGTTAAACGTGCGAGGTGCGCGAAACAGACGCAAGCAGTGTACGCCAAAATAAGGATGAAAAAGAGGGTAAATCGTTTGAGAGACATTTCCTCTTTAATCATTGCGGTGAAGTGGTCGCCTACAACTCTTATTGCATTTTTTCGTCTGACGACGAAGTAGGGTCATCCATAAAGCGGAAGATCGCATCGAGCGCTTGATTGCGGTACTGGTCTGTTTCGAACAAGATTTCATGCTGTGCGCCTTCAATAGAAAGCAATGCCGCATGAGGATTGGTTTTACGCAGCTTCTCGATAAAGCGTTTTTGCGCGAGATTGCTGACGATACGATCATTACCTGCTTGAACCAGTAGCACAGGCACTTTTACTTGGCGAGTTAACAAAAAGCACTGTTTCGCTGCCATGAGTCCTTGCCATACCCAGCGCGTGCTTGGTCCGCCGACTTGCAGTTCCGGCTTTTCTGTATAGAGATTGCGAAACCACTGGTAGCGGCCTGCGCTTTGGCTGAGAGGATTGTCCTCAAAAGGCTTGGGAAAGTACGGCTTGTGGCCCGGCGCATAACGCGGCAGTGGTGACACGGCAGAAAGAATTTGCGTCACTGGGATAGCGATGGGTGATAAGTACCACGGTAAGTTAATGCCAAACATGGGTGCGCTTAAAATCAAACCAGTGAATGGGTGCTCTGGGTGGGTTTGCAGGTAGCGCGTTGCGATGGCACCGCCCATGGAGTGCGCGATGATAAAGCACTGCTGATATTGTTTAAGGTCGTGTTGTTTGATCACCACGTCCATATCATCAATATAGTCAGTAAAGTCATAGACGTGACCCATATCAGAGTCAGATAATAGGCGATCTGATAAACCTTGTCCTCGGTGGTCAAAGGAATACACATCGTAACCTTGGCGGTAGAGATCGTAAAACAGCTCTTGGTACTTCCAGGAAGATTCGATGCGGCCATTGACGATCAGCACGGCTTTTTTGTGTTCAGGGTTGGTGAGTTTGCACCAGTAGATTTTCTTTTTCTCTGTCCCTTTAACAAAGCCCTCTTGGCGAGTTTGCCAAAGTGCTGCGATCGGACCACCAATTGCTTGCTCAAATAAAGTCTCTTGAGTATAAGTCAAAGGTGAATGGTTAGTAGCCATTAGTCGATTACCTGAAGATACATTGTAGACGCGATGTATCATCGAAGAATTAGTGAGGAAATGCAATGGATACCCACGTTTGGTTGGCCTATGTGGTAACTGCAATCGTTTTTAGTTTGGCTCCGGGTTCTGGCACGGTTAACTCAATCAGCAATGGCTTGAGTTACGGCACGCGTAAATCGCTTGGCGCGATTGTTGGTCTGCAAATCGGGCTCGCGATTCACATCGCCTTGGTTGGCGCTGGCATCGGTGCGCTGGTGGCGCAATCGGCAACTGCGTTTACTATCATTAAATGGGTAGGTGCGGCTTACCTTGTATGGTTGGGTATTCAGAAATGGCGTGACACTTCCGGCTTGATTGCCAATGAGAGTCACAAAGAGATGTCAGGTAGCGCATTATTGTATAAAGCCGTTTTAATTAACCTGACTAACCCTAAATCGATCGTCTTTTTGGTGGCGTTGTTCCCACAGTTTATCGACCCTGCAAAAGACCAACTGACGCAATTGTTGGCGCTAGGGGTGACGACAGTGGTAATTGATGCTTGCGTAATGTTGGGTTACACCACGTTAGCGGCGCAGATGGGACGCTTTATCCGTTCAGACAAGATCATGGGTAAAATTAACAAAGTATTCGGTTCAATGTTTATGGGTTGTGGCGCATTATTAGCGGCTGCAAAATCCTAAGCCATTTATAGGTAGTTCTATCGCATGAATACAACGTATGTCGCTCGTCAGCCGATTTTTAACCGTAAAAGACAGACGCTGGGTTATGAATTGTTATTTAGAGATGGGGAAAGCAACGCCTATCCCGCTCATATCGAATCAAACCGAGCGACATACCGATTAATCGTCGAGAACTTTCTATCACTGGGTACTAACCCAGTGATTGCGTCTTCGCGATGCTTCATCAACTTTCCTCATCAGAGCTTGGTACGCCGTTTGCCTCGCAGCTTGCCAAAAAACAAAATCGTCGTAGAAGTCTTAGAGACTTGCCAACCTACCGATGATCTTCTCGATGCAATTCGCGAGTTATATCGAGAAGGTTATTTGATCGCGCTGGATGATTTCACCTTAACGCCGGAGTGGCGTCGCTTCTTACCTTATGTGCACATCGTTAAACTCGATATCATGGCAATGGGGCTAGAAAAAGCGTGTGAACTGGTTAAAACCCACCTCGCCAAGCGCGTCAAATATCACTTTTTAGCGGAACGCGTCGAAACCGCAGAAGAGTTTGAGCAAGCCAAAGCGGCGGGTTTTAAATTCTTTCAAGGCTACTTTTTTAGCAAGCCATTGGTGTCGCAAACCAAATACGTCAGTCCGGAGCAGGTGTTAGCGTTACAACTGTTTCGGGAAGTCTGCGCGCCAGAGCCGGATTTTGACCGCATTGAAAGCATCATTACGCAAGATGTGGCCTTGTCGTACAAGTTACTGCGTTTTGTAAATACCCAGATCACCACATTAGAGGTGGAAATCAGCTCGTTCCGTCAGGCGCTGATTTACCTTGGTCAAGACAAGCTGAAGCAATTTGTCTCTTTGGTGGTGGCGTCTTACATCTCAAGCAACAAACCGCGTGAGTTGTACAACCTCTCTTTGCAACGTGCCCAGTTCTGTGAGCTGATGTCGCGTTACCAACCTTTTTCTCATCTTAATGAGCAAGGCTTTATGGTCGGCTTATTGTCGATCTTAGATGCTATGCTCGACTTATCGATCGAAGCCTTGGTGAAGCAACTGCCGTTGAGTGATTCTGTACAGCAAGCATTACTGCATCGTAAGGGTGAGTACGGCGTGCTGATCTCGCTAGAAGAATGCTACGAGCGAGCTGATTGGCATGGCGTCGAAAAGCTCTCGGGTCAGTTGGGTTTGTCATTCGATGAAGTCAAAGCCTCGTTAAGCGAAGCGGTTCGCTGGAGCCAAAGCGTCGTCGCGGTCTAATTCTCTCTATTAGTATGAAACTTTTATGAAGGCAAGGGTGTGGCTCTTGACGCCTTGGCACAATTAAATAAACATATACGCATATCCATATATAGGTATGTTAACTATGCTTCCACATCAGTTTTTCAAGCTTTTATCTGACGAGACTCGTGTGCGCTGCTTAATGCTGGTGGCCCGCGAAGGAGAAATTTGCGTAGGTGATTTGGCGTTTGCATTGCAAGAGAGTCAGCCGAAAGTTTCTCGTCATCTTGCTCAGTTAAGATCGAGTGGCATTTTAGTCGATAAGCGTCAGGGACAATGGGTGTACTACGAGTTATCGCAGCAATTACCAGGATGGATGCGCAAGTTGATTGAAGACTTAGTGGCATCGAATTGCTTGAAGCAAGAATACCAAGACGACATTACACGCTTGCACGATAAAAGTCGTGAGGCTTGCTGTTAACAGCGAACAAAGATTCAAGGTTGAAGATTAAAGGGTAAGACTATGACGATTAAAGTAGGGATTAACGGGTTTGGGCGCATTGGACGTTTGGCGCTGCGCGCGGCATTCGATTGGCCAGAATTGGAATTTGTGCAAATCAATGATGTTGCGGGCGATGCAGCAACGTTGGGCCACTTATTGGAGTTCGACTCTGTTCAAGGCCGTTGGCACCATGAAGTGCAGGTTGAGGGAAATGAACTCGTCATCAATGGCAAGCGCATCGCGACGACGCAGCATCGCGACATCGATGCAGTGAATTGGTCTGGTTGTGATGTTGTGATTGAAGCGACAGGCGTGCACCGCAAAACATCGTACCTTGACCAATATCTCGATCAGGGCGTGAAGCGAGTGGTGGTTAGCGCACCAGTGAAAAAAGAAGGCATTGCGAACATCGTTGTTGGCGTGAACGACCACATTTTCGATCCTGACAAACACCGTATCGTGACAGCGGCTTCGTGCACGACTAACTGCATCGCACCAGTAGTAAAAGTCATTCATGAGAAATTGGGCATTGAGCAATCTTCTTTCACGACGATTCATGATTTGACCAATACGCAAACCATTTTGGATGCACCGCACAAAGATCTGCGTCGTGCCCGTGCGTGTGGCATGAGTCTTATCCCGACCACCACGGGCAGTGCGACTGCGATTGTGGAAATTTTCCCTGATTTAAAAGGCAAGATTAACGGCCACGCAGTGCGTGTCCCGTTGGCGAATGCGTCACTGACAGACATCATCTTCGATGTGAAACGCGATACCACCGCAGAAGAAGTGAATGCTTTGCTGAAAGAAGCGTCAGAAGGTGAGCTAAAAGGCATTCTTGGCTTTGAAGAGCGTCCGTTGGTGTCGATCGATTACAAAGGCGATCAACGCTCAACCATCGTTGATGCACTCTCAACAATGGTCGTTGGTTCTCGCATGGTGAAGATTTACGCGTGGTACGACAATGAAATGGGTTACGCAACGCGCACCGCAGAATTGGTTCGTAACGTTGGTTTGGCTTAATAGGAGTTCACAATGTCTCATCCTACATGGCAATTAGATTTGGACTCTGGTGCATTAGTTTTAACACCGTGCCCGGGTACGAAAGGCGTCGATTTGCAAACGTCTTTACAGCAATTAAAAGAGCAGGGTGTTCAAGCCGTGGTTACGGCATTGGACAATGCTGAGCTAGCATCGAAAGACGTCGCGGATTTGGGTGAAGTTACCCAACAACTGGGTATGAAATGGTTCCAGATCGAGATTGAAGATGATTGCGCACCCAGTGAGGATTTCGCGATGAAGTGGCAACAAGCTAGCCCTGAACTGCATGCGATTCTTGCTCAAGATGGCAAAGTCGCGATGCACTGCATGGGCGGCTCGGGTCGCACTGGTTTGTTCGCAGCTCACTTACTGCTAGAAAAAGAATGGACGCTGGACGATATCGTGCGAGAAGTTCAGGCACTGCGCCCAGGCGCGTTTACCAAACCAGTGCAGCTTGAGTACATCGAACGGGTGGCAAAAGACGCGTGATCAGCTTAAATAGCTTTTGGAACATCATGATCCAAAAGCTATTGTCTGGTTTTTATAATGGAATATAGCTCAGTAATAAAACGGAAGGTGGTAATTTAAACTTTTGTTTTTATTGATTATTAATTTTAAATTATAAATGCCAGCGTGTTTGTAAACTTGAACTAAGGTTGTATCGCCTTATGGCTGGTGTGCAGGTTAATCAGTATTTAGAACATGATGATCTAAATACGTCTATCGCTGTACATAAGAGGTCAATATGATTTCTCAATTGAGCAAAAGTATTCGTCAGTACATGTTAGTGACGTTTAACTATTGGAACTTTACCGTAACCGACGGAGCGCTGCGTATGCTGGTGGTGCTCTATTTTCACGACTTGGGTTATTCCACGTTAGCCATTGCCTCGCTCTTTCTTTTCTATGAATTTTTTGGCGTGGTGACCAATCTGATTGGTGGTTGGTTAGGGGCCCGGTTAGGCCTGAACAAAACCATGAATATTGGCCTAGCGATGCAAGTGTTTGCGTTGTTAATGTTGGCTGTGCCCAACGCTTGGCTGACGATTCCTTGGGTGATGGCTGCGCAAGCTTTGTCTGGTATCGCTAAAGATCTCAACAAGATGAGTGCAAAGAGTGCGATTAAGACGCTAGTACCAGATGAGCAGCAAGGCGCGCTTTACAAATGGGTGGCGATTTTGACAGGCTCGAAGAACGCACTCAAAGGGGCGGGTTTCTTTGTCGGTGGCTTGTTGTTGTCTTGGGTGGGTTTCCAAAACTCGATGTTTATTATGGCAAGTGTGCTCGCGGTAGTGTTCATTTGCAGCATGATCTGGCTAGAAGCCGATATGGGCAAAGCGAAAAATAAGCCTAAGTTTAGCCACATCTTTTCTAAGTCTGAATCGGTCAACATCTTGTCCGCAGCGCGCATGTTCCTGTTTGGTGCGCGGGATGTCTGGTTTGTGGTGGCTTTGCCGGTTTATCTCGGCAGCGTATTTGGCTGGGATCACTTGTGGGTTGGTGGCTTTTTAGCATCATGGGTGATCGCGTATGGCTTTGTGCAAGGTTTTGCGCCGCGCATTACGGGTAAAGCGCAAGGTCGCGTGCCTGATGGAAGTGCGGCATTGGTGTGGGCGGGGATTCTTGCCTTAATCACGGGCGGGATTGCTTACGGAGTACAAATTGGTTGGCAGCCGGAAATCGTGATTGTGGTTGGGCTGATGATTTTTGGTGCGGTCTTTGCCATTAACTCTTCGCTGCATTCGTATCTGATTGTGAGCTATGCCAAAGGCGACGGCGTCTCGTTGGATGTCGGTTTTTACTACATGGCCAACGCCATGGGACGTTTGATTGGAACGGTATTGTCGGGGTGGATTTACCAAGAAGCTGGACTAGCGGCGTGTTTGTGGGTCTCTTTCGCTTTCTTGGCGCTGACAACGTTGATTTCGATTAAGTTGCCTAAAGCTAATATCGCCACGGCTTAGTTCTGATGAATGTGATGGGCTGAACAGAACATCGTGAATAAAAATGGCTCCAATCGGGAGCCATTTTTTATGTCTGCATATTATGAGCAGAAGCGTCCAAGCTTTGCAGGTTGCGTCATTTTGATTTCGTCGTCTAACGAACGGTAGACAATCGTATTCCAGATTTCGCCATTATCCATTTCAAATTCAATCGCATAATTCATGCCGCTTACCACCTGAGTGCGAACACTGAGGATTTGCTTTAACTTAGCGGAAGTGTTCATTTGCGCGAGTACCACATCAAGCAATGGTTGCGCTTCATCTGTCATGTCACTTTGTGACCATCCGCCGGGCAGTTTTTCTAAGTTACAGATTGGGTTCGCTTCCGGTTGCGATTGGGCTGGCGCCTCGGTCTCTTCCTTTTGATTACATCCAGCTAAAGCCACTACACATACGAGTGACGCCAATAATGTTTTCTTCATAACAAGACCTTTCTTTGTAATGTGCTCAGTATCCTAGGGGGTTCTGTGAATTATATCTGTTTCATATTCAAGAAAGTGTTGGTCACATATCGCTTTGTTTCAATTGATTCTGTTCAGCAGTATTTATCGGTTAAATACAATTAACAGGTCATTGTTGGGTTAAAAATAAGCAAAAACAGATTGTTAACTATTTAATTGAGTGAAAATTGCCCTATGCTATAAACGATAAGCAATCCAAGGTAGGAAAGGATATGAGAGAAAGGGTTCTGTTTTTTGATTTATTGCGCTGCGTCGCCGCAGTGGCTGTGATCGCTATTCATGTCTTGGCGCCTTATCGAAACGAGTTGGGCGTGATACCAATGGACCAATGGCTCACCGCCGTTGGAGTGAACAGCGTGACCCGATGGGCGGTGCCGGTATTTATTTTGATTACGGGCGCTCTGATGCTCAGTGATACACGTCCTTTTGATGGCAAGTATTACGTGAAGCGGCGTTTGGGGAAGGTGTTGGTGCCTTTTCTAATTTGGTCGACGTTCTACGCGTATCTATCGGGTTGGACGGCACAAGGATTCGATTTTGAAACCGTCAAAGAAGTGCTGAGTAATAGTCTGTTTCATGCCACCTATTACCATTTAGGCTTCTTCTATTACTTTATTCCACTGTATTTCGTGATTCCTCTATTCCAATGGATGGCACGTAATGTCGATGACAATGTCCTCTATACCTATCTGGCTTTTTGGATGTTCACTAGCACGTTATTCCTGTTCAAGATTGATGGGCCATGGAGTAACCAAATGTGGCTCTATATGGGCTATCTGCCTTTGGGTTATGTACTATTTCAAAAAGTGCCACTAAATCGTTCTATGGTGACGTTGTTCACTGGGTTTGGATTGGTGGCGTTAGCCGTGACATTCACCATGGTGGTGACCAACAGTTTGGAAGCGGAGAAATACACCGTGGGGCGTTGGTTGTCATACAAAACATTGAACGTGATTTTGGCGGCATCGATGATTTTTATGCTGTGTCGGTATTTTGGGGAAGGGTTGCCGAAGAACGTACAGAAAGTGGTGAGTTTTATCAGCCAGCACAGCTTGGGCATTTACTTACTTCACCCAATCTTCTTATGGCCGATGAAAGAGTTCGGCTGGTATACCGGTCATCCGGGATGGGTGATCCCTGTGTGGATTGTGTTAAGTGGGGCGGGAGCCTTGGCGATGAGTTATTTGTTCTCGAAATCAGCCAAGACTCGTTGGTTACTGCCGTAAGTTAGCGTTTGATTGCGAAATGTAGGAATTTGTCGCCGCAGTAGGTCAGGGTGCCTTTATCGCCTGGATTAAGCGCGTGGTAATAGTGCACACCAATTTGGAATTCTCGTTTCGGGCCGATTGGGCCACGTTGCACATAAATCCAATATTCTTGGTCGTCCTGTCCCGGCTGCGCATCCGGCACATCGATCGCTTGTTTGTCTAAAATCGTAACTTGAACACTTTGTTCTGGCGCATCTTCACCAACGTAATGTTTGCTGTAGAAACGAAAGAACACCCATGCGCCAAGGGCGATGAGGGCAAAAATGGCCAAGATAAGTGAGATTGGCATGATAACCTCCAATGTTTCATTGGGCCCTATTCTACAGAACTCCCTGATTAAACTATGAGTTGAGATAAACTATTCGTGATCTAATAAAAGGGGTGTAGATTTTATTCGGCGGACTTCACAGTTTATATGCGTGCAAGGGCGCAATTTGAAAGGAAAATTGCACTTAACCGCTCGAAAAAGCTCTAAATTTATAGAAGAATGAAATGACTAACGAAGGGAAGGTCAGTAAAGGAGGGTTACGATGTCAGATATCGAAAAAGTAGTCATGCGTACCCGAACGATCGAAAAGCTTTTGCGTACTCAATATCACGCAGAAGGGAAAGGGTTGCACCAACTTATCAGCAGTTGTGAAGAGCGCTTACCTCATGATGTGATCGCGAAATTGCGTTTTATCGCCACTGTGCGTAATAAAGTCGTGCATGAGGACAACTATAAGCTGGATGATCGAAAAGGTTTCATGGCAGCGTGTGATGACTGTGAAAAAGAGTTAACGCCAAGAAGTTCCCGTTTTATTTGGCGAACCGCTATTTTGCTAATGGCGCTAATCACACTCGCTGCACTCGGTTTTTACTACATGCATTGGGACATCTTGTCAGAGCACATACAGTAAACCTAAAAATTGAGAAATAAAAAAGGACGCGAAAGCGTCCTTTTTTATTTTTAATCAGTAACTTAGTACATCATTGGCAGTGTCATTAAACCCACAACCACTGCAATCATAACCAGCCCTTGTTTTTGAGAAGATGAAATCATAACACTACCTCTTAAATCTTTGATGAACTCGATGGAGTAAATATAGCACTGTTTTTGGCTGTTGATCAACTTATCTGTAGAAAACTTTTCAAAACTCATACTTAACTTGGCTGTTTTTACTTTAAATTGACCAATAAAACAGTGTTTTTTGGGCTGTATTTAAAGTGTTCGCTTTGGGTCTTAATTATGCTTTTGTGTTTTAAGTTGTTGATTTTAATGTGTTATAAATGGTTAATAAGTGGCTGTTATATTGTTTTTTGTCTCAGATTGGTGGTTGATTTGGTATTTTGTCTGTATTTCTCAAAAGTTGAGAAAAGTGAGTGTTGTGCTATGGCGGTGGTTAATGAAGGCTCTAGGATGGTGCAAGAATTTCTTATCTGATGAGAAAATCTGGCAAGGAAGTATAATTGGTGGGTCGTGGAGCGGCTAATAGTATTTTTCCCCTCATTAACGTTAATGTGTTTTTATTTATCATTGAGTTACGTTGTTTTAATGATATTTTTAATACAAACAAATCCACTTGGAGAGTGATGTTTAGATGGGCTTATCATGGCATTCTTTCCCATATCAGGATGAATAGGGGTAACCAGACTTTTTGTGGTTGATGTTTGTCCGTGTTGATGGCCATACACACAAGTTGGCTTTTTTACACACACTATGAAATCGTGTGAACACTAACCACGAATTCCAATCCACATTATTTTTGCTAGCGCTAGAGAGGGTTACAAAATGTTTCGAATCGCTAGCGAGATCCAACTTTCGTAGATTGTGTCTTTACATCAAAACTGGTCTACCTAGACTAGCGGCGAGTTTAAGTAAAAGGTATGTACGGCATGTGGAGTTGGCTGGCGATAGGGTTATCAGGTATGTATTCCGTGTTGGGTGCAAAGCAAGCGAACCCGACACAATCCTTAGTGTTTAAAATCTTTACGCTATTACTTCTTCTTATTTTGGTGCTAACCCAAGGGCCGTCGGCCGATCACAGCTACTGGATTGCTGGTGGTTTGGTGGTTTCTATGTTCGCCGATACGCTGCATTCGTTTAAAACACGCAAGCTGATCTATTTTGCTGCCTATCTCGCAGCGCAAGTGTGCTACAGCAAATCTTTTTGGGTTCAGCTCAATGGCGATATCGTGTGGTGGTTGTTGGCTTTGTTGCTTGCCGCCAGTATCGTGGCGTTTTTCCTTCTTTTACCGCAGTTAGATTCGCTCGTTTTTCCCGTAGTGACTATGGGCATAATGCTAGTGCAGCTCGCTTGGGCAGCCGGTGAGGTTTGGCTACAAACGCCTAGCTACGCGAATGCCATTGGCTTTAGTGGCACCGTCATCATGACGTATTCCGCGCTCGCTTACGCCATACACGGATTCCGTAAACCAATGAAGCGCGCGTATGTTTGGGTAAGTGGTAGCTACTTTCTTGCTCATGCACTCATTGTTGCTTCTATCATTTACTAACGTAAGTCAAAGCAGTGCTCGACGATTTCAGTACACTGGTCGGGTTCTATTTGCTAACTGGAGTTAATGATGAGTGACATTCATGCTCACAACTTACTAAACCTACTACGTGAAACCCCAATGAGCCGCGACGAGCTCGCACAACATTTTGGCGCAGACGTACGCTTTCATACCTGTAAGTTGAATGATCTAGACTTAGATGCATTGCTAACCTTTTTATTACAGCGCGATAAGGTTCGCGAACTCGAAGGCAAGTTCGTCGTCAACATGGCGCGTATTTGCAACCATTAAGCGGCGTCTGAGGTTGTTTCGGTAATCGAGGGCGAATTATCTGATTTCGCCCTTAGCCGTATACTCGCACAATCTCCTTACTATACACTGGTCGCCATTTTTTTCGTCGAGGCCAGAACATGGATATTCTTTCTGCAGCGACCATGCTGTTTCTTATCATGGACCCTCTTGGCAATTTGCCCATTGTGTTGTCCATTCTTAAACACATCGATCCCAAACGTCGTCGTAAGGTGCTCATCCGCGAGCTGATTTTTGCCTTATTGATTTTGATGTTGTTCTTGTTCGCTGGACAAAGCATCTTGAGCTTTTTGCACGTACAGCCGGAAACTTTGAGTATCTCTGGTGGCATCATCTTATTTATCATCGCAATTAAGATGATTTTCCCAAGTGCAGGGAGCATCACCGGGTTAGCAGCGGGTGAAGAGCCGTTTATTGTGCCAATGGCAATTCCAATGATTGCTGGCCCATCAGTGGTTGCCGCGTTGCTTCTTCTTTCTTCCCAGCATCCCGACAAACTGGTCGAACTTTCAGCGTCGGTGGTGATTGCGTGGGGCGCGACCTTCTTTATTTTGATGTTCTATGGCTTTTTCAATCGTCTGTTGGGCGAACGCGGTCTGAAAGCGGTGGAACGCTTGATGGGCTTGTTATTGGTGATGATTTCCACCCAGATGTTCCTAGATGGTGTGAAAAGCTATTTGGGATAAATCAAAGACAACAAAAAGGCGCTTTTCTTTATAACGATGTTTACATCATGTGTTTACGACGAATGTCGAGCAGGGCAAAAATACCAAAAATCAAGATGGAATACTTTTCCCAACTGCTCATCTGAATCTTATCGCCAAATGCACCAATGAAGATTGCCATTTGCAAACCGTGCATGATGAACAAGAAGGCTGTCATGATGTACAACGCAATCGCAGCATTACCTGGAAATGGCATCACAATATTCAGAATCAAAACCAGCCAAACAAAGGCAATCGCCGCTTTAGCTAGGATAAGTAGTGCTTTCATTTAAGTGTCCTTTTAAATCGAGGCGTTAGGCTGAGGTACGTTCATACAGACGGTAACTGACTTGGCCTGCGGTTTTTTTTCTGTGCAGGTGCCAATTTTCCGGAAGCCCAGCAATGCTCAGCTCTTTTTCCGTTTCAATATAAATCATTGCGTCTTCTGCAAGCCAACCGTTTTGCTCTAGCAAGGTCACGGTTTCATCCAATAGTCCCTTACGGAAAGGTGGATCGATGAAAACCACGTGATGTGGTGTGCCTGGTTGTTTCAGAAAGCTCAAGGCATCGGTATTCACCACTTGGATATTAGTGGCTTTCAACGACGCGACGTTTTTTTGTAACTGCTGAAAAGCTTGCGGGTTGAGCTCAATCATGGTCACGAGTTCTGCTTGGCGTGAAGCCGATTCAAAACCTAAACCACCAGAGCCAGCAAATAAATCGAGGCATTTTGCTTGCGGCACATCTTGTGCTAACCAGTTAAACAGGGTTTCTTTCACGCGGTCAGTGGTTGGACGCAAACCTTCAGCGTCATGAACCGGGAGTTTTCTGCCTCTCCATAAACCACTAATAATGCGAACAAAGCCCGTTGTTGGCTTTTTTTGTGATGTGTTTTGCTGGCGACGTCTTACCATAGATTTTTTGACCGCTAATAAAGTGATACTATACCCAATCGCCCAAGCTTTGAGCTTGGATACAGCCCAGAAAATTCAAGATGACAGAGTGTAACACTAATAAGATTAGAATCACCTAATTGGAAAGTTTTCACAACTTTGTCATTAGCCTTTTTTAGACAGATAATAATCTTGTCAAAAAAGAGTCATTAATAGATAAAAAGACAATCTAGGATAGCCCCAGATGACGGAAAAAAAGAAGCGCGGATTACTTTCGTGGCTAGGTTTTGGTGACGAAGAACAAAGCCCAAAACCAAAAACTGAAGAAACAGTAACAGAAGAAGCAGTGGAAGCGCCTTCTGAAGAGCAGCAAACCGAAGAGGTTGCTGAGCAAGCTCAACAAACTCAAGAGCTTGAACAAGAGCCAGAAAAAGCTGAGGCTGCCCCAGCAGAAGCAGAAGCAGAAGCAGAAGCAGAAGCAGAAGCAGAAGCAGAAGCAGAAGAGCCACAAGTACCGGTTGCGCCTCGTATTCAAGAG
Organism: Vibrio sp. VP6; assembly: GCF_028823755.1. NCBI lineage: Bacteria > Pseudomonadati > Pseudomonadota > Gammaproteobacteria > Vibrionales > Vibrionaceae > Vibrio > Vibrio sp. VP6. The sequence continues at coordinate 32,584 of NZ_JAPEID010000025.1, forward strand.
CAAGAAAAGCCGACAGAAAGCTTCTTCGCTCGCCTTAAACGCAGCCTTAGCCGTACGAAAGCGAACATCGGTGCTGGTTTCTTTGGTCTGTTCAGCGGTAAAAAAATCGATGACGACCTATTTGAAGAGCTAGAAGAGCAACTGCTCATTGCCGATGTGGGCATGGACACCACCACAAAAATCATCAACAACCTGACAGAAAAAGCCTCTCGTGGTGATCTGAAAGATGGCGAAGCTCTTTATGGTCTGCTGAAAGAAGAAATGGCGGAGATTCTATCTAAAGTAGAACAGCCTCTAGAGATCGACAGCAGCAAAACACCTTACGTCATCTTGATGGTTGGTGTGAATGGTGTGGGTAAAACCACCACCATCGGTAAACTTGCGAAGCAGTTCCAAAGCCAAGGCAAGAAAGTAATGTTAGCGGCAGGCGATACTTTCCGAGCGGCCGCGGTTGAGCAGCTGCAAGTGTGGGGCGAGCGTAACAATGTTCCTGTGATCGCGCAGCATACTGGCGCAGACAGCGCATCGGTTATCTACGATGCGATTGAAGCGGCAAAAGCGCGTGGCGTCGATGTGGTTATCGCCGATACGGCGGGTCGTCTACAAAACAAAGCCAACCTAATGGAAGAGCTACGCAAGATTGTACGTGTGATGAAGAAAATTGATGATTCTGCACCACATGAAATCATGCTGACGCTGGATGCGGGTACTGGCCAAAATGCGATTAGCCAAGCGAAACTTTTCAGTGATGTAGCTCCTCTAACCGGGATTACATTGACTAAGCTGGATGGTACAGCGAAAGGCGGCGTTATTTTCGCTATCGCTGATCAGTTTAGTATTCCAATTCGCTACATTGGTGTAGGCGAAGGCATTGAAGACTTGCGTCCTTTTGAAACTCAAGAGTTTATCGACGCTTTGTTTAGCCGTGAAGAGTAATTGAAGTTAGAGGAAATCAACGGTGATCAAATTTCAACAAGTGAGTAAAGCTTACCGAGGTGGTCGACAAGCACTACAAAAAGTCGATTTTCACCTGAGGCGCGGAGAAATGGCGTTTTTAGGCGGGCACTCTGGCGCCGGTAAAAGTACCTTGTTGAAATTGATATGTGCGATAGAGCGTCCGACCGATGGCAAAATCCATTTCAATGGTCACGACATCACGCGCATTCCAAGCAAAGACATTCCATTTTTGCGCCGCAATATTGGGATTGTCTTTCAAGACCACCGTCTATTAATGGATCGCAGTGTGTACGACAACGTTGCACTGCCGATGCGTATTGAATCGATTTCCGAAACTGAAATTAAGCGTCGCGTTTCTGCGGCGTTAGACAAAACGGGCTTACTCGATAAAGCCCGTTGTTTGCCGAGCCAGCTCTCTGGTGGTGAACAACAACGCGTTGGTATTGCCCGTGCAGTGGTAAACCGACCAACGTTATTAGTGGCAGATGAGCCAACGGGTAACCTTGACCCAGAATTATCCAACCGTGTGTTGCGTTTATTCGAAGAATTTAACCGTGCGGGCGTTACCATCCTACTTGCCACGCACGATGTTGGGTTAGTAAACACTCGCCCACAATATCGTCATTTTGAATTGAACCAAGGCTTCCTAAGTGAGGTAGAAGACTATGGCAGGTAACAAGCACTCCCAAAAGAAAGGGAAAGGCCGCAGTGCCAAGCGTGCAAATACCGATGGTTTTTTCTCTGTTCATGCAAAACAAGCAAAATCCTCTTTTAGCGCCTTATGGCAACGACCACTAGGCAACATTCTGACCCTAGCGGTGATCTCCATGGCACTTGCCATGCCAGCTTGTTTGTATCTATTGGGCAAAAACGTGGCAGGCGCTGCCGAAGATGTGGCATCTCCCTCGCAAGTTAGTGCTTACTTAGTGGAAGGCATGCCGGATGCGCGTGTGATGGTTCTCAAAGATCAAATTGAAACTTGGCCTCTTGTAAAAGAAGTGGAATATATTTCTCCACAGCAAGGTTTGGCCGATTTAAGCCAGTACGCGGGTTTTGACCAAGCACTGAGCTTGCTAAGCGGTTATGCATTACCAGGCGTGTTGGTGATTACGCCAGAATCTGATATCAAAACAGACATTCAAGCCCTAGCAAAAGAAGTAGGTCAACAACAAGATGTGACCGATGTTAGGCTAGATGAAGACTGGCTTGCGCGCTTAAATGCCATCAAAACACTAGCAGGCATTATTGTCGTGACTCTGACAATCCTGATGTTGGGTGCGGTATTTTTAATCGTTGGTAACACATTACGTTTTAATGTACTGGCGAATAAAGAAGAGATTCAAACCATGAAGCTTATCGGTGCGACCGACGGCTTCATTTTGCGTCCGTACCTATACACAGGTATGTGGTTTGGTGTATTAGGTGCTGTCATTGCGTGGTTTGTCACGGCGTTAGTGACCATTGTGATGAACAGCGCCGTAGAAGATCTTGCCGCGTTGTACGACAGCCAATTCCGTTTGATTGGCCTAAGTTGGGATGAATCTTTGCTGCTGATTATCACCGGTAGCCTTTTAGGTTGTATTGCCGCGCGCATTTCAGCGCAGCGCCACTTAAAAGAAATTGAACCAGTTTAAGTGATGAAGGTCTTATACTTGGAATTTATTAGCACAAGCTAATTTTTACCTCTTGTTTAGACCAATTGTTTATGGATAATTGCTCGCCCTTCTTGAAACTTGTTCATTTTGAGTTCAAGATATCGAAGCTAAATTGCAATGTAATGCTCCAGATCAGAGATTGATGAGGAATTGAATGACAAAAGAAGCGTATCCGATGGCTCTAGTCACGCAAGATAGCCTTGATAGCTATATTCGCTCTGTAAACAGCTACCCAATGCTGACAGCAGACGAAGAGCGTGAACTGGCAGAACGATTACACTACAAAGGTGAGATTGAGGCTGCGAAAGGCCTGATCCTGTCACACCTAAGATTCGTTGTTCACGTTGCTCGAGGTTACTCAGGCTACGGTTTGCCAATGGCAGATCTAGTGCAAGAGGGCAATATCGGTCTAATGAAAGCCGTTAAACGTTTTAACCCAGAAGTGGGCGTACGTTTGGTGTCTTTTGCTGTTCACTGGATCAAAGCAGAGATCCATGAGTACGTACTACGTAACTGGCGTATCGTTAAAATTGCAACAACTAAAGCGCAGCGTAAATTGTTCTTCAATCTACGCAAATCGAAAAAACGCTTAGGTTGGTTTAACAATGGCGAAGTCGAAACTGTAGCTCGTGAGTTGGGCGTAGAACCTTCCGAAGTTCGCGAGATGGAATCACGTCTTGCGGCGGTCGATTCAACGTTCGATATGCCAACTGACGATGATGACAGTGCGACTAGCTCATACACTGCACCGATGCTGTACCTAGAAGACAAATCGTCGGACGTGGCTGACAACATCGAAGCTGCAAACTGGGAAATGCACACCAATAATCGTCTTGGTCACGCACTAGCAAGCCTAGATGAGCGTAGCCAACGCATTGTGCGCTCTCGTTGGTTAGACGATGAGAAAGCAACATTGCAAGACTTGGCTGATGAGTTTGGCGTTTCTGCAGAGCGTATTCGTCAGTTAGAAAAGAATGCGATGAAGAAGCTGAAACTGGCCGTTGGTGAGTTCTAACTTCAGTCTCTAATATAAAGTAAGATTTTCATAGAAAGCCGAGATCATGTGATCTCGGCTTTTTTATTTTCGATCGAAAATAGGTAGCGTTTGCGATCTAAATTTTCTGTGCTACCTGTGCATAACTCTGTGAAGTAATTATTTATCAACTGTTCGAAACCCAGACAAAATAAGGGTGATAGCGGTTTTGTCGCTTGGGGATAGTTATAAATATACACACAGCTAGATCAGGATCATCACTACATCTTGTGGATCAAAAGATCCAAATATACTTTATCAACGCAATTCACAGCTTTATCCACAAATGGTTGGAATGTGTACAATTTTAAAAGCCCTGATTATCCTTGTGTCTAAGTTTGCCACTGGATAGGTTACAATGGCGGCAGTATACCCAAATGACTTTTTCCGACTTAATACACCGAGCAGCATAGTGTTTAGTTCGGGTACCAAGGTTATTTGGGTATATTCATAACGACAAAATGAGAAAGTAAATGGACCAGTTTCAGCATATCGATGTACAAGGTGCACAGGCTTTGCTTGAGCAGGGCGAGGCAAAGCTTGTAGATATTCGTGATCCTCAATCGTTTGCCGTGGCACATGCTGAGTCGGCTTATCATCTAACCAACGATACGATTGTGGCGTTTATGGAAGATGTAGAGTTTGAACAGCCGATCCTTGTGATGTGTTATCACGGAATTAGCAGCCAAGGCGCAGCGCAATATTTAGTTAACCAAGGCTTCGAACAGGTGTACAGTGTAGACGGTGGCTTTGAAGCCTGGCAGCGAGCACAACTACCGATAGTGAGAAGTTAATGAAGAGATTGGTAACGTTAAATAATCCACGCATGGCGCAAGCCTTTATCGATTATATGGCCTCTCGTCAGATAGATATTGAGATGATGCCCGAAGGTGAAGGACAATTTGCACTTTGGCTTACGGACAGCCAGCATGAAGTTGAGGCAGAAGCCGAACTGAAGCAATTTTTGGCGAATCCATCCGCTAGCAAATACAGCGCCGCTTCCTGGGACGTTGCCGATACTCGTAAGAGCCAATTTCATTACGCTAGCCCAAGCATCATGGGAATGATCAAAGCCAAAGCCGGTCCAGTGACCTTATTGATCATGACCGTATGTGCCGTGATTTATGGTTTGCAGATGTTAGGCTTTGGAAATGGGGTATTTGCTCTGTTGCACTTTCCCGCGTTTGAAGGCCAGCAATGGCAATTATGGCGTTGGGTGAGTCATGCATTGCTGCATTTCTCGGTGACACATATCATCTTTAACTTGTTGTGGTGGTGGCAACTTGGTGGCGATATTGAACGTCGCCTTGGTTCTGGTAAGTTACTGCAAATCTTTGTGGTGTCTGCGGCACTCTCTGGTGCTGGCCAGTTCTATGTTGAAGGCGCAAACTTCGGTGGGTTATCTGGTGTTGTGTACGCGCTACTCGGTTATTTGTGGGTTTTGGGTTACCGCTTACCTCATTTAGGTTTAACGCTGCCGAAATCCATCATCGGTTTTATGTTGGTGTGGCTGGTACTTGGTTTTGTGCAACCGTTTATGGCCATTGCCAATACGGCTCACGTAGCTGGCTTGTTGGCCGGGATGGCGATTGCGCTGTTCGACTCGGGCAAGCAGAAATACCAACAACAAGCGTGATAGCAAAAACAAAAAAAGACCGCTCGAAAGCGGTCTTTTTGTATCTAAAGCAGCGTTATTTACTGATAGAGGTATTTGGTAAACAGCAAATCAGCGATGACGGTTTTCCCGGTCTCTGGCAGCAAGGTTTCGTTTAGCTCTTTTACCAACGTTTTGCGTAGGTCTTCTCGGCCAGAAAGCGACTTGATCGTATCTTCGGTTTGTTTGCCTAGGAGTTCGATGACTGCATCGCGAATCAAGGGTTGATGGTGCTCAACAATCGCTAGGTCTTGTTGGCTCATCACCATGATGTCGATACGCACTTGTACATAGCCTAATTTTTTACCTTTGGTGTAAAAGTTAGTGGTTAAATCTGGCTCTAGGGTGAAGTACGCTAATTTTGGTCCAGTCTCTTCCGTTTCAGCCCAACTTGGTGCGGAGATCAGGATTGTTAACGCAAAAATAATTTGGGCTACATAACGTTTGTACATATTTCTAACTTTTCTTTCTCTGGATCGCGATATTCGAATCGCTTCAGTCTTGATACAATAGACCGTCTATAACAAATAACGGAACTTACGGTTTCAATAAGACGGTAAGTTGTTGCTTTATTGTACGCATAAAGCCTCCAATTGAATACTAGTATGAATCAGCCAACATCACTCTATCTTGCTTCTTTATTGGAAGTAGAGTGGCAAAAGCCCGAAGAATTTGAATTTCCAAACGAATTTGCCAAGCATTGGCTGGAAGAACAAGGGTCTTTGTCACGTCGTTTAAAGCAGCACTGTCAGGAATTGACAGTAGAACTGCTGCAAAATCATATCGTCACAGCGAAGACACTGAAATCGGATGAAAGTCAGTTACTGTCTGAGCAAGATTGCCTCCTAAGAGAGGTCGTCCTGTGTGGAGACGACTGCCCTTGGGTTGTTGGTCGTACTTTGATCCCACGTACTACGTTGGTCGATCAGCAATACGACTTAGCGCAGCAAGGCGATATCCCACTAGGGCTCACCGTCTTTAGCGCCGATAATGTCGAGCGCGACTCGCTCCAAATGGGTTGGGTTCACTTGCCTCAAGGCCGTTTTCTCGCACGACGCTCAAGGTTGTGGATGAATCACAAACCTATGTTAGTCGCTGAGTTATTCTTATCGAATTCACCTATTTACGCCAAGGAGAGAGTGTAAATGTCCGCAGAAAAAGCCAAAGCATATTGGCAGCTGATGCGAATGGATCGCCCAATTGGTTCACTATTATTGTTGTGGCCAACGGTTTGGGCTCTGGTCATTGCAGCCCAAGGCATACCGAGTTGGGATGTGCTCATTGTATTTGTGTTGGGTGTATTTTTAATGCGTAGCGCAGGCTGTGTCATTAACGATTTTGCAGACCGCAAAGTCGATGGTCATGTGAAGCGTACTAAACAGCGTCCATTGCCTTCGGGTAAGGTCACGGCGAAAGAGGCGATTGGCTTATTTTTGGTTTTGGCCGTGAGCTCATTCTTACTTGTGTTGACCATGAACCCCTTAACGATTCAGCTCTCTTTTGCGGGCCTTGTCTTAGCCTTTATCTACCCTTTTATGAAGCGTTACACGCACATCCCGCAGCTGTTTTTGGGATTAGCGTTTAGCTGGGCGATTCCTATGGCGTGGGCGGCACAAACCGGTGAGCTACCAGTGATGGTTTGGTTTGTGTTTGTGATTAATGCATTGTGGACGATTGCCTACGACACTCAGTATGCAATGGTGGATCGCGATGACGATTTAAAAATCGGTATCAAATCGACAGCGATTCTGTTCGGTCGCCATGACAAGTTAATTATTGGAGTGTTACAGTTAGTGACGTTGGCGATGTTGGTGGGGCTAGGGCAGTTTTATCAATTAGGCCAAAGTTACTACTGGACGGTTCTGATTGCCGCATCATTGTTTGTTTATCAGCAGCATTTGATCCGCCACCGCGAGCGCGATTTGTGTTTCAGAGCTTTCCTTAACAACAACTACGTTGGCATGGTGATAGCGATAGGTTTATTAGTCGCGTTCTGGTAATCAATCCGAAGATCAAAAAAGGCATCCATTGGATGCCTTTTGTTTTTTTGAGTGTTTGTTATGCCTGAAGTTGATGGATACTTTCTTCGATGGTCAACTTCACTTCTGGGTACAGCAGCGTAAACAGTAGCTTGGCAAATTTCTGCGTTTTCTTCTTATCGCAGTTACCGTCGCTATCGAGGTACTCTTGCTGTTTGAGCGTATTGAACATGGCGGTAAACACACCTTTGTCGAAGAACTCCGGCGCGTTGATACCGTGCAGGCGACCTAAACGTTGCGCGATGTCTTGGCTCTTCTGTTCCAGATCCGATTTACCCAATTCAGGGTACGCAACCAATAGGTTCATGGCGATGGAGTAACGCTGCAGCGTCTCAGTAATCGTGCGACCAAGTAGAACCAGCGGTTGGTTGTTTGATTGGTTGATTTCCAATTTGTTGCCATCAAGACAGATCATTTTCTGCTCGGCAAACTCATTCAACGTTTTCACCACAAGGTCGTTTAAATCTTCCTCTTGGTAGCTTAGGAACAGCTCTTTCTTCAAGAATGGGTAGATTTGCGCAACGTTCTCTTGGATTTTCTCCACGGTGAGATTGCGCTGACGAATAATCATCTGAGCAATCAACGATGGCAGCGCAAACAAGTGAATGATGTTGTTGCGATAGTAAGTCATCAGAATCGATTGACTACGATCCAGAGAAATGATGTCGCCCATACTGTCTGTTTCAATCACAAACTTATCTAACGAGATAGCATGATCAACCAACTCTTCAGCACTTTCTGTTGGGATGGTTGAAGTGCTTGAGTATGGGTTGTTCTTGAGTAGCTTCAAGTAGCACTCAATCTGATTGATCAGAGAATCACGAGACAGAGCACGTTGACGAGAAGCCAACAATGCTGTTGCACAAAGCGTTAAGGCGTTTGCCGCTGCCGCATCGTTAATATGCGTCATCATCTTGTTCGCTAGCTCATTGACCACAGGATTCATCCATTGTGGTTTGCTACCGCCCATGCTATCGATGTCTTTTGTCCACTCTGGCGCGTGCTCGTTAAGGTATTGGTTGAGCTGAATAGGCTCACCGAAGTTCACGTAGCCCAAACCAAAGTTACGCAGTTTACGTAGAGTGCGCAGAACAAGACCTGCGTTCTCTTTCTCTTTACGTTTACCGCGCAGCTCTTTGGCGTAAGTGCCTACTTCCATTACGTGCTCGTAACCGATGTAAACCGGTACCAGCGTTACCGGACGGTTTAGACCACGCAGCATCGCTTGAATCGTCATGGCCAACATACCCGTTTTCGCTTGCAGTAAACGACCGGTACGTGAGCGACCACCTTCGCTGAAGTACTCTACCGAGTAGCCTTTTGCAAACAGCTCGGCTAGATACTCGCGGAAAATCGTGGAGTACAGTTTGTTGCCTTTAAAGCTACGACGAATAAAGAACGCACCACCACGACGGAAAATCGGACCCGCAGGGAAGAAGTTCAGGTTGATACCCGCAGCAATGTGAGGTGGCACCATACCTTCATGGTACAGAACGTAAGACAGCAGTAGGTAGTCCATGTGACTACGGTGACACGGCACGTAAACGATCTCATGGCCATCTTGCGCCAAGCGACGCACTGTCGAAGCGTTGTTGATGTGCAGGCCTTGATACAGTTTGGTCCACAGCCAGCTCAGGATGCGATCGCCGTTTTTCACCAGACCGTATGAGAAGTCGGCTGCGATTTCATCCATGATGTCATGGGCTTCTTTGCGCGCTTTCTCAATCGAAATGTCTTTGCTTTTTGCCTCATCTTCAATCGCTTGTTCAATTGCAGGTGACTTTAACAGGCGAGCAAATAGCACTTGGCGTTGCGGTAGGTTTGGACCTGATGCCGCCAATTTTTGACGAGAAAAGTGGATACGTGCCACGCGCGCCAATTTATGCGCAATAGCACTGTCTGTACCGTGAGAATCCGCCATATAACGCAGTGAAACTACCGGGCTAAAGCGCACCAAACAGTCACGACCTGCTGCCATTACCGCTTTCGCTTTTTGTGGTCCATTCATTGGTTGCAGGTACGGGCGATGGCTCTCTTCTTTACCTGGTTTGCGTCCCCAAAGTACGGTCGCTGGGATCATCTGCACATCAAGCTCGCTATCAAGCTTGTGCAGTTCCAGCAGCTCAGTAAATAGAGAAACAGAATCTGTCGGGATGTCGTTGTCATTACCCATCACGGTTGGACGTGAGGCAATAAAGACGAAACGATTAAGTGTTTTGCCATTGATTTCCAGCGGACTGAGCGGGTCTGGTAGCCCAAGGCTCATGGCTTGTTTTTGCAGTGTCAGCAAATCCACGTTCGAACGGAACGGCAAGGCATACACAATCGGCTTAGTTAGGTCGATGTTGAGATCGTCAATCGGATTCGATGGGATTGTGGTGCCCTTTACCATTACCGATAAAGGTAGTTTTAGTAATGAACGTGAAAATGATTGTCCAGAAGACATAAAGTTCACAGCCTCAATAGGTATTCAAACAGGCCCAACCTTAGTTCTGTGTCCGCGTGGCTCAACTTCTTGGCAAAGAAATGAGTACGGCAATAGAAATAAGCCTAGGCAATAAATTTTAAGCGCAGCAAGGATACCAGAAACTGGTCAAACCTTTTAATTTTATTGAGTGGAAATTAGTCGAACTCCTAAGTTGTTGCTTTACTTTGATTAACTTCAGACACGGTGTTTTAAACGCGCTTTGCGCCACAGTTTGTGGGCAAGTTCAGAAAGCGAAGCAAATAAATTAAAAAACAACCAATTGGGTTTCCATTTGACCATTTACTGGATATACTCACAGTTAACTGTATAAAAAGACAGGTGAGACATGAAGCCGTTAACGCCACGCCAACAACAAGTCTTCGATTTGATTAAAAGCAAAATCGATGACACCGGAATGCCACCAACTCGTGCAGAGATTGCGCGTGAGCTTGGCTTCCGCTCTGCGAATGCCGCAGAGGAACACCTAAAAGCGCTTGCTCGTAAGCAAGCTATTGAAATTATTCCGGGCGCATCGCGTGGGATCCGAATCCTGCTTGAAGATGCGGCCAATGACGAACAGGGCTTGCCTCTGATTGGTCAAGTCGCTGCGGGTGAGCCGATTCTGGCTCAAGAGCACGTAGAAGCGCACTACCAAGTTGACCCTGCGATGTTCAAGCCGCAAGCGGATTTCTTACTTCGTGTAAATGGCGAAAGTATGAAAGACATCGGTATTATGGACGGTGATTTGCTTGCTGTGCACAAAACACAAGATGTTCGCGATGGTCAGGTTGTCGTTGCTCGTGTTGATGACGATGTGACCGTCAAGCGCTTGGAACGTAAAGGTTCAACCGTGTTATTGCATGCCGAGAATGAAGAGTTCGCACCAATTCAAGTGGACTTAACGTCTCAGCATCTGACTATTGAAGGCTTAGCCGTTGGTATTATTCGCAATACCGATTGGATGTAAGTTTATCGCAACAGCCCAGCTTCGCTGGGCTGTTACCTATTTGTCTTAGCACTTTTTTTTCTCATCCGCTTTGATTTCCTGCTCGCAGTTTATTTCTCATATTCTTGTCGGCTCTCTCTGTGCTTGATAATGTAATTGATATTCATTATCATCTTTTCCAGTGTCCATTCTTTCTCACTGGCGCAGGAAATGCCCATGTCTAAGTCAAAACATCAAGTTCCTAATCATCTATTGAAGCCTTTGCTATTACGCAGCCGTGAAAGCATGGTCGACAATGGTTTGGTGTATGACCCCATTGCAGCGAAAGCTTGTCTAAGCTGCAAGATGGCACCTGATTGTTTAAGTGGTGATATCGCGCAAAAGCAGCTGCTACACGTGACGTTGACTCAACTGTGCGACCAACAGGTAACGCAGTTTTTGCAGCAAAATCCGGACGCTTGGATCATCAATGTTGGAGCTGGACTCGATACCCGTTTTTACCGTTTGGATAACGGCCGCTGTCACTGGATTGAATTGGATGTTACGGAGAATCTAGTTTGGCGTCAGCGTCTATTTCATAAAAACGAACGCTACGAACATCGCAGTGGGAGTGTGGAAGATATGTCGTGGCTCGAATCTCTGACCATTCCAGATAAATCACCCGTATTGATTCTGTGCGAAATGGCATTGTTGGATTGCTCTGAGCGACATGTTGCGCGGTTTATTCAAAACTTAGGTCGCCATTTTGTCTCGGCTGAGGTCTGTATGGTACTCGCTGGAGACTTAACAGAAAGCAAGTGGGGGCAAAAGCTTGGCTCGGATTGCTATGCCCATGGATTTGAGGCACCGGCGGAACAAGTTCTGAGATGGTTGCCGTGGGCACAATGGGTGAAAGCGTTCTCGCCATTCGACCGATTCTGTTCACGATGGAAAGCTTGGCAACGCTGGCTCAATAAAATTCCAATGCTAAAGCACCGTCTCACGCCAGTGCTTGTTCACATCAAGTGGTAATTGGCTAGTCATTAAGCACTCAGGTACACTCGTCGCTCTAAACTACGAGGTGCCTGTGACAAACTCTATTTTCTCTCCTTTATCGAATCCTCAAGTGCATCGTCAGGTGTTAGCGCTCGCGATCCCGATGGTGTTGTCGAATATTACCGTTCCACTATTAGGCTTAGTCGATGCGGCGGTGATTGGCCACCTAGAGCACGCGTGGTATTTGGGCGGCGTCGCGCTGGGCAGTACTATGATCAGCGTAACGTTCTGGCTGTTTGGCTTCTTACGCATGTCGACTACAGGCCTAGCGGCGCAGTCTTACGGTGGTGAAGACAAAAAACAGCTCGCATTGGTGTTTATGCAAGGCTCACTCATGGCGCTGCTGTTTGCTTTTGTGTTCCTCATAGTCCATAGCCCACTTGCTGATCTGATTTTTGGCTGGAGTGATGCCAGTGCCGAAGTGAAGCACTACGGCATGCAATATTTCTCTATCCGTGCGTGGAGTGCGCCGGCGGCACTGATGAATTTTGTGTTGTTGGGCTGGTTGCTCGGCACGCAAAACTCCAAAGCGCCTATGTGGATGGTGATCATCACCAATGTCACCAACATCGCGCTCGATTTATTATTTGTGATGGGCTTAGGTTGGAAAGTTGAAGGTGCTGCGATTGCATCCGTGATTGCTGATTACTCAGGCATGGCGTTTGGTTTGGTCTGTGTGTGGAAGACGTGGCAAGCACGTCAGTTGCCGTCACCCAAGCAATTACTTGCTGACACTCAGCATGGGTTAGGGCGATTTGTGAAACTCAATCGCGATATCTTTCTTCGTTCATTATGTTTGCAAGCTGCGTTTAGCTTTATGACGTTTCAGGGCGCGAGCTTTGGTGATGATGTTGTCGCGGCAAACGCTGTGTTGATGAGCTTCTTGATGATGATTTCCTACGGCATGGATGGTTTTGCCTACGCGATGGAAGCGATGGTGGGGAAAGCGATTGGCGCGAAAGACCGAGCTCAGCTTAGTGATTCTCTGGTGGGGACATTCTTTTGGAGTCTGATCATCTGCTTAGGGCTTACTGCGGTATTTGGCTTAGCGGGATCGAATTTGATCGCCATGATCACTTCTATTGCGATTGTGCAGCAGCAAGCAGCGATCTATCTACCTTGGCTGGTGGTGATGCCGTTGGCATCCATGTGGTGTTTCTTATTCGATGGCATTTTTGTTGGTGCCACCAAAGGTAAAGATATGCGGAACAGTATGTTCGTGGCGACTTGCTGTTTCTTTGTAATCTTCTTTTTGTTCTCTGGCTGGCAAAACCATGCACTGTGGTTTGCGATGACCAGCTTTATGGCAATGCGAGGGATTGGTCTTGGAGTAATATTCTTCTATCAATGGTGTAAAGGAACGTTCCTCGCGTAAATAAAAACAGCAGGTCGAAAACCTGCTGTTTTTGCATTTGGATCATGGCAACCCAAATACTCATTTAACCTCATTATCTCAGCATTGTATGGCTACTAGAACAATCGGTTCAGCCCATTTAATGCCGCTACACGATAGGCTTCAGCCATGGTCGGGTAGTTGAAAGTAGTATTCACGAAATATTCAATCGTATTGGCTTGGCCTTTTTGTTCCATGATGGCTTGACCAATGTGGATGATTTCCGCTGCACGTTCACCAAAGCAGTGAATGCCGAGAATTTCCTTGGTTTCACGATGGAACAAAATTTTCAAACTGCCGACATCTTTGCCTGCAATTTGCGCACGGGCCAGATGCTTGAAAGAAGAGCGGCCAACTTCATAAGGCACTTTCGCTGCCGTCAGTTCTTGTTCTGTTTTACCAACAGAGCTGATTTCTGGAATGGTGTAGATGCCTGTTGGAATGTCTTCAATCAGATAGTTTTCAGCCTGACCTTTGGTGATCGCTTGTGCGACAAAGCGTCCTTGGTCGTAGGCTGCGCTTGCAAGGCTAGGGTAACCAATCACATCACCTACTGCGTAAATGTGCTCAACCGCCGTTTGGTAGTTGCGGTTCACTTTAAGCTGGCCGCGAGAATCCGATTCTAGACCGACGACATCCAAACTGAGTTTGTCGGTGTTACCGGTTCTGCCGTTCGCATACAGCAAACAATCGGCGCGCATTTTCTTGCCTGACTGCAGGTGAATTATGACGCCATCTTCTGTGCCTTCGATTTTCTCGTAGGTTTCGTCGTTACGAATGACAACGCCGCTGTTCCAGAAGTGGTAAGACAGTGCATCAGACACTTCGTTATCCAAGAACTCCAACAAACGATCTCGGGTATTGATCAGGTCGGTTTTCACACCAAGTCCGCGGAAGATAGAGGCGTACTCACAACCGATAACGCCTGCACCATAAATGATGATATGACGAGGGTCGTGTTTCAGGCTCAGGATAGAGTCACTGTCGTAGATTCGTTCATGCAAGAAGTCGACATCGCTTGGTCGGTAAGGACGAGAGCCCGTCGCGATGACAAATTTATCGGCCGAGTAGGTTTCTTCCGTACCGTCATTTTGCATTACCGCGATAGAGTGCGTATCGATAAAACGTGCAGTACCGAACAGCAGCGTGCAGTCATTGCGGTCGTAAAACCCCTGACGAAGGCGAGTTTGTTTATCGATGACCGTTTTTGCATGGCCTAAAATGTCAGAAAATGTTGCATGAAGGCTGGTGTTGTTTCTGCAAAATAGCGGGTTGCTATTGAATTCAATGATACGACTTACTGCATGGCGCAGCGCTTTCGATGGAATGGTTCCCCAGTGCGTACAGCCGCCGCCCACACTGCTTTCTTTCTCGACGATGGCAACATTCAGTCCCGCTTTGGTTAACCCCATTGCAGCCCCTTCTCCGCCAGGGCCACTACCAATTACGATCACGTCATAGTGATTAACATGCGCCATGATGCCTTCCTTGTTATATTTGCTTAACATTGCTTTAGCGCGATTTTAACTCATTTGCTCTATACGTACACGTAATGGCTGCGAGAGAGTGGAAGTGATCACGCAGAATCGAACAAAAGGATGAATTGGTATGTTGTATGTCTATAAATTGACTCGAGAACATTGCAATTAGATGCATGCCAATAGTAACGTTCTCGCCGCTTACCTCAGGTGAGGCAACATATCTTTCTCCGTAGGGGTGAATTGCGTTATATTGAAGCTCTTGTACCCTACAGAAAAGAGCAAGTTAAGAATGAAATCGATGGGAATCCGCGCGCAACAAAAAGAGAAGACACGTCGATCACTGATCGATGCGGCATTTAGTCAATTAAGTGCGGATCGCAGCTTTTCCAGTCTCAGCTTGCGAGAAGTTGCCCGAGAGGCAGGAATTGCACCCACTTCTTTTTATCGTCACTTCAAAGACATGGATGAGCTAGGCTTAACAATGGTTGATGAAGGCGGTTTACTATTACGTCAACTGATGCGTCAGGCACGTCAACGTATTGTCAAAGAAGGCAGTGTGATTCGAACTTCGGTTGAAACCTTTATGGAATTCATTGAAAGTAGCCCTAACGTATTCCGCTTATTATTGCGTGAGCGCTCTGGCACTTCTTCTGAATTTCGTACTGCCGTCGCTCGAGAAATCCAGCATTTTGCGGCAGAATTAACCGAGTATTTAATGAGCACCGGTATGACCAGAGAAGAGGCGTATACTCAAGCAGAGGCGTCTTTAGATTTAGATCGACGTGAGCGCGATGAACTCGCCGAGCGATTGATCATGCAATTGCGAATGATAGCCAAAGGGGCCTATTGGTATCGCAAAGAACGTGAACGTAACCGATTAAAAGGCGGGATAGAATAATGTCGAATGGAAATAAATCTGAAAAGAAAACGCTGATTTTGGCACTGGTTGCAGGTATGTGTGGTGATGCTTTATTGTCATGGTTGACCATGAGTGAAGTGTCTTTCTCAATCTTCCCACTGATTGCACTCGTACTGGCTGTACAAGCTCTTTACCAAGAGTACTTAAACAATCCGGTGTCGGAAGATATTCCGCTAGTGGGCTTAGCGTGTTTCTTTGTTGGTGCCTTTGGTCATTCTGCGTTTATCAAAGCGCAATACCCAGAAGCAGGCTCAAACTTCTTCGCAATTATGGTGTCGATGATCCTATTGGCATGGATTGGTAAAAAGCTGGGTTTCATGGAAAAGAAAACTTCTGCTGAATAATTGAAAAAATTCCGACAAAAAAGCGAGCTATTAAGCTCGCTTTTTTTATGTCTTTCGCTGGTGGCTTACGCTTTACGTTCTAGTAAAACGCCCGCTTCCATGTGGTGGGTAAATCGAACTCTGAATCTTGTAATGTCTTCCAAAATCCAGGTTTAAATTTTAATTTGTTGTTTTTATTTATTTTTTAATTGCTCGTTGTCCAAGGGTGTCTTTAGCCGTACAATGAAAACTCGTCTTTCCCCGTACCCCACGCCGTACCCAGAAATACAGAGGTTTTTCAGTCATGATCAAGCCAGTCGATAAAATTAGTACGAATGCCACGCTGAAAGCATTGAAGCCACAAGGCAAGGAATATTTAATTCCAGATAAGAAAATCGAAGGATTGAATATTCGCGTTCGACCAACGGGCACGATGACTTGGATCTTTCGCTTTCAGGCTGGTAACAAACACGAAAAAATCACCATGGGGCGGTATGTTAAGTTGAAACCGGAAACGGGGATGACGCTTGAACAGGCTCGAACAGAAGCAGGGCGTTACCGTAGCTGGCTGGAAAACAATAAAAATCCGAAGCAGGAACTAGCGCGAGAGCAGCGCGAGCAAGAGGAAGCGAAAACTTTTGATGATGCTTTTACCAGTTATGACGAGAAGCGTTTGTCCAAGCAGCTACGAGGTGAACAACCGAGGGCAACTTATAGTCGGGATATCAAACCATTTCTTGGTCACATCAAATTAGAAGAGTTGAGAATTTCTGATCTCAATAAAGTATTTGATGCAAAGGTTGATGAGAATGGACAGAGAAAAGCGGGTGCGATTAGTGCATGTCATAGAATAATCAATCAGGTGCTCAACCATGCGCTAGCTTTGAATATGATTGGAGCTCATCCTGCACCACATTTGAAATCCAAGGATGTCGGTGGTGGCTCTAAAGTCACCAAGCGTAATTTGAGCTTTTCAGAGTTGAAGACTTTGCTAACCAGTTTGCCTTCTTGGCGTACAGAACCCTCAAACGTCCGTTTAATGCAGTTTTTACTTGGGTGTGGGCAACGTATTAGTGCCGTGCTTGAAATGCGCTGGAGTGAGGTAGATTTGCAAGAGAAGGTATGGTTGTTGCCTGCCAGTTCAGAGGATCGTCACACCAAAAGCCAAGAGAGCCGAAAAGTACCATTAAGCGATTACCTGTTGGCACTGCTTAAAGAACAGCGTGAGAGTGTACCAAGCAAATGGAAACTAGTTTGGCCTCAGCTTTTGGTCGATAAGGTTCAAGAGCCAGCAGCAGTACGTGCACTAATCAAACGTAACTTACCGGATGATTTTGAGCGTTTCTCACCACACGATCTGCGCCGCACCTTTATCAGTCGTTGCAGTGAAATGGGGTTAGATATTGTGGCGATTGAAAAGACGGTTGGCCACCAGCTACCAGGCATGTTGAGGGTATACAACCATCACGATTACCTTGAAGAGCAGTTAGTGGTATTACAAGCTTGGGGCGAGAAGTTACAATCTCTGACGGTTGCCAATGTAGTGCCGTTGGAAAAAACGAAATCAGCTTGAGATTCTATGAACATAGTAATCAAAGTGAGTATCATTTGTAGTGCGGCTTTTGTTCATCGGTGTCTTCTCTTTTCATGCCACTGTTTGAATTAATGATTATTTTTATATAATTTAGGTTTTGAGTAAGTCCTCTTAACTTGACAAAACTTGACCTGGTCATATACTCACCACATGCAAAAAGTACTTAATATAGAAAACGCTACTGAAGCGATGCAAAAGAAAGGACTGACACAGACCGCTGTGGCAGACGGCCTTGCTGTATCCAAAGAAGCAGTTTCGCAGTGGCTAAATGCCAAGTCATTCCCACGCCCGAACAAGCTACTCCAGCTTGGCAAGCTGCTGGGTTTGACGTTTGATCAACTTGTTATCAAACAAGAGCTTAATACTCCCAAAGTAGCCTTTCGTAAAAAGGGCTCAGCAAAAACAAAAAGCCATCATGTAGAGAAAGCTCAGGAGATGGGACGTTTTTTACGTCATCTTGTGCCTTACCTTCCTTTTGATACGTTTGAAATGCCTCCTGTGCTTAAGTCGCCAAATTGTGACTATGACTATTTACACAAAGTAGCGGCAAAGGTGCGGGAAGACATCAATGTAGGGCCGACGGATAAGATTGATTTCAAACATCTGATTCGCCGTTTCAGTGAATTACAGGCGGTTGTCATTCCTGTTTTATGGGGTACAAAGCAACGCCATGAGAACGCTATCCATATCTACTTACCTGATTCTCAAAGTACTTGGGTTTATCTGAATCTTGATACCAATATTCATGATTTCAAGTTTTGGATGGCGCATGAGTTGGGACATTGCATGTCTCCCGGATTGGAAGGCGATGAGGCTGAAGATTTTGCTGATGCATTTGCTGGTTGCTTATTATACCCGGCAGAATTGGCAGAACAGGCTTACAAGGAACTAGTTGCAGTAGCTACTCCTTCAGCAAAAATAAATAGACTAAAAGAATTGGCCGAGAAACAGGTTATCTCGCCAAACTCAGTGCTTCAGCAAGTCAACAAATATGCGGTTCGAATGGGGTGCCCAGAGATAAATATGGGTAACTCATTTTTTGCTGCAGTAACGAAATTCAATCAACAGTATCCTAACTTAAGCGAAGCTCTACTTAAGCCTACAGGTCTTGATGAACAAGGCAACCCTACAGCAAGAGCTTATATTGACTTAGTCAATGAAGGTTTTGAAACACCAATATTTGAACTTCTGAAAGCCTACATAAAAGAACACAACAAAGGACCAGGATTTGTGCAAACTGTGCTGGATATGCCACTGCTTGATGCCCGGAGTATCCACACAGAGTTGACCTGATGCCTCAATCCAAGATTCTAGTAGATACCAACGCCTACCTTCGATTGGCAAAAACGATAAGACCACTGTTGTTCGTCTCTTTTGGGGACGAACAGTACTGCTTGTATATTTTACCCGAACTGAATCAAGAACTAGCTGGCCGAAAACTTCAAAGCAAGTTTCCTTGGACGGAAGACGACGAGTTTCTTGAAAACCGGAAACACTTTCCAAGTATTAGCCGAAAGCAGAAGCAATCCATCAAAGATACATTCGAGTACGTCTGGGATTATGTCCAAACTGACCTGTCCGGTCCTTCTCGAGTGGATGCTTGGTATATTGCTTACGCCCTTGAACTTGGTGTTCCTGTCGTTACCGATGATCAAGACATGAGCGAATTGGCACGTGTGTTTGATGCGCAGGTGATGTCGACACTAGAGTTACTTAAAATTATGCTGGATTGTGGTCATGCTGATATGAAAACAATCGATGCACTGTGCTCTTACTGGCAACACATATCGGATATGCCAGCGAAATTCCACTCAGATTATCCTCGCCTTTTTGGCAAATCACCGCCGCTTTAAATATCAGCTGGTTACTATTCTGGGTTAAACTACCCGCAGTCTTAAATGTTGTTCAATGACTGTATTTGAGATGGAATGCCTCCAAGGTCACCATCAGTTGTTGAATGCTACTCCAAGAATGATCAGGATTTGGCCTTATGGCACAACTAGAAAATATCGAAGCAATCGAAAAACGACTTTGGAAATCCGCCGATAACCTCAGAGCTAACTCTGAGCTGGCGAGTAATGAATACTTTCTCCCAGTCATGGGGCTTATTTTTTTGCGTCATGCTTATAGTCGTTATCTGGCGGTCAAAGAAGAGATTATCGCTGAATTGCCAAGTCGTGGTGGTAAAACACGCGAACTGACCAAAGAAGATTTCTCACAGAAGAGTGCCATATTCCTCGCTCCAGAAGCTCAGTTTGATTACCTGATTGCTCTGACCGATGCAGATAAGCGTGCGGAAGCAATTATTCAGGCGATGGAGTCCATTGAGAAAGATTACAAAAACCTCAAAGACCAATTGCCGAAGCAGGAATACAACAATATCCCGAACGATGTTCTCGGTGTGTTGCTGCGCACTTTAAACCCAGAAGAACTGAAACAAGCCAGCGGCGATATTTTTGGGCGTATTTACGAATATTTCCTGACTGAGTTTGCCGACCAAGGTGCTCACGATGGCGGTGAATTCTTCACACCAGTTTCTTTGGTGCAATTGCTGGTTAATGTGCTGGAACCTGATCATGGTAAGATTTTTGACCCAGCCTGTGGTTCGGGCGGCATGTTTGTACAAAGCGCCCACTTTATGGAGCGTAACGCTCAGAACCCGCAAGAGCTGACCTTCTACGGACATGAGAAAAACCGTGTAACTACCCGCCTCGCCAAAATGAACTTAGCCGTACATGGCTTAGAAGGCAACGTTGAAGGTGGTGAAAGTGCCATCACTTATTACAACGACCCCCATGAAGGGTTGTTTGGTACTGTCGATTATGTAATGGCTAACCCTCCATTTAACGTTGATGAGGTAGATGCTGACAAAGTCAAAAAAGACAAAGCGCGTTTGCCGTTCGGTTTACCTGGCGTTAACAAGAACAAAAAAGTCAGCAATGCCAACTACTTGTGGATTCAGTATTTCTATAGCTACCTGAACGACACAGGACGCGCAGGTTTTGTGATGTCTTCGCAGGCATCGAGTGCCGGACGTGATGAAGCGAAGGTGCGTGAAAAACTGGTGAAAACGGGCGATGTTGACATCATGGTCGATGTACGCGGCAACTTTTTTTATACCCGTACAGTGCCTTGTCAGTTGTGGTTCTTAGATAAGAACAAACCCGCCAACCTGAAAAACAAAGTACTGATGCTGGATGCGCGTAACGTGTACCGCAAAGTTACGCGCAAGATCTACGATTTCAGTCCAGAGCAACAAAAGAGCCTGACCGCCATTGTTTGGTTATACCGCAATGAAGGTAAGCGGTTTATTGAACTGGTGCGAGAGTACATTTCACGCAGTTTGTTGGAAGCACAGCAGTGCGGGAAAATTGAAAGATCTGACATCAAATACGTACCTGACTTTATCGCTGAGTTGGAAAAGTTACAAAAAGCCTTTGCGCCATTTATGACCTCGTTGGAGAAAGCCGGTGTTGATTTGGATGTGCACGCCGAGTTCCTGCATGTCAAAGGGATGACTGAACAAAGCTGGTCTGCAATGCAAGCGATAACCTCAAGCTTACAAAAACGCTGGAGTGCTGATGACATTAATCAGGCTAGCGGGCTGGTTACGTTTACAGACAAAGATGAAAGCCTCAAAGTGCTGGCAGATCAAAGCCGGAATCTGATCAAAGAGTTGGATTTGGCATATAAGCTGGCAACTCGCGTCATTGAGCTGGCAGAAGCCAATGGTGCAAAAGACAGCGAACTTTGGGATAGCGCCCTGTTAAATAGCCGTGCACGCAAAAACCTGAAAAAGTCTGCGGATGAAGCTCGCAAGCTGGCAGTTGAGCAACTTAAGCAGGTGCGTTACTTCTACAAACAGGCACATTGGCTGCTAAGCCGTTTCCCGGAAGGTAAGCTCCGTGATGTAGCAGGCTTAGTGAAGTTGGTGGATATCAAAGAAATTGAAGCCGCTGACTGGAGTTTGACGCCGGGACGCTATGTAGGTGTGGCGCCTGAGGAGGTAGATGAAGACTTCGATTTTGAAGAAGCACTACGAGATATTCATATTGAACTTCAAGGATTGAATGCAGAAGCGGTTGAGTTGGCTCAGAAGATTGCCTGCAATTTTGAGGAGTTGGGGATATGAGTGAATCGCACCTAACTCTAAATGATGTATGTGAATTTATAGTTGATTGTTTGCATAAAACGGCCCCGACACAAAGTACTGGCTTCCCATTGATTAGAACACCCAACGTTGGCAGGGGTAGGTTACTTCTTGATGGAGTTTACCGAGTATCACAAGAAAACTACGATATCTGGACTCAAAGAGCCATTCCCGAGCCAGAAGATTTAATTTTGGCTAGAGAAGCTCCTGCAGGTAATGTTGCAATTGTACCGCATGGTGAAAATGTTGTGTTGGGCCAGCGAACCGTTCACCTCCGCCCTAACAAAGAAATAATTGATCCCAAATTTTTGTGCTATTTCCTTTTAGCGCCAGTACAACAGGCAAATTTACTTGCAGGAGAGACTGGTGCGACAGCTAAGCACGTAAATATGAAGGACATACGGAGACTGCCTTTACCTGGGCTTCCTGCTCTTGTAGTTCAAAGAAAGCTTGGAAACATAATCGCCACCTACGATGACCTCATTGAAAACAACCGCCGCCGTATTCAGCTGCTGGAAGAATCTGCACGCCTGCTTTATCAGGAGTGGTTTGTTCACCTGCGCTTCCCGGGACATGAGCAGGCAAAGATCATTGATGGTGTGCCTGAGGGGTGGGAGAAAAAAACATTAAAGCAAATCGCGACGCTTAACTATGGAAAAGCCTTAAAAGCTGATGTCCGGATTCCCGGACCTTACCCTGTGTATGGCTCTAGTGGTGAAGTAGGCTCACATGAAAAAGCTTTAGTTGATGGACCTGGCATTGTGATTGGTAGAAAAGGGAATGTTGGTAGTGTGTTTTGGGTAAATACCGACTTTTTTCCTATTGATACGGTTTATTTCATTACACAGGAACAAAGCAGTCTTTTTCTGTATCACGCATTAAAAAATGTTCAGTTCATAAATACTGATGTGGCCGTGCCAGGATTAAACCGTGACATGGCTTATAGTCGCGAAATATTGGTTCCAGATGAGATCAACTACGGAAATTTCATAAGAGAAGTACAACCAATCCAGCATCAAATCAATAAGTTGAAAGACTATAGCGATAAACTCGCTCAAGCCCGCGATCTACTGTTGCCGAAACTGATGAGCGGTGAATTAGCCGTTTAACTCAAGGAGAGAAAATGAACCGAGCTCAGGCCCAACAACTATTACAAACGGCCCTCGCTAACCCTACAGCAGAGTTCCGAGATGGACAGTGGGAAGCGATAGATGCCTTGGTTAATCATCGGCAGAAATTGCTGGTTGTTCAGCGCACGGGCTGGGGTAAAAGCTCGGTTTATTTTATAAGCACCAAAATTTTTCGTGATCGCGGTATGGGGCCAACCATTATCGTATCCCCTTTGCTGGCTTTGATGCGCAACCAGATAGAATCTGCGCAGCGTCTAGGTATTGTTGCGGAAACCATGAACTCTACCAACACCGCGGATTGGGAAGCAGTAAAACAACGAATCCTGAACAATCAGATAGACTGTGTATTGATCTCCCCTGAGCGGCTGGCTAACGATAATTTCATTGAAACTGTACTTCAGCCTATTTCTGATCGTATCTCGTTGATGGTGATTGACGAGGCGCACTGTATTTCAGACTGGGGACATGACTTCCGTCCTGATTACCGCCGCATTGTGAATATTCTGCGTCAGTTACCTCCGAATACGCCAGTCTTGGGCACAACGGCAACGGCAAACAACCGTGTGGTGGAGGATATCCAAATACAACTGGGTGACATTCAAATCCAAAGAGGGCCTTTGTCTCGCGACAGCTTGGCGCTGCAAACCATGGTACTGCCGGATCAGGCATCGCGTTTGGCATGGTTAGCGCAGGTGATCCCTACGCTAGAAGGGACTGGGATTGTCTACACACTAACGGTGCGTGATGCAGAACAAGTTGCACAGTGGCTTAAAGATAACGGCATTAATGCTTGTGCTTACCATGGTAGTGTTGAGGCTGAAGGCTTTGAAAACAGCAACGACTATCGTGAGCATCTCGAAAATATGCTTCTCCAAAACGATATTAAGGCCCTTGTTGCAACGACTGCACTGGGGATGGGCTACGACAAACCTGATCTGAGCTTTGTTATCCATTATCAGGCTCCGGGATCTATTGTGGCTTATTACCAACAGGTTGGTCGTGCTGGGAGAGGCATTGAGCATGCGATTGGTGTACTGATGTCTGGAACGGAAGACACCGATATTCATGAGTTTTTCCGTTCATCAGCGTTTCCTTCTGAGCCGCAGGTTAATGAAATTCTTGCTGTATTGGCGGCCTGTGATGGGTTGTCGATTCCTCGTATCGAAGAGAGAACCAACCTTCGTCATGGTCAGATTGAAAAGGTCTTGAAGCTGCTGAGTGTTGAAAGCCCTGCGCCTGTTATCAAAGTGGGGTCTCAATGGCGCAGGACGGCCGTTCATTTCACCATGGATCGGGAGCGTATCGAACACCTCACCTCTCAACGCGAACAAGAGTGGCAAGAAGTTCAGGCTTACCTTGGTGCTGCTGATTGTAAAATGACCTATCTCCGCCGAGCGTTGGATGATAATGACCCTACCCCTTGCGGAAAGTGTGCATCTTGTCTTGGGCAAGCCGTAATTAATCTTCCAGTCAATCCTGCATTAGCCCATCAAGCGGCCACATTCCTTAAACATGCGGAGATGGTTATAAAGCCTCGAGCACAAGTCGCTGCAAATGCCTTTTTAGAATACGGGTTCAGTGGCAATCTCCCTCAAAACCTTCGGGCGAACGAGGGGCGTGTGCTTTCCCGATGGGGTGATGCAGGCTGGGGTAAAGTGGTAGCAGATCAAAAACACGCTGGTCAGTTTAGCGATGAACTGGTCGAAGCGATGGCGACTATGATCCTGGAGCGTTGGCATCCAAACCCGATGCCGCAATGGGTGTGCTGTGTGCCTTCCCGTAACCATCCAGAGCTAGTGCCTCAATTTGCTCGTAAGCTGGCACTTAGGCTTGAGCTGCCATTTATAGACGCAGTAAGTAAAGTGAAGAACAATCAGCCTCAAAAAGGGCAGCAGAACCGATTCCATCAGTGTCGTAATTTGGATGGTGCGTTTGCCATCACTCAACCCGTTCCTAATACCCCAATGTTACTTGTTGATGATATTGTAGATTCAGGATGGACGCTGACCGTTATCGCAGCATTACTAAAACAAGCAGGCAGTGGTGATGTATATCCCGTTGCTTTGGCCTCTTCTTCGGTGAACGACGCATGAATTTATCGCCAATAGCACAGGCAACATTGTTGCTGACGAGTTATTTTTCGAAAGCAAACACTGAGGATGTAAAGCCTCTCTCCAATGCAGAATGGGGACGTTTTGCTTTGTGGTTGAAAGGTAAGTCAATTACGCCAGCTGATTTATTGGTTTCAGACCCTAGGCCTTTGCTGCATGGATGGCGCGATACTCGAGTTAGCATAGAACGTATCGAGTCCTTGTTAAATCGAGGCCACAGCTTGGCTTTGGCGGTTGAAAAATGGCGACGTGCAGGTCTTTGGCTAGTGACCCGATCTGATCCTGATTATCCCAAGCGTTTGAAGCTTAGGTTAAAAAATGATTCTCCCCCAGTTTTATTTGGTTGTGGCAATAAGTCATTACTTAATTCTGGTGGCTTGGCTGTAATTGGCTCAAGAAATGCGAGCGTTGCTGATCTTGCTTTTACTGAACAATTAGGTGTAAAAGCCGCCTCAGAAGGAATTGCTATCGTATCTGGTGGTGCAAGAGGTGTAGATGAGGCGGCTATGCAGGGCGCTATGCTTCGTGGTGGCTCAGTGATTGGTGTGATGGCTGATAGCCTGCTCAAAGCGGCAACCAGTGCCAAATGGCGTAAGGGCTTGCTCGAAAACAACGTTGTACTAGTGTCTCCATTTTATCCAGAGGCGGGCTTCAATGCTGGTAATGCAATGGCTCGCAATAAGTACATCTATTGCATGGCTTCAAGTTCTTTAGTGATTCACTCAGGAAAGAAAGGTGGTACCTTAAATGGTGCAGAGGAAAACCTCAAGAAAGGCTGGGTACCTTTGTGGGTTAAACCAACTAATGATACCAATTCAGCAAATGTGGATTTGGTGGAGAAAGGCGGCGCTTGGATTGAATCTGATCTTTCCACGCTTCAAATAGCCTCAATGCTACAACCAAATAAGCAGAATTCGTTGGTCTCTACATCTACTCAGCACAATCTCTTCACTACTCCAGACCTGCCTGGGATATTTGATGAGCTAGAAACAGAAGAGAAAACTGAAAATGTGACAGCTTCCGATTCAATGATAGATGTCAAAAACGATGAAGTCGCCCAAATATCGGAAAAAGAGCAATCAGAAGATGTTAATGAATCGATAGCGTCACACCCTGTTGATTTTTATAATATCTTTTTAGGTGAGCTCTATCGATTAGCCAGCTCTCCAATCACGCTCGAAGAACTCATCGAGCAGACAGGGCTTCATAAATCACAACTCAATGATTGGCTGAAAAGAGCAAGTGAAGAATGTGTAGTGAAGAAGCTGAGTAAGCCAGTGCGCTATCAGGTAATCAATAACAACTAAAAGGATAAAGCCATGCCCATGACAGAAGATGTCCTAGTTCAAGAGGTAACTGCAGACTATTTGTTGAATGAATTGAAATGGGATGAGTCTTTCATGGGGCTGCACGAGCGGATGGGTAAAGAGGGGGATCTCGGCAGAACCTCAGAGCAGGAAGTCGTTCTTACCCGCTACCTTGGTGAAAAGCTTATAGAGTTCAATCCAGGGTTACCCACCGAGGCCTATCAAGAAGCCATGCGGATTGTTGTTGATGCTCCCACCTCTCGCAATATTGTTGGTGTAAACAAAGAAAAGTACGCGTTACACAAAAATGGTGTAGACGTTACTTTCACCAATGATAAAGGCGCTCGGGTCAAAAAAAGTCTTCGTTTGTTTGATTTCGATAACTACGAAAACAATCACTTTTTGATTGTTCGTGAGTTTTGGGTGAAAGGTGAGATCTATCGGCGAAGAGCCGATGTGGTCGGTTTTGTAAATGGTATTCCACTGTTGTTTATGGAGCTGAAAAACGTACACAAAGATATTCGAGCAGCATACGAACAAAACCTTTCAGATTACAAAGATACCATCCCACACCTTTTCTATCACAATGCCTTTATCGTATTAGGGAATGGTATTGATGCCAAAATTGGTTCAGTTTCAAGTCAGTTCGAGCACTTTAATGATTGGAAGCGTCTTAGCGAGGAAGAGCCAGGTGTTGTGGAGATGGAAACCCTTTTAAAAGGTACCTGCTCCAAGACAAACCTGATGGATATCTTTGAGAACTTCACGTTGTTTGATCAAAGCTCAGGCCGTTTGATAAAAATTGTTGCTCGAAACCACCAGTATTTGGGTGTTTGCCGTGCTGTTGATGCTGTTGTTAATCGAAATGAACGTCTTGGTAAGCTTGGCGTTTTTTGGCATACGCAAGGATCCGGTAAATCCTATTCAATTGTGTTTTTTGCCCAAATGGTGCATCGAAAGCTGGGGGGGAACTACACCTTTATCGTTCTGACCGATCGGGAAGATTTAGACACGCAAATCTATAAAACTTTTGCCGGATGTGGCCTGGTCAACAACGATAAAGATCCGTGTCGAGCTAAGAGTGGGAAGGATTTGAAGTCGCTTATCGGTGAGCAAAAGGCATTTGTCTTTACTTTAATTCAGAAGTTCAACGAGAGAGTCGATCCTAAAAAACCGTATTCAGAGCGCGATGACATCATCATTATTACCGATGAAGCTCACCGCACTCAATATGGTGACTTGGCGCTAAATATGCGTAATGCCTTGCCGAAGGCCAGCTTCATTGGCTTTACGGGGACGCCGCTATTTAAAGAAGATGAAATTACGAAGAAGTTTTTCGGTGATTACATCTCAACCTATGACTTCCAAAGAGCTGTTGAGGATAAAGCGACAGTTCCGCTTTATTACGACGCTCGTGGTGAGGATTTGGTCTTTACTGATGATGATGGTAACCAACACAGTGTGGCTGACCCTAAGGGACTCAATGAGCGTATCGCTGAAAAGCTTGAAGAATTGGAAATTGATGATGTGGATGTTCAGCAAAAATTAGAACGTGAACTGAAGCGTGATTATCACATCATTACATCTTCAAGCCGTTTAGATCAGATAGCACGAGACTTTGTTTCCCATTACGCCAACGGGTGGGAAACGGGTAAGGCTATGTTTGTCTGCTTAGATAAAATCACTTGTGTACGCATGCACAAGTTAATTGATTTCTATTGGCAGGAACACATTAAAACCAAGGAAGCCAGTCTTTCTAAGGCAACGGATGAGCAAGACTTGGCGTGGCGTGAGCGCCAGTTGGCCTGGATGAAAGAAACACTGATGGCGGTAGTTGTCAGTGAAGAGCAAGGTGAAATTGCCAAGTTTGAAAAGTGGGGGTTGGATATTAAACCTCACCGTCAGCTAATGAAGATTGGATTCGAATTACAAGACGGCTCTCGTCTGGATATAGAAGAAGCCTTCAAAGCCAGTGAGCATCCGTTCAGAGTGGCAATCGTCTGTGCCATGTGGCTGACGGGATTTGATGTTCCAACATTATCAACTCTGTATCTTGATAAGCCACTAAAAGCACACACGTTAATGCAAGCGATTGCTCGTGCTAATCGGGTTGCTGAAGGGAAGAGTAACGGTCTAATAGTTGATTATTGTGGAATTCTAAAGAACTTGCGCAAAGCGCTAGCCACTTTTGCTGGCACAGGTGACGAAGGCCATGGTGGCGAAAATGATGAAACCGATCCAGCAAAACCTAATGAAGAGTTGCTTGATAATCTGAATGAGGCCGTTAGCTTTGTCGTCGAGTTTCTCCGCAAGCATGAATTTGAGCTAGAGACGATAATCACAGAGGCTGGTTTCGCCCGCAATGCTGCTATTGTCAAAGCTAAAGAGGTTATTAACCAAAGCGATGAGACTAGAAAGCGATTTGAGGTAATGTCGCGAGAGGTCTTCAATCGATTTAAATCTTGTATCAATGTACCGGGGATCAATGGCTATCGAGATATCCGCGACGCTATCAATATACTTTACAAGAGCTTGCAGGCTGACAAAGAGAAAGCCGATATCACGGATATCATGAAAGAGCTGCATGCAATTGTTGACGCCAGTATTGATACTTCCCACCAGATCGGTGAAGAAAATCCAAACTCAGACAAGATATTTGATATTAGTAAAATCGACTTTGAGCGACTACGCCAAGAGTTTGCTCGCTCGGAACGCAAGAACACAACGGTACAAACCCTTAAGCATGCGGTAGAGCAAAAATTGGCCAGACTGATGTTTCAGAATCCATTGAGAACTGATTATCAAGAGCACTACGAAAAACTGGTGAAGGAATACAACCAAGAGAAGGATCGCGTTGTTATTGAAAAGACCTTTGAAGCTCTGCTCATTCTGAATGACGAATTGTCGAGAGAGGAGAAACGAGCTCTGCGTGAAGGTCTAGACGAGGAGTCTCTGGTGCTTTTTGATCTGTTGAGCAAACCGAACCTAAAACCAAAAGAAATAGTGACTATCAAGAAAGTGGCAACCTCACTACTTGCAACCCTTAAAGCTGAGCGTTTGAAAGTGTCGAACTGGCAACAAAAAGAATCTGCGCGTGATGCGGTTAAACAGCAAATTTATGACTTTCTTTATGATGAAAAGACAGGTCTACCAGTCGATGATTATGAAGAGGAAGAAATTTCTGTAATAACCGAAAGGGTGTTTCTACATATTTTTCGAGCATATCCTAAACTACCTTCCCCTATCTATGGTTCATGATTTTTAAAATCTAATAAGAAACTAGCGGTTAGAATGGAAGGGGGCCCGCATCCTGGGGTATCAATTATGTGTATTGTTTGGCGGATAACTCTTGGGAGTCTCAACATCCTTTTTAGTTAAGAGAAATTCAGTAACTTTTGCCTCACTAACCGGCTTAACTTAGGTTAAGCCAGTGCTTCAATGTTTTTTAGCCAAGTATCAAACAAAGGGCATTTCTCACGCATGGTTTCTAGGCCCACTTCTAAAGCTGCCAAAGTTCCTAAAAGTGGTTTTTCATAGCCGAAAATATGGCTTTCGATGCGCTTACTTGGTGCTGTTTGCGGGCTATTATTGATATGTTCTGGTGAGTCGAAGCTGTTTGCGATCTCGGTAAATACCCTTTCTAGTTCTACTCTATCCATACCTTGAGCCATCTTTAGCGGATCGCTGAAGAGCAGTGCTTCAAACTCGTACATCTGCACGTAAGGGATAAACCGACGCATAGCGTTCGCACCGATTTTCTCAGTCAATTTTTCAGCGAATGCGTTTTGTAGTGTTTGAGCCTTAACAGCGACAGGTGCATTGGCATCGACGGCATTCTTACCAGGGAAGCTCTCTGGTAACCCGTAGAAATCAAAGAAGGTGGTGCAATAGCACTGTTGATCTGCTAGCAAACGCTTTTCGATATCAGGAGCAAGCCGTTCAAACTTGAAGTTTCCTCCTTTATGGCCTGGGCGACCGATAAGCCCTGGCATCAAGTAAATGCCTTTAAGGGCGAATGGCTCCACCAGCAACTCTTTCACAAAAGCTTCTTCTGTTTGTCCTTCACAAATTACATGCACTATGGTCATTTTGATGGTCTCCCACCAATGATGTTTTTCTCCCATAGCTCGCCAACCGAATAATCATCTAGCCAAGTACGGAATTTATCAGCATCTAAGCGTTTAAATGTCGATGCGCCTTCTTCACGCTCTACAACAATAAGATCATCCAACTCAAATTCATTAAGTAGTGGAACGGATTGCGTAGATACGATCACTTGCATCCTTTTTGACGCACTGCGTAACAATGCTCCTAATAGCGTTATCGCATAAGGGTGTAAGCCTAGTTCTGGCTCATCGATGATGATTGTCGATGGTGGGTTAGGTTGCAATAAAGCTGTGACCAAACAAATAAAACGGATAGAGCCATCGGAAAGCTGACTTGGCCAAAGAGGGTAGTCACTATCGGCTTGTTTCCACAGTAAGCGTATTTGCTCTTCACCAGAAGCAAGCTGAATAGGTTTGAGAACGAAGTCATCAAAGAATGGCACAGCTAAACGCACGGTTTTACAGATTTGTGCATAGACCTCAGAGTTTTCACGCTGTAGCTTAAATAAGTATGCGGCTAAGTTGCTCGCATCTGAACGTAGATATTCGTTGTCATGAGCTGCACCAGCCCGTTTAACAGCGGCAGTCTCACTAGTGTCGTGAAAATGAAATACCTTCCAAGAAGAAATAGAGCTGTAGCAAAACTTTGAAATCGGCTTTGTATGCTCTTTCAACAGTGATTCCATGTGACCAGAACCGAGTTCTGGAGAGGTAGTAACACTATCCCCTTTGAAATGAACTTTCTCAGAAACAAATGTAAAACCTTCATTTGTAGTTGGCTCCAAGGCAACGTGGTAACCATTACGTCCAAAAAAGAGTGTGGAAGAGAAGCAGCTTGTTTCTTTTATGCCAAAAGATAAAACACGATCAGCGCCACCTTGTTTGCTCGTCCAAACTTGCAAACGACCTTCAACTAACTCGTGCAACATTCTAAAGTAACTGACAAAGTTACTCTTACCGACGCCATTTGCACCGATAAGAACGTTTAAGTTGTTGAGCTGTAGCTTATCCAGCGAACGGATAGACTTAAAACCCTGGATGGTTAACATGTCTATCTTACTCATTGGCTTCCTCTTTTCTGATTACGACGTATTGTTGATTGAATGGCTTGTTGCTTTAGCAGAACTAAGCGTATTTCGATTGATAGACGATTATACCTCACAACCGTCACTTTCTGCGCTTTTCTCTTTGTTTTCTCAATCAAACTCTGACGGCATTAAAATTGTGCATCAAGTCTAAGATGAGAGTAGCACACAAATCCGTGTCACTTTACAGCTGAAAATACCACGATTTGACGTTGCTGACCCATAGCAATCAAAACAATTTCAGATATATATCATCTTCGTGCATACCTCAACGGTTTCATTTTTAGGAGCTTTTTATGCGCGAAAATAACTACTATTTTGATGGTCCTGTTACGGCGGACAGGGTGCTCGACGCGGCCGCAGAAATCCTTGCTGCACGCGCCCTCCGAGGCGATCAATATTGCAATCCCGATGCAACAAAAACCTATTTATCTTGCAAATTAAAACACCATGAAAGAGAGGTGTTTGCGGTGATGTTTCTAGATAATCAGCATCGCCTTATTGCCTTTGAAGAGCTCTTCTTTGGCACAATTGATTCGGCAAGTGTTTATCCTCGGGAAGTTATCAAAGCGGCTTTAAAAGTCAATGCCGCCGCACTCATCTTTGCTCATAATCACCCTTCTGGCGATGCCACTCCTTCCCAAGCCGATAAACAAATTACGCAAAGGCTTAAAGAGGCTTTAGCGCTGGTGGACATTCGAGTTCTTGATCATATCGTGGTTGGTGATAGCGCCATCTCTTTTGCAGAAAGGGGGCTACTATGATCCAGAAAACATCGGGTGAACTGGAACTGTTGGATGGCTTTCATCGAGCATTGCTTTCGGTAATTCAACGTTATTCGATTCCTCCACAAGCTCAACGTATGGTCCTGAACTGTCGACAAAGACGCTATTACCAGACGGGGCAGGGGCTTCATCCCATTGAAATACAATTTCGTCGGACATCGGCCAGTGAAGATTGGCAGGTCGTCTGTTTAGCGAGTTTCTCTTATTCGGAAAACAAACCGAGTGAGATGGAGCCTGAACTCTACTTTCATCTCTTCAATCTTTGGTGTTATCAACCAGATAGCGGTGCTGCAAGTCTCGCACACCCGCAAGTGAAAGCGCTGTTAGATACTTGGCTGAACGCGCTCTCTCGACACCTTACTCAGTCCCTCTTTGATGACATTCAGTTATCGATGATTCAAACCTTCGATGAACACCACTCATGATCACGTTTTAACCTCGTCCACTTTTAGGAGAATTAGCTATGTCTATACTGAATTTTACGCCGTCAGTGCTGCCTGTTTCTAATAAGCTTCTGACGTTATTAAACCAACATTGTCATGCCTCAATGGAATCAACACAGTCCACCAGCCATGCCCTCTCTATCCATTTTCGAGACAAAAGCTATAGCGCGGAAGAAGGGGGATATCATCCGGTTGAGATTGGCCTCAACATTGTGAATGGTAAAACGGTTGATATTCTCTACATTACCGATTTTGCGTATATGGGGAGCTATTATCCGGAGTTAGAGCGATGCATTGATTTTGACTTTGGCAATCAAGTCGCTTTTACCGTCGCCACGGGATGGCAAAGCATTCGCTCTCCAGGTTTCGATGAGCTGTATCAAATGTGGGAGCAAAACTTTCTTCAGTACGTCGAATGGGAGTGTTACGACGACATTCAGATTTCTCATTAACTTTTTATAAATCTAGCCAGACTTCCACCTGTTGCTTTGCTTCTTGCTTATGTTCTTGTTTTACATGCGCCCCTACCGAAGCCAAAGCTGCCATCAACACACCAATGTCATCACTATAGCCAACTCCTACCAATACATCGGGTATGGCATCAATAGGTAAGACAAAGTAACCCAGCGCACTCAGTATTGCGGTTTTCGCCCAACGTGGCGTATCGCTGTCTTTCGCACAGTAGTAAAGGAGCAAGGCCGTTTCAATAACCTCACGACCAGCTTTCTTGGCGTAGCGTTTGAGCTTATCCCAAAAGGATTGCTCACTGTAATGTTCTTGGTGTTGAGTGTCTTGCATGAGAGGTCCCTCTGTTGAGGTTTCAGGATACTGGCTAGCTCGCTCATTTTTAAGACAAACCTTATCCGGTACGACATAAGTTAACGCACCAATTCGTACTATGCATGGGAACTGACCACTTAATAAGAAGGATAACCAAATGGGATTTTGGGACAACGTTGGAAAGCTTGCTAAAGCAGGCGCACAAGCGGGAGCGAAGATGGCTTCTGATACGTACGGTGATATGAAAGAAGCGCAAGCGGATGCTGCTCGTAAGAGTGATGATCAGTTAGCGCGCACTATTGCCAATCGTTCAGGCGGTACATGGGCCATTGGGGCTGCTCGCCAGGAGCTTAAAAGTCGTGGCTATAGTGACGATGCCATTCAAAGCTTGGTGAACCGTCACCGTTAATGATGGTAAGCGGACACGGCGCTTTGCCGTGTCCGCTGCTTTCTTTATTTCCTCGCAAAACTGCTGCGACATAAGTCAACGCAGCGCCTCGTAAACTCTCTTTAATCAATTCGTTAGCTCATTGTCTTTACTCGTCTCTTGTATGGGTGATAGTTCGTGCGCCTAAAAATAAAGCCATCTATGAACGATACTAAGCTTAATCGCTCTCAGCATTACATCCAGCTGGTTCTTGAGATTTATAAGCGCATTCCGAACAGTCGCAAAATCACAGCCAAAGAGATCCAGCAGCAACTGAGTGAAGTGGGTATTGTGCGTTCAGAGCGAACCATTCAACGTAATCTCACCGATATCGCTCAGTTCTTTGATGATGTCGACGTGGATATGCGCGACAAGCCTTTTGGCTATAGTCGTCGCTCGCGCCATTTGCTCTCACACGGTCCACAAGAGGCGGTTTTATTGAGCTTGGCGGAAAATTATCTGCGTTATCTTCTCCCTGTAAACTTGATGAAAACTCTCGACACGGTTTTCAATGACGCCAAGCAACACCTATTTCCCTCCACCAGCAATGTGAAAGAGCGTCAATGGCTAAAGAAAGTGCGCTTTGTTAGCGAGAGCGTACCGTTGCTTCCTCCCCACATCGACAATGAGATTTTTGAGAAGGTCAGTTACGCTCTCTTCCATAATCGTTATTTGTCCCTTTGTTATACCAATGCCAATCTAGAGCAGAAGAGCAAAGAGGTGATGCCATTGGGGTTAGCGCAACAAGGAAGCCGTCTGTATCTCGTGTGCCGTTTTCGCGGTCACACCAACGAGCGTTCTTTGGCGTTGCATCGTATCCATAAAGCAAACATCTCTACGTTTGATTTTGCTTATCCAAGTGATTTTGACTTGGAGCGGTATGATTTAGATGGGCGTTTTTACTTTGGTGAAGGGGAGGAAATACGACTGTCGTTTTGTATTGGCAGAGAAAGCGGTTATCACTTACTCGAAACGCCGCTGTCGATCGATCAGCACGTGGAATTAATCGATGGTGGATATCAAGTGACGGCAACGGTGATTGACTCACTTCAGCTCGATCGATGGTTACGCGGGTTTGGTGATGAGGTCTGGAGCATTACAAAAGAGGAATGCACCACAAAAATTGCTTAAGCCACTGCCTCTTGTTCTAGCATTGGCAAACCCAATCGCTCATCTCGTTCTGCCACTCTTTCTAATATCCAGTCTTGTACTTCGCTTTCTACCCAAGCCACGCTGCGAAAGCCCAGTGATACCGATTTAGGGAACTTACCCTCTGCCATGAGTTTGTACATATACGCACGGCTCAAACCTGTATTATCCAGCACTTCTTTTAGTCGAATTAGTCTCATTTTTCTGTCCTCATGATTTGTTCGTCATAAGGAGGTAGCTAGTTGTAATTTTTCCGGACGCTAACTAAGGAGCACTTATGTCCGAACAGCACGATCTTTTCACTACGCTTGAAAGCGAGATACGCCAGGCATCCCTCAATGAGCGTACTCGCACCAAGTTACTCGATAACCTCAAACAAATGAGAGCCACCGAGCTCAACATCCTCATTACAGGAGCCACCGGAGCAGGAAAAAGTTCAACGATTAACGCTCTCTTTGACATGGGCGTTGCAGAAGTGGGCATTGGGTGTGAACCGCACACTCAGGGTGTTACGCAATATCGTCTGAACAACCTCATTCTTTGGGATAGTCCTGGTCTGGGGGATGGCATCGAAGAAGACAAGCGCCATGCCCGCTTATTGAAAAATACGCTGAGAGCGAGAGATGAGCAGAACCGTTTCGTGATTGACCTGGTACTTGTGATTCTTGATGGTGGCTCACGCGATTTAGGCACACCTATCACCTTGATTAATGATGTGCTTATTCCAGCATTAGGCGAAGACGCACAGCACCGTTTAATTATCGCCATTAATCAAGCCGATAATGCGTTAAAAGGAAATCAATCCTGGGACTACGAAAACAATACACCGACACCTGTGTCGAAAACTTATCTTGAAACCATGGTGCGCTCGGTTCATCGACGCGTATTACGCGCAACAGGGGTGTATCTAAAGCCCGTCTACTACGTTGCGGGGCACTGTGATGGATTGGCCAAGCAACGGCCCTATAACCTTTCCAAGTTGCTGTATTTGATTGTTGAACGTTTACCAAAAAATAAACGGCTCTTACTGGCGAATCGCACGCTTTCCCCTCGACATGAGAATTGGAAAGACAACGATGCCAGCGATTACAACAAAAAAACCAGTCTTAGTTTGTGGGAGGCAATCTTCGACACGACGACTCAAGGTGCGCAATACGGCGAAGAAATAGGAAGTGTGTTTGGCACTACGGGCAAGCAGCTGGGCAAAATTATAGGCGGTGCGCTAGGGGCATGCTTAGGCAGTTTACGCTATCTCTTTGGCTGGTAGATAAGCACCGTTACGGTTACATCTCTCAAAGCCAACCTCTCTTCGACATAAGTTGTCGCAACCACCTTTTAATATCAACTCATTGAATAACTGTTCAAAGGATACTTCTCATGAAACCAATTGTGCTTACAACAGCACTGTCAGTGCTATTGGCCTTTAATGCGTCAGCTGAAGGCTACAAAGTGGAATACAAAGACATCAATACTCAATGGGGAACCAAAACGAAAATATTTGTGACCTCTCTGTTTGATTTCACCACTATCTACAAAATTGAGGTGAATCGAGGCAACTGCGAAGTTGCCTGGCCAGAGATGCCGAAGGTGACTGTTAACAAGAATAAATACAGCCAATCAGATGAGTTACTGAAAAATCTCAGCAACCCAGACTATAAGAAGCCCTCAAGCAGTAACACTACGAGTGGTGTGGTATGGCACCCATATCCATCTGTCGACTTGGAGTATGGTGACTCGACAGGTTACGTCACTACAACTCGCTGTCGCGTGTTAGAGATTGATATCTACTCTAGCGAAGGGGAGTACCGCTATACGACGGATTAGGTGACAGAAAGGCCCGTAGGGGCCTTTCTTTTTTGTCTTCTCACTTGCAACTGCTGTGGAAGTTTTTTCCTTTATCCCCAAAAGGCTTACTTTCAAGTTTTGCTAAATAGCTGACACGGTAAAAAGCCTGATTGTATTGGTTGTAAAAAGTCTCCGTATCTAGTCGCTTATTGATTTCATAAGTACCGTTATTAGGGAAAAAAATCGCACCACTTGCTTGCCCGACCGTAATACCGATTGCACTTGCCCAAGCCTTAGCGACCATCCCTGAAACGTATTCACCCGTAAGGTCATCGTACGGTCCTATTCCTTGAAAAACATCACCATTTAGCAATACGGCTACGTGATAGTGAGGATACACTGAAGTGACGACCTCTTTGCACCAGATAAATCGTGGCTTAGAGTGTCGGTTGTGCTTCTTGCGTTTTAGATAAGCACACATGATTGCTTTGAAGGACTCTTGGAACTTAGTAATCTGTTTGCCAGTTACCCCGTTAACCGGATAACCATCTGGGTAATGTAAATCAAATCGCATTAGCCGGGTTCGAGGGTATTGGCTTAGTGCATAATCGAAAGTCCGTTTTATTGAGGCTAAGTAGTTATTGTCAAGAGGACCGTTATTCGAGTTGCAGCTTAGCAGCATACCGCTGATGTAACGTTTGTCTGTACAGTTGTTGTTCATTTCTATCATTCCTATTGGTTAGTGTTCTCAATAGGTAGATAGGTTGTTGTAATTAATTAGATAAGATTCATATAAATACTATTATTACCGACAGTTTTTCACTCCCTTCCTCCAGCCACGTATCTTTGTTCAATAAGGCTTCCTGTGGCTTCAAAACTTGTAAAAGTTACTCTGATAAAAATTAAGGGATGCAAAGTAAGATTCTCTCGTGCTCTGACTTGTATCTGAGTTCATAGCGACACTGTTTCAAAGCAACATTTTGTTTTTGCATATGAAGGATGCTTTCACTAATTTGTTTTGCTCGAGATGACATATAGTTAAGTAACTGTTGGATGTAACAGTGCTCAGCATCCATTTTATCAAACAGTCCATCAATGGCTTTTCGGTAAAAGTTGCTCTGAGTCAATCTAGGCTCCCCTTGATTTATTAGGCTAATGAAGTGTTTCTCAAGACGATAATCGATTTGGAACATTATGCTGGTCGTTAGTTGTTGCTGGCTCACTAAATAGTAAGCAAACCCTTCTAGTGATCTCCCACTTAACCCGGAAGATCTGTCTACAGCGTGTTGTGCGTTAAAGTTGATCAGAGAAGCTAACGTGTCTTTTGAGCGTACATCCAAGATCGTATTAATTTTAACTTGATAACCACCAAGCATTTCCATGTTCAAAAAGTACACAGCTTTATGTTTGCCGATAAGTTTGTGGCATATCCCTGGGATATAATGAGATATCAAGTTACTTTGTCTTAACTTCCTTACTAATGATTGAATTCGATTTTCAGTGCATCCCATCCAGTGAGACAATTCACGAGAACTAACAGAATCTACGGTTCCTGCTTCGTTCGCTTTACTAATCAAGAGTATCAATAAAAGGCGGTTTGCTAATGTTAGTTTTCTGGATTTGATTAGGTATAGTTTTTGTATTCTATCCACAATAAAAGATGCTAAATCCACTTCTACAGTTTGAGCCCGGGAATCAAAACATCCAAGATTTATCTGGTAACTTGAAATTGGCCTTCCTGGCTTTTTAAGCTCTGTTGTATCTGTCATTGGCTCAACAATTCTGAGCTCTTTAAGCTGAGCCAGGCCCTTCAAAATTTGAGTTTTACTCACACCATATTGCTTAACCATATCCAAGAGTGGTTTGCTGTATTTTTTGTGATTATCCGCGTCTTGATACATCAAAAGTAGAAGCATCTTTGACTCGGGGCTCAATTGGGCTACATGGCTATAAAGTATAGATTTCAACGTTAAACTCTTATTAAAGTCGTATTTGAATGGTATTTATATCAGAAAAGTGGACTATGTCATGTGACATAGTCCTCAGACAGAGTCATATAAAAGTGCATAATATTATAACTATTTGATGGATACGGTTAGCAGATAATTGTGAACAGACTCAAAGGGTTTAGCTTTAAAAACGATGTACATCTTGCTTGGCTAGATGGTTACCTTAAGAAATTTGATACAGTTCCTATAATTCAGGACCACTACTTTTCTTTGTCACACATTTACGAAGAAAAAACTATTAGGTATCGATTCGATAAATTAGTAAAAGCACTTCATAGTAGTGCTGAAGGTCGAGAAAGGTGGCGACGTTTAAATACTGCATGGCTAAAAAAAAGCAACAGGGATAAAGCGAAGCAAAATGGCAAGAAGTATTACAGCTTTGAGCTTAGTGCTGAGTTTGAGCTGAACCTTAAAAAACTATCTGGAGATAAATCTTATAAAGAGACACTAGAGTCACTGGTTAATGGTGCGCTTACAGAGATGCAGAATCGTCAAAGATTGGCAGATGAACAAGAAATAGTGTCCTTACAGAACAATAAGATTGTGCAACTCAGTGAGGAGTTGAGGCTAGCGAAAGAGGAGATACAAGAATTGAAATCTAAGCTGGATGAAAAGAGTATGTTTTCTGCACCAGATCAAACAGCCTTAAACTTAAAGTTTTAAATCAGTCTGCATACATTATAAAACGCCACGAGCAAAGCTGGTGGCGTTGACATCAAATCCAATCATAGCAATCGAGCATTTTAGATGCTCCCGTACCCCAAGCCGTACCCAGGGTGTTTTTTCCTACAATTAAAAACCTTTGAATCCCTTATTTAATGCGCTCTAGCATCACGCCAGCTTCCATGTGGTGGGTGTAAGGGAATTGGTCGAACAGAGCAAAGCGCGTCACATTGTGAGTTTCGCTTAGAATGTCCAAGTTCTCTTTTAGTGTTTCTGGATTACAAGAGATGTACATGATGCGCTCGTAGCCTTGCACCATTTTGCACGTATCCACATCCATACCTGCACGTGGTGGATCGACAAAAATCGTGTTGCAGTTGTAGCTCTTCAGGTCGACACCATTGTCTTTTAAACGACGGAATTCGCGCTTACCTTCCATTGCTTCTGTAAATTCTTCTGCCGACATACGGATGATTTGTACGTTGTCGATCTTGTTCGCTGCAATGTTGTATTGTGCTGATTCTACCGAAGGCTTAGCAAGCTCAGTAGCAAGTACACGGTCGAAGTTTTGCGCTAATGCTAACGAGAAGTTGCCGTTACCACAGTAAAGCTCTAGTAGGTCGCCAGTGCTCTCTTGAGTACAGTCAACCGCCCATTCCAACATCTTCTCTGCTACTTTGCCATTCGGTTGGGTGAAGCTGTTTTCAACTTGCTGGTAGATGTAGCTTTGGCCATTTACGTCCAGCTTTTCGATCACGTAGTCACGGTCTAGGATGATTTTCATCTTACGTGCGCGGCCAATGATGTTGAGGTTGAAACCTTCGTCGTTGAGGCGCTGTTTCAGCGCTTTCGCGTTTTCAATCCATTCCTCATCTAATTGACGATGGTAAAGCAGAGAAACCAGAATCTCACCGCTTAGCGTCGATAGGAAATCCACCTGGAATAGTTTACGGCGTAGGGATTCGTTGTCTTTCATCGCTTCAACCAATAGCGGCATCAAGTCGTTGATCAGACGGCTGGCTGCTGGGAATTGGTCTACGCGGTATTTCTCACGAGTCTCTTGGTTGAACATGATGTAGTACAGGTCTTCACCTTCATGCCAAACACGGAACTCAGCACGCATACGGTAATGCTGCTCTGGTGATTCAAACACTTCCAGTTCTGGCACGTTGTATGGCGCGAACATATCAGTGAGACGTTCGACTTTTTCAGCCAGTTGTTCTTGGTAGCGTTGTGGATTTACATCAAGAGTAGCCATGATCTTACCTTTTATGGTGCATTCAATTTAAGAGCGCAGATTTTATTCAATCTCAATAGGATGTCCAGTTTTGTACGGGAATTGATTTAAAGATAGTGCGTACAGGTTGAGGAGAAAGCAAAATTAATCAAAACGTTACAATTTCTATGGGCAATATTGGCTGGACAAATAATCAATAGCTGAATAATATTTGCCTCAAGCTGGTGGCATCTAGCAATCTAGATGGCTGAAATGGGAATCTGGTGAAAATCCAGAACTGACGCGCAGCGGTAAAAGAGAACGAACGCTCATCACGACACTGCATTAGTTTATGTGGGAAGTCGAGCAACTAGGTGGTGTAAACCTCGCTCTTCAGTCCGAATACCTGCTAGCAACTGAGCCATAGCACTGGACTGCCTAAGGAGGCAGGGCTCGGAAGGAATTACGCGATTTAGGACAATATAATGAAAAAATCCGCATTGGCGATCACCCTGGCATCGCTGCTTTCACCTGTCTCTTATCTACAGGCCCAAGAAATTTCTGTTGACGAAACCATCGTAGTTACTGCGAATCGATTCAAGCAAATCGATGGTGCTGTTCTAGCTCAAACCGTGACAGTAACGAAAGAAGATATTCGCCGTCAGCAAGCCGACAGTTTGTTTGATGTGTTCCGTACTTTGCCTAGTATTGAGGTTGCTCAGTATGGTGGCCGTGGCCAAAGCGCATCGATTTTTGTTCGCGGTGGCAGTGCCAACCAAGTGTTGGTTTTGGTTGATGGTGTACGTATGCCTCGCGCAATCATGGGCGGTATCGATTTCAACCAATTTCCAATCAACTCTATTGAACGTATCGACTACATTCGCGGCGCACGCGCATCTATCTATGGCTCAGAGGCGATTTCCGGCGTAATCAACATTATTACTCGAGCAAGTATTGATGATGATGCAAGCCGAGTGTCGGCTGGTTATGGCTCCAACAATCATAAAAAAGGCACGTTTGCCGTATCTAAACCTGTAGGTGAAGGTAAGCACATCAAAGGGGTATTAGGTTACGAGAAAACGGATGGTTTTAACGTTAAACCTTTGCCGGGTTTGAATGATGGCGATGAGCACGGATTTGAAACGTTGAACCTTAAATTAGGTTACCAGCAAAACTTTTCTGATAATTTTTCTGGTTACGTAGGCTTTAGTACATACAGCAACGAATACGACTATGACAACAGCAGTTATGGCAATCCTGGGTGGGGAACAGTAGATAAGCACGAAAAGAAAACGGGTGAAGTGGAATACGTAGGTGCAGATTTGTCACTTGAGTATTCTAAAGATGTTTACACTTCTGAGTTGAAGTTAGCTTACGGTCAACAAGACAACTATGACCTTAAATCGGGCCAAAGTAAGTCGACCGGCGATCACGTGGCCATCGAACAGTTCAATGCAATTTGGCTAAACTCATACAGCATCAATGATGAACTGAGTATTGGGGGCGGCTTAGATTACCGTAATGAGAAGTTAGCAAAAGGCTACCTTGCACCAAGTGACTGGGGACCAGCGAAAGACTACAACCCAGAGAAGAACCCAAGAACAAACATTGGCATCAGCGCAATTGCTCAATATGCATTGAATGCATGGACCTTCGAAGCCAGCGTACGTAATGATGAAAACAACCAGTTTGGCAACAACACTACGTGGCAAACCGCAGCAGGTTGGAGAGTTTACGAAGGATACGAATTAACGCTGAGCCACGGCACTGCATTCCGTGCGCCTAGCTTTGTTGATTTGTATTACCCTGGCTATGAAATGCCGAACTTAAAGCCAGAAGAGTCAAAAAACACGGAACTGTCGTTATCTGGTGTGGCATCGATTGTTGATTGGACTGTAACTGGGTATTACAACCAAATTGAAAACATGCTGATCTGGAAAGGTGCGGGCATGCAAAACATTGGTGAAGCTGAGATTAAAGGTATCGAACTAGAAGTTAAACTCGATACTGATATTGTCTCTCATGAGTTCTACCTAGATTACAAAGATCCTGTCGACAAGTCTGGTGCAGAAGATACCCAACTAGCATACCGCTCCAAGCGCGGTGCCAAGTGGAATGCTTATGCGACATTTGACCAATGGACGTTGGGTTCGCAGTATCTTTACCAAGGTGAGCGCTTTAATGGTAGTACAAGACTACCGAGCTACAGCCTATGGAACTTCACCGCTTCTTACGCTGTAAACTCAAGTTGGGACATCAACGCAAAACTAAGCAACGCTTTCGATAAAAACTACGAGATGTACTCAGGTTACGCAACTCCTGGGCGTCAGTACTTTGTATCCGCTGACTACCGATTCTAATTGCGTTTGATACAACAAAGGCCGCCTTATTGGCGGTCTTTATCATTATTGGTGTGCAGAAAATGGCTGGAAAACAAAATGACGAAACCAAAACGTGTCGTAATCAGCTGGTCGAGTGGTAAAGATTCGACATTAACGCTTGAGCGCCTTAACGAGAATCCAAATTATCAAGTTGTCGGTTTGTACACGACTTACGTAGGGAAAGAAGTCCCTTTCCAAGCAACGCCGCTTGAGGTCGTGCAAATGCAAGCAGACTTACTTGCTCTTCCGCTCATTACTATCGAGCTACCTGAAGTCTTTCCAAGTAACGACATTTATCAATCGACCATCGTTAATGCATTACAAAGTAGTGGTCTAAACGTAGAAGCTGTCGCATTTGGCGATATGTTCTGCAATGGTATCGCCGACTATCGACGTAGCTACATTGAGCCAGCAGGATGGGAATGTGTCTTTCCTCTCTTAGGGGAGAATAGTTTGAGCTTAGCGATGGAAGTCATAGAACGTGGAATTAAAACTATGTTGATTACCATTGATGGAAAGGTACTTGCTCCAGCATGGTGTGGTCGTTGGTATGACCAAGTATTAATCGAGTCATTACCACGTCATATTGATCCATGTGGAGAAAATGGTGAGTTCCACACATTGGTGACATCAACCCCTTCATTTCAAGGACATATAGAACTGACTAAGCTTGAAGTGGAAATAGGGGAGCGATTTAGCCATCAAAGATACCACGCTAAAGCATTGCCAAAACAAATCTAACCAGTATGATCGCCGAGTCTCTATTCATCAGGTAAGACTCGTGCGAGCATCAAGTAAGAAAAAAGTTCTAGTGTTTGATTCCGGTGTCGGCGGACTGTCAGTTTTCCAAGAAATTCACCAACTCCTTCCACACTTAGACTACTTCTATCTGTTCGATAACGAAGCTTATCCTTACGGCGAACTCGATCAGAATGTGCTTGTCTCGCGCGTCAATCAGCTGGTTTCCGCATTGGTAGCAAAGCATCACATCGATATCGTCGTCATTGCGTGCAATACTGCCAGTACAATCGTATTGCCGTCATTGCGTGACAACTTATCAGTGCCAGTTGTTGGCGTCGTGCCTGCCATCAAACCAGCCTCCCTACTAGCGACTCAGGGAGTAGGGTTAATCGCAACGCCTGCGACCGTCACTCGTCAATACACTCATGAACTGATCCGCGATTTTGCACAAGGTAAGCCAGTTGAATTGCTAGGTTCGACGCGTTTGGTTGATATGGCAGAAGAAAAGCTACGTGGTGAAAGTGTTCCTTTGGATGAACTGAAAAGTATCTTATCGCCGTTATGCAATAAAGTAGACGTCGCTGTACTTGGTTGTACACACTTCCCACTAATCAAAAACGAAATTCAGCAAGTGCTGGGTAGCAACGTCGTTTTGATTGATTCTGGGGAGGCGATAGCGCGCCGGGTTAAAGCATTACTGTCTTGTGGCGAGCTTGAAGAGAAAGAAGAAGGGATAAAAC
Organism: Vibrio sp. VP6; assembly: GCF_028823755.1. Lineage (NCBI taxonomy): Bacteria > Pseudomonadati > Pseudomonadota > Gammaproteobacteria > Vibrionales > Vibrionaceae > Vibrio > Vibrio sp. VP6. Next base: position 77,088 of record NZ_JAPEID010000025.1, read on the forward strand.
GAATCTTTGCCAGCGCACCTCCTTGGCAAGAAGATGCACTGAACATTTGTTTGGCGAAATTAGGATTTAATCCAGTTCAGATTTATCGCCATCTGGGTGTTTCGGATCGTTAGCAATACGAACTTTAAGTGTTCGCTCCATATATTCCCTTTCATTTAACTTCGCGATAGCCGGTTCTGCATCAGCAGCGGCCATAACGACAAAACCAAACCCTCTTCTTTTACCTGTGCGTTTATCTTTCATTAAGCGCACAGCAAATACCTGCCCATACTCTGCAAATAAATCACGAACGTGACTCTCATTTGCTTTGTAAGGAAGGTTACCGACATACAGCGTTTTAGTTGAAGGATCAGATTCCGTTGGTTGAATAGATGGTGTTTGGCTAGAAAATGAAAATAGAAAAGCAGTAGCGGCAACACCGATAAGAAAGCTCAAAGCTGGTGGAATAGCGAATTGAGAGAATAGCACTCCCCCAATGACGGCCAGCCCGGCAGATAGGATCAGATTTTTTTTAGACGTCATTTTGATTACTACATATAGATAATAAAGAGATCGATTGTCTATTTAACAGAATAGACACATGAATCTTACGTATATGGTTGGTGTTTTTCCAACCAATTGCTGTGATATGTCTCAAATGTGACGAAGAAATATGCAAATTTCGGCGTTTTGATGGATTAATGAACGGTTGAAAGTTTTTTTGCAAAA